>CAZTYC010000208.1:0-5165 GCA_964617435.1 uncultured Burkholderiales bacterium
AATTCATCAAGAAGAACCCCAATACTACGCAAGCCGTGGTCAATGCGATGGTGAAAGCCTTGAAGTGGCTGGCCAAGGCCACTCCGGAGCAAGTCATGGCCGTGGTGCCGGAAGCCTACATGTCGGGGAACCGCTCGCTCTACAAGGCGGCACTGCTGAAGAACATGATCGGCTATTCGCAGGATGGCCAGATGAGCATGGCGGCCGTGCAGAATGTGTACAAGGTGGTCAAGCAGTTCGAGCCCTCCGTGATCGCAGCGGGGGACTCGATCAACCTTGCAGCGACGTTTGACAATTCCTTTGCAAAGAAGGCGGCGACGAAGATCAAGTGAAGACGGGGGCAAAACACAAGGAATGGTGCGGCGATTGGGGCAGAAATGCCATGAGAGGCGCGCCGGTGCTTGGGTTTGACGTTGTGTGCATCATGGATCTAGTCGTCAGCGTCTGAACGTGTCGGCTGATGCGCTGCATTTCGATCATCTAGCGGTCACCTTCGCCGCCAAGCCTGGCGGCACGCCCTACACGGCTGTCGCCGATACGTCGCTCTCCATCGCCGACGGCGAGTTCGTTTCCATCGTCGGCCCCACGGGTTGCGGCAAATCGACCTTGCTCAATGTCGCTGCGGGATTGTTAAGGCCCTCTGCGGGGTCGGTGGAAATCTTCGGCAAACCGCTCGAGGGACTCAACGCGCAAGCCGGCTACATGTTTCAGGCCGAATCCCTGATGCCGTGGCGCTCGGCGTTGGCCAACGTGACGGCGGGCTTGCAGTTTCGCGGCGTCGATGCCAAGGAAGCCGCAGAGCGAGGGGAAGCATGGCTTTCCCGCGTCGGCCTTGCAGGCTTCGGGGACCGATATCCGCACGAAATGTCCGGCGGCATGCGCAAGCGCTGCGCGCTGGCGCAAATGCTGATCCTCGATCCGAAAATCCTGTTGATGGATGAGCCGTTCTCCGCGCTCGATATTCAAACTCGGCAATTGATGGAAAACGAGTTGCTGGACCTCTGGCAAGCCGACAGGAAATCGGTGCTCTTCATCACCCACGACCTGGAAGAAGCCATCTCGATGTCGGATCGCGTGGTGGTGCTCTCCGCGGGCCCGGCCACCCAGCCGATCGGTGACTTTGCCATTGACCTGCCCCGGCCCCGCGATGTAGCCGAGATTCGCCTCACACCGCGCTTCCTGCAACTGCACGAGCAGATCTGGCACGCAATGAAAGATGAGGTGCTGAAGGGCTATCATCAGACGAAAAATCGGATGACGGGTTGACATGAACCGGATTCGACTTTGGCAGGCCGGGCTCCTGATTGCGATCTTCTCCCTCTGGCACGTGATGACCGCGCCGGGCCTCGTCCCTCCCTTGTTCTTCGACAATGAGAACAAGGCGGCGTTTTTCTTTGGCGAACCGGCAAAGATTTTTCATGTGGTCTGGGCGTGGTTCACCGGCGGTGAAATCTACGCGCATCTCTGGGTCACCCTGCAAGAGACGGCGCTGGCATTTGTAATTGGTACGCTGCTGGGATTGGCCGTGGGGCTCTGGCTCGGCCTGTCACCGTTTGCGTCCGCCGTGGCGGACCCGTTCATCAAGGGGCTGAACGCGATGCCGCGGGTGATTCTGGCGCCGATTTTCATGGTGTGGTTTGGCTTGGGCATCTGGTCAAAGGTGGCCCTCGGCGTCACGCTGGTGTTTTTCATCGTGTTCTTCAACGTGTACCAGGGCGTGAAGGAAGTCTCTCCAGTCGTGTTGAACAACGTACGCATGCTGGGGGCGAATCGAACGCAACTGCTGCGCCATGTGTACTTGCCCTCGGCGACCTCATGGGTGTTCTCCAGCCTGCACACGTCAGTGGGCATGGCGTTTGTCGGCGCGGTGGTCGGCGAGTACCTCGGCAGCGCCAAGGGGGTGGGCTATCTGATTCACCAGGCCGAAGGAACCTTTGATATCAACACGGTGTTCGCGGGCATCCTGGTGTTGACGCTGTTCGCGTTGATGCTGGACGCGATGGTGACCATTGCGGAAAACAGGCTGCTCAAGTGGCGGCCGAAGCAGGCCGAGACCGCAACCGAATGACGGCGCAAGGCCATCGCAAAATCAACGATTGGACGAATCCATGAGCGACCTCTACCGCTATTTTGATTCCAACCCTGGCCGGATGATCGACAAGTGGATGCACTATTTCGCCTTTTATGAGCGGCACTTCGCCAAGTTTCGAGGTCACCCCGTGAACATGCTCGAAATCGGTGTATCTCATGGAGGCTCACTGCAAATGTGGAGACACTACTTCGGGCCGCAGGCACGCATCACGGGCGTGGATATCAACTCTGCCTGCGCCGCGTTTGGCGAGCCCGGCATCGCGGTGGAAATTGGCGATCAGGAGGACCGCAAGTTTCTCAAGATGCTGCGCGACAAGCATGGGCCTTTTGACATTGTTCTCGACGACGGCGGGCACCGGATGGGCCAGCAAATCGCGACCTTTGAAGAATTGTTTCCCGCCGTCAGGGAGGGTGGGATCTATGCCGTGGAGGACACACACACCAGTTATTGGCGGCATTGGGGAGGTGGTCTTCGCCACTCTGGGACGTTCATCGAATATTGCAAACGATTTGTTGATGATCTGCATGCCGGCTTCGCGGAGGATCCTGCACACACGCCTGGCCAATTGAAGCGCATGTGCAACGGCGTTCATTTCTACGATTCGATGGTCTTCCTTGAACGTCAAACCCAACCACCGGACGTATTGCGCATGACGGGCACGCCCTCATTTCCGGTAGGTGCCGCAGAGCTGGTCATGCTTGCGCGACACGAGGTGCAGCGCAACCGCCGCGCCATTGCGCGCCAACGCTGCCAGGAGGCGCTGGCCATCCATCCATCGTATGCCCCGGCCCTGCAATTGCTCGCGGAACTTGGCGGAACCTGAGTGCACCACTCGGGCGTTCCATCGCGGGCCACGCGGTGCACGAGGCTTCCGGTAAGCGGCGCCGATTGATGCTGGAGGTAGCGTGCGATGCCGGGAAACGCCGGCAACGATAGAGGGATGCAGTGCGCATCCGCCGAGCGGCTGAAATCCGTCTCAAACTTCTGGATGGCCTGGAGAGCCCGTTCGGGAGAAGGGTGGGAACAAGAGTGGTGCATGCGTGCGATCTTTGGCTCAGCGCGCCGTAGCCTCGGCGAACCTTCGCTGCCTACTCGCGGTCGATGCCCAGTTCCTGCACCTTGCGCGTAAGCGTGTTGCGGCCGATGCCAAGCAATGTGGCCGCTTCGATGCGCCGGCCAGCCGTATGCTCCAGCGCCTTGGTGATGAGGGCAGTCTCAAAGACCCGGTTCAAACGTTCATAAACAGACGAGTCGCCGCGCGCCAGTGCGGCCTCCACTTCACGCTCCAGTGCAACGCGCCAGTCGGTGAGCGCGGCAGTTGATCCTTGGAGCGCAACCGAAGATCCGCCGCGAATGTCAGGCGGCAAGTCGGCGACCTCCACGGACTGTGCGGGGGCCATGACATTGATCCAGTGGCAAAGGTTTTCCAATTGGCGGACGTTGCCTGGAAAACTCTGGCGGGACAGGAACTCCAGCGCCGCGTCAGACAACCGCTTGGGTTCCACATCGAGTTCGCGCGCGCTTTTGGCGAGGAAATGTTGGGCGAGCAGCGGAATGTCCTCGCGCCGCTCTCGCAGGGGAGGCAGCTTGAGGCGAATCACGTTGAGACGGTGGTACAAGTCCTCGCGGAACAGCCCCAACTCCACACGCTTCTCCAGGTCCTGGTGCGTGGCGGCGATCACGCGCACGTTGGCGGTCAGCGGAGTGTGCCCACCAATCCGGTAGAACTGGCCGTCCGACAAGACGCGCAACAGCCGGGTCTGCAAATCTGCGGGCATGTCGCCAATCTCGTCGAGAAACAGCGTGCCGTTCTCTGCCTGCTCAAAACGTCCGCGACGCAAGGCCTGCGCGCCAGTGAATGCGCCGCGTTCGTGTCCGAACAATTCGCTTTCCAGCAGATCTTTCGGAATGGCCGCCGTGTTGATGGCCACGAACGGCGCGTTTTTGCGCGGACTGTGCCGGTGCAGTGCGCGCGCCACAAGCTCCTTGCCCGTCCCGGACTCGCCATTGATGAGAACGGTGGCATGCGAGTGCGACAGCCGGCCAATGGCACGAAACACTTCATGCATCGCCGGGGCAGAACCGAGGATTTCCGCGTCTCCTGCCGGGGCATCCGCTCTCCCGGGCGCAGATTGCGACTCGGCCAGTGCGCGCCGGATCAATTCGATGGCTTGGTCAATATCAAACGGCTTCGGCAAATACTCGAAAGCACCCCCTTGAAATGCGGCGACGGCGCTGTCGAGGTCCGAATATGCGGTCATGATGATGACGGGCGTCGTCGGCATCCGCGCCTTGAGCTGTTGCATGAAATCGAGCCCGGAGACCCCGGGCATGCGAATGTCCGAGATCACGACCTGCGGCTCGCGGGATCCGCCTTGGCGCCCCAGCGCGTCGAGGCCGGCCTGCGCCGAACTGAACGATTCGTAATCGATGCCCTCGCGCGCCAGCGCTTTCTCGATGACCCAGCGAATCGATTGGTCGTCGTCGATGATCCAGACAGGGCGCATGAAAGGCTTCCGCGACTAGTGAAATGCGCGCAATTGCGCGTCGGTGGGGGCCGGCGCCTGTGCGACGGCATCGACTTCCCGCATGGGCAGCAAGACGGAAAAGCACGTGCGGCCCGGCTCTGACTCAAATTCGATCAGGCCCTGATGCTGGTTGACCAGCTGCTGCGCCAGTGAAAGGCCGAGCCCAGTTCCCCCGGTGCGACCAGTCACCAGCGGAAAAAAGATCTTTCCAGCCAAGTCAGGTGGCACGCCGGGTCCGTTGTCGATGATCTGGACAACGATCGCATGTCGATAGCGCTTTTTTGCAAGCGTTACTTGTCGCGCGATGCGTGTGACGAGCTGGATTTGCCCGTGACCGTTCAGCGCCTGGGCGGCATTTCGCGCAATGTTGAGGACTGCCTGGATCAAGGTTTCCCTGTCGGCGATGAAATCGGGAAGGCTGGCATCGTAGTCGCGCACCACATGCAGGCCGGCGGGAAACTCGGCCAGCAAAAGGGTCCGCACGTGCTCCACCACTTCGTGCACGTTGATGCGTTCGAATTTGAGCCGTCGGTGGGGCGTCAAGA
>CAZTYC010000209.1:0-5144 GCA_964617435.1 uncultured Burkholderiales bacterium
CCGGACCCTTGAGTCGCTGCCCATTTCCGCTGCCGCGGTCGCCACCGATCTGGAATCCGGAATCCCCGTCGCATTCACGCGGGGCGACGCGGTCACCGCCATTCGCGCCTCGACCGCCGTTCCCGGTACCTTCAAGCGCGTGGGCATTGGCAACCGCGAATACCTTGACGGCGACTTGACGGCCCCGGTCCCGGTGCGCCTGGCGCGCGAATTGGGGTCCCGCCGGGTGGTCGCGGTCGACGTGATGTGCCATCCTGCGGAAATGGCCCAGGATCTGCGCGAAACACCGGACTGGATGTTGTCGGACTATTACCGTCACGCGCTGAATTTGCGCGACCTGCCGCTGGCCGACCTGGTGATCTCCCCGCGCCTCGGCCTGTACGCAGGCTTCTCGATGCAACAACGCCGCGAATTCATCGCCATCGGTGAGCAAGCCGCAGTCGGCGCGCTCCCCGCGATTCGATCCTTGCTTCAAAGGGCGTGAAGCCGCCAAACGACAGGAGTTGACATGCACTCGCACGATCCCCATGCGCATCACGCACACCCTCCCGCAGCTGACGCCGCCGCGCCCGCCGGCCCGGTGACCGAATACACCTGCCCGATGCACCCGGAGATTCGCCGAAACGCGCCGGGCAATTGCCCGAAATGCGGGATGACGCTGGAACCCGTGCTGCCTGCGGGCGGCAACGAAGACGATGCCGGGAGCGGAGAGCTTGCCGACTTTCGGCGCCGCTTCTGGTGGACCCTGCCCCTGACCCTTGTCTCCGTTGTGTTGGCGATGTTCGGCCACCGGCTCGGATGGTTCCACGGCACCCAGCAGAGCTGGATTGAACTGGCCCTCACAACGCCGGTTGTCCTTTGGTCCGGCTGGCCGTTCTTCGTCCGCGCGATGCAGTCCGTCGCGTTCCGCAGCCCGAACATGTGGACCCTCATCGGCCTGGGCACGGGCGCCGCGTACACCTACAGCGTGGTCGCGACGCTGGCGCCGGACGTGTTTCCCGCCCAATTCATTTCCATGGGCCGCGTACAAGTGTATTTCGAGGCGGCCGCGGTCATCGTCTCCCTCACGCTGCTCGGGCAGATCCTGGAGCTCAAGGCGCGTTCGGAGACGTCCGCCGCCATCCGGTCCTTGTTGGGCCTGGCGCCGAAGACGGCGCGCCGCATCGGTCCTGACGACACGGAGGACGATGTGCCGCTCGCCCACGTCCATGCGGGCGATCGCCTGCGCGTGCGGCCGGGGGAACGCGTCCCGGTCGATGGCGCCGTCCTCGACGGCCGCAGCGCGGTGGATGAATCGATGATCACCGGCGAGCCAGTTCCGGTGATGAAAAAGCCGGGCGACAAGTTGATCGGCGCGACGATGAACACTTCCGGCGCGCTCATCATGCGCGCGGACAAGGTGGGCGCCGACACGGTCCTTTCGCAGATCGTGCAGATGGTGGCGCAGGCGCAGCGGTCGAAGGCGCCCTTGCAGCGCGTGGCCGATGTCGTGGCCGGCCGTTTCGTGCTGGCGGTGATTGCCATTGCGGTGATCACGTTCGTGGCCTGGGGCGTGTGGGGCCCGGAACCGGGTTGGCTGTTCGGGCTGATCAACGCCGTCGCCGTACTCATCATCGCCTGCCCGTGCGCGCTGGGGTTGGCCACGCCGATGTCGATCATGGTGGCCACCGGGAAGGCGGCCACCGGCGGCATCCTGTTCCGCGACGCGGCGGCGATCGAGAATTTCCGGCGCATCAACGTGCTGATCGTGGACAAGACCGGCACGCTCACCGAGGGCCGGCCGGTGTTCGAGCGCGTGCGTGCCGCCCCCGGCTTCACCGAAGACGGGGTGCTGCAACTGGCCGCCAGCCTGGACCAGGGCAGCGAGCATCCCTTGGCGCGCGCCATCGTCGATGCGGCGCTCGCCAGGGGACTGACCCTCGACGCGGCGACGGAGTTCGATTCGCACAGCGGCGTCGGCGTGCGGGGCCGGGTGCGTGAACGCCGGCTGGCGCTGGGCAACCTCGCGTTCATGAAGGACAACGGCGTTGAGGCAACGGCCCTGGCCGACGCCGCGGATGAATTCCGGCAGGGCGGCGCCAGCGTCATGTTCCTTGCGGTCGATGGAATGCTGGCCGGCATTTTGGCGGTGTCGGATCCGGTCAAGGCCAGTTCCGCGGAGGCGCTGGCCCAATTGAAGGATGCGGGCCTGCGCGTGGTCATGGCCACCGGCGACGGACTAGTCACCGCGCAGGCAGTGGCGGCGAAACTGGGCATCGACCAGGTGTACGGGGAGGTCAAGCCGCAGGACAAATTCGACCTTGTGGCGCGCTTCCAGAAGGAGGGCGCGATGGTGGCGATGGCCGGCGATGGCATCAACGATGCGCCGGCGCTGGCGAAAGCCGACATCGGCATCGCCATGGGCACCGGCACCGACGTGGCGATGAACAGCGCGCAGGTCACCCTGGTGAAGGGCGATCTGCGCGGCATCGCGCGCGCGCGGCGGCTGTCGATGGCCACCATCCGCAACATGCATCAGAACCTGGTGTTTGCGTTCCTCTACAACGCGCTGGGTGTGCCGCTGGCGGCTGGAGTCCTGTACCCCTTCACCGGGTGGCTGCTGTCGCCCATGATCGCTGCGGCCGCGATGAGCCTGAGTTCGGCGTCGGTGGTGTTCAACTCGCTGCGCTTGAACCGGATGAAGGAATGAACTGCCTGGATGCGCGTGTTCGAAACACCGCCCTCTCCGGGTGCAAGCGAAAGAAAATAACCAAACCTGAAACCCCAGAACTGGCGCGGGATTCCAGCGATTTTCGCCCCGAACGCCGCGCCAACCCTAGGGTTTGACCAGCGCGCCGGGCAGGAACACCTCCGTCACCATCAGGGGGCGGCCCTGCTTCATGAACACGCTGCGGCGCGCCCACAGGCGCGGTGCGCGCATGTCCGGGACGGCGGCCAGCGCGGCGCGGTAGAGCGCGTGGCGCGCATCGATCTGCTTGTATTCGATCGGGTGGCGGGTCACCGACGCATCGCCGAACAGCATGTCCGCCAGCGGACGGGCGCCCAGTCTTGACAGCCCGCGCCACGCGCCGGAAAGATCGCGCGGCAAGGCAAGGCTGTGCGCGAACACGCGCGGCACGCCCTCGCAAAGCAGCAAGACTTCCCGCACGATGCAGTGCTCGCCCACGCGCGCGCCCAGGTGCCTGCGCTCGTCGGGATGCGGCTTCAAGCGCGCCTGCGACAACCGCATGACACTGAAGGAATCAAAGCGGGCGGCCAGTCGGGCGGACAAAGAACCGCGATCCGTGAGCCATGCGTAGAGTGTGTGCGTGGGCGGCGGGGGTTTGCCGCGCCAGGCATCCACGCGGGTGAGCTTGAGCGTCCTCATGCCTTGAGGAAATGCTGGCGCGAACCCAGCCAGCGGTTCAAGTGCGCGTCGGCCAGGTCGGGCGCGTGCTGGAGCATCCAGGCCGCGGCATTTCGGCCGGCCTCGACCAGGTCCAGATCGCGCTCGATATCGGCAAAGCGCAGCATCGGCGCGCCGGACTGCCGCGCGCCCAGGTATTCGCCGGGGCCGCGCAGGCGCAGGTCCTCGCGGGCGATCTCGAAGCCGTCGGTCGATTCGTAGATCACCTTGAGACGCGCCCGGGCGTTTTCCGACAGCGGGTTCTGGAACAGCAGGATGCAGGCGGACGCGCGCATCCCCCGCCCCACCCGTCCGCGCAATTGATGCAGCTGCGAGAGGCCCATGCGCTCCGCATGCTCGATGACCATGAGGCTCGCGTTGGGCACATCGACGCCCACCTCGATCACGGTGGTGGCGACCAGCACGTGGATCTCGCGCGCGACAAACGCGGCCATGACGGCGTTCTTTTCCGCCGGTTTCAAGCGCCCGTGGACCAGGCCGATGGTCAGTTCCGGCAACGCCGCCTTCATGCGCTCGAAGGTTTCGGTCGCGGTCTTCAATTGCAGGGTTTCCGATTCCTCGATCAGTGGACAGACCCAGTACACCTGCGCCCCGGTGATGACCTCGCTGCGCACGAGGCCCAGGACCTCGTCCCGGCGCGTCTCCGAGACCAGCTTGGTGGTGACCGGCGCGCGCCCCGGCGGCAGCTCGTCGATGACCGAGACATCGAGGTCCGCGAGATAGGTCATCGAGAGCGTGCGCGGAATAGGTGTCGCGCTCATCATCAGTTGATGCGGCTCGATCAAATCTCCCGTGCGGCCCTTGCCGCGCAACGCCAGCCGTTGCCCCACGCCGAAGCGATGCTGTTCATCGATGATCGCCAGGCCCAGCCGGGCGAACGTGACGTCCTCCTGGAACAGCGCGTGGGTACCGACCGCCAGTTGCGTCGCACCGCTGGCGATCGCCGCGGCGGCCTCGCGCTTTTCCTTCGCCTTCAGGCTGCCGGTGAGCCAGGTCACGACCATGCCCAGCGGGGCCAGCAAGGCGGACAGCTTGCGGTGATGCTGCTCGGCGAGGATCTCGGTTGGCGCCATGAGCGCCGCCTGGAAGCCGTTGCCGACGGCGATCAGCGCCGCCATCGCCGCGACCACGGTTTTGCCGCTGCCCACGTCGCCCTGCAACAGGCGCTGCATCGGCACCGGGCGGGCCAGGTCGCGGGCGATGTCGGCGAACACGCGCTGCTGCGCACCCGTGAGCTGGAACGGCAGGGCGGCCGCGAATGGATCCAGCAGCGCGGCATCGGCGCGCATCGGCGGCGCGCGCTTGGCGTCGCGTTCGGCGCGTGCGCGGCGCATGGCGATCTGCTGCGCGAGGATTTCATCGAACTTGATGCGCCGCCAGGCCGGATGCGTGTGCTCCGACAGCGCGGCCTGTGAATCGCTCGGCGCCGGATGGTGGAGCGCGCGAATGCTGGCCGAAAGCGGCCCCAGTTTCAGGTCCCGCTTCAAGCGGTCCGGCAGCGTTTCCTCGTCCACCCGCGGGCCGAGGCGCGCCAACGCGCCCTCGATGGCGCGGCGGATCGCCGCCTGGGACAGCCCGGCCGTCGCGGGATAGACCGGGGTCAGCGTGTCCGGCAACGGCGCACCCTCCGCTACCACCTTGTAGCGCGGGTGGATCATCTCCGCGCCGAAGAATCCCTGGCGTACTTCGCCAAACGCGCGCACCCGCGTGCCGGGCGCGAGTTGCTTCACCTGGCTGC
>CAZTYC010000210.1:0-5116 GCA_964617435.1 uncultured Burkholderiales bacterium
GGCGCCCGCCCCGGTCCAGGTCGCGGCCGCGCAGCCGACCGCGCGCCCCGCCGCGCCCGCGCCGACGACCTCGGTGACCGTATTGCAGCGTGAATCGCCCGATTTCCCGCGCGACGCCTCGCGCGCCGGTGTTGAATCCGGCACGGTGCGCGCCCGCATCACCATCAATGCCGCTGGCGAGGCCACCAATGTCGCCATCGTGTCCGCCTCGCCGCCGCGCGTGTTTGACCGGGCCGTGCAAAATGCCTTGTCGCGCTGGAAGTTCAATCCCGGCGCCGACGGGCGGTCGTACGATACCGAGGTGACGTTCAGCCGCTAGCGGCGCGGCCGGGCACTCCTGCCGTGCGAAATCCGCGGCAGGAACCGCGCGATGCCGGTCACTTCCTCGCGGTCGTGGTACAACTGGCGAATGCGCACTTCATGGCGCCGTCCTGCGCTTTCCATGGCTTCGGCAATCACCGCGCGGCAAGCCTCGACCTCCTCCAGGCGCTTTTTCATCGGCAGCTTCAAATTGAAGATTGACGCCGTGCACCATTGGCTGGACATCCACTTGGCCACCAGCTGAGCGACGCGCGACGGCCGCTCCACCATGTCGCAGACCATCCAGTCGACCGGCTGGCGCGGCTCGAAACGAAATCCGTCCATGCGCAGATGTTTCACCATGGCGTTGTCGACCAGATCGCCCTTGAGCGGCCCGTTGTCGATGGCCGTCACGCGCACGCCGCGTTCGACAAACTGCCATGTCCAGCCACCCGGCGCCGCGCCCAGATCCACGGCGCGCATGTCCGGCCGCACGGCGCGCTCCAGATCGTCACCCAGGAAACAGTGGAAGGCCTCGGCCAGTTTCAGCGTGGAGCGGCTCGGCGCGCCGGATGGCATGCGCAAGCGCGGAATGCCGTTTCGCCACGGATTCGTACCCGGCCGTGACAATGCAAGCCGCGCCTGCCGGTCCGGGGTCAGGAACACGTGCAACAACGGCAGCCTGCCGTTTCCCGGGTCGATCCGGTCACCCAGCGCATCGACAAGGCGCGGCTCGAGGATATCGACAAACCGGGACAGTGTCTTGCCGTCGTTGGTATCCGGAAACTCGACCCGCACGCCGCTCACCTGCCGTACATCCGCCTCATCCAGCCAGCTGGCTGCCGCCGCGGCGATGGGCGTCACGCGGTCCTTGCCATCGAGGGCGATGCGCCCCGGCGCCGCGCTCAATACGGACCGGCCAAACACCCAGTCCACCTGCGGCGCTTGCGTGACCGCGCCGCGCGGGCCCTGCGCGACGACGTAGCCGTCTCCGTTTTCGACCGGCGACAGCCCGTGCGCGCGAAATTCCGCCGCGAGGTCAGGCTCGAATCCGGCGCGGCAATACCCCAGGATCGCTGCATCCGCAGTCTTCATGGTTCCGTGGCGTCCCGGGTTTTCATTGCGCGATCAAATTCCAATCTGCCTGAGATCATTGTCGTCAGCGATTAGACCATGCCTGCGCGGTTCGCCTGCGGCCACACCGGCTTTACGCGGGTGACATTCCGCATTGCTGGCGCGCCAGTGTCCAGGCCGCGTCAGCCGGATGGACTGTGCTACCGCGGACTGGACCGTCACGTTCTGCTACTTTCCCTCATTGCATGCATCCGGTAAGATGCATCCATCACGCACCATTCGCCGGTAGATCCCATGAACCCGACCCATTCCGCCTTGCCGCACCTGCGCCTGCGATCCGCAGCGCGCGCGGCCTCGCGCATGGCGGGGATTCCGGGCGTCGATACCGGCATGCCCGGCACACCGCACTGATCCGGCTGCACTCCGATGCACCCGCCGGACTTGGAGGCGGGGAACCTTCCGGATTTTTCGTTTCCCGCCATTGATTTCTTGATCGCGCCTGCGCTGCGGGCCGGTCATTTGGCAGGACACGAACCATGATGCAAAACAAAATGGAAAAAGCCGCCGCACCCCAACCGCGGTCAAAATGGTGGCACCGGCACTTGTCGCCGGTCTGGCAGAACCGCGATTTCCGCCTGCTGTGGCTGTCGCTCACCATCACGCACTTCGGCGGGCAGGTCACGTTCCTGGCCTTGCCGCTGACCGCAGCCCTCATGCTGAACGCAACACCGCTGCAGATGGGCATCCTCACGGCGGTGGAGGCCTTGCCTTACACCCTGTTCGGCCTCTTCACCGGGGTGCTGATCGACCGCTCGCGCAAGCTCAAGCTCATCATCCTGGCCGACATTGGCCGCGGCACGGCGCTGTTGCTGGTGCCGATCGCCGCATGGTGCGGATTCCTGTCGATGCCGGTGCTCTACGTGGTGGGCTTCCTGGTGGGCATCGGCGGGATCATCGGCTGGGCCGCGTACAACGTGTTCATGGCCGAGCGCGTGGGCAACAAGCATCTGGTGGATGCCAATGCCGGGATCGCATTGTCGGATTCGACCTCGCAACTCATCGGACCCGGGCTTGCCGGCGCGATCATCCACTGGCTGACCGCGCCGATCGCGATCCTCGCGGATGCCTTCTCGTTCTTGTTTTCCGCATGGATCCTGCGGTCCATCCCGCCCAAGGCGAGCGACGCGCCCAAGGTTTCCTCGGAAAGCATGAACTGGCGGGCGATCTGGGCCGAGTCCAAGCAGGGGCTGGCGATCGTCCTGCGCCATCGCGTGCTCAAGACGCTGGCGTTCACGCTGACCGGGTGGAACGTGCTCAAGCATGCCTATATTGCAATCGTGATCCTCTATGCCGCGCGGGACCTTGACCTGTCGCCCGGCACCATCGGTGCGCTGTTCATGGTGGCCGGCGTCGGTTTCCTGGTGGCGACGGCCACGGTCAAGCGCTTCAATGCGCGGTTCGGGATCGGCAGCATCATGCTGGGCGGGCTTACCGCCTCTGCCGTTGCCTGGCTGCTGGTTGCCGTGGTCCCGAAGAACGCGTTCACGCCGGTGATGCTCGGCGCGGCCCTGTTCATCCTGGACCTCGGCGTCATGCTGTTCTTCATCAACTACCTCTCGCTGCGGCAGGCGGCGGTGCCGGAAGCGTTCCGCGGACGCGTCACGTCCACGCTCATCTTCATCGCGGTATCGCTGGCGCCGGTAGGCTCGCTGGCGGGCGGCGCGTTGGCGGAATGGCTGGGCCTGCGCGCGACCATCGCCACCTGCGGCGCCATCGGCCTGGTGATGGGGCTGGTGTTGTTCCGGTATTCCAGCCTGCCGTCGCTGCGCGACCTGCCGCGGCCGGAGGAGGTGGCGGCGCTCGCCCCCGACCGGACCACCGCACCGGCCACCCCCTGAATCCAAACCGGCCGGCTGGCGCGTCATACAGCCAACCCAATGTTCATCGCAAGGAGGTCTCATGGATTTCGGAACCACCCTCGTCGCCACCAGCGCCATCGTGCTGGGGATCGGCATGCCGGTGCTGCTGATGGTGGCGTTCCTTTGGTACCGCGCCAAGCGCAACCAGCTCAACCATGAAACCGCGCTCCGGCTCGCCGAGAAAGGGCAACCCATTCCGCCGGAGCTGTTTTCCGGCGCGGAGGACAGCCATTCGGACCTTCGCCGCGGCATCGTCCTGGTCATGCTGGCGCTCGGGCTCGGCCTGTTCATGTTCCAGAACAATCTGGCCTGGAGTGTGGCGGCCATCCCGCTGTTCATGGGGATCGGCTACCTGATCGTCTGGAAGTTGTCCGCCGACAAGGCGAAACCCGGCGGCGCCGCCAAGGACTGAGGCCCCCGTGGGTCCGGCCACCGGCCCGGCGCCGGGATATGCGGATACCGACCTGATCGCGCGCGTCCTGCGCAGCGACGACCGGAACGCGTTCGCGGAACTGGTGCGCAGGCATCAATCGACGCTGCGCGCGAGCCTGCGCAGGATGACCGGAAGTACGGAGCTGGCCGATGACATCGCCCAGGAGACGTTCATCCTGGCGTGGAGGAAGATCGGCAGTTTCCGCTTCGAGGCAAAGTTCTCGACCTGGCTCTACCGCATCGCCTTCAACGCATGGCAATCGGAAGTGCGCAAAAAGCAGGAAGTGCTGCTGGGCGACGACGAGGCACCGGCCACCGATTGGACGCCCCCGGAATCCGACGCCACCGCCACGCGGCACGATCTGCAACGCGCCCTGCGCACGCTCTCCGAGGCCGAGCGCGCCGCCATCCACCAGTGTTACTACAATGACCTGTCACACGACGAGGCCGCGTATGTGCTCGGCCTGCCGCTGGGCACCCTCAAGACGCACCTCCTGCGCGCCAAGCAGAAACTGCGCGGTGTGCTGCGGGACTACGATGATGAAGTACAAGAACGACCGGGAGCCACCGCATGAAGCCCACTGAATCCCCTCCCCCCATGCCCGTTTCGTTGGTGCACGATCCGATCGACGCGCTGCTGAAGGCGGATGCGGACGCGTTGCGCGACATCCATCTCGACGACGGCGGCTTTACATTGCGGGTGATGGATCGCCTACCGGCGCGGCGCGACCTTTCCCCATGGGTGCGCAACGGCGTTCCCGTGGCTTGCGCGGGGGTCGCGGCACTGTTCGCTTTTGTGTTCGCGGGTGCGGACAACTTTCTGATCGATGCGTCGATGGATGTCGCCACGGCGAGCGTCACGCCGGCAGCCCTGGCGTTTTGCGTGCTGGCCGCGCTGCTGATCGGGGCTGCGCTCCAGTCCGCCGACAGCAAATGAAAAGGCGGAACCCGCTCGCGCGGGTTCCGCCCCGTTGCAATCCGGCTCTTGCTATTTGAGCAGGTGCGCCACGCCGGCGCGCTCGTCCTCGAGTTCCTTCAGCGTCGCGTCCATCTTGCCGCGCGAAAATTCGTCGATCTCCAGGCCCTTGACCATGGTGTACTTGCCACCCTCGCAGGTCACCGGGAAGCCGTACATCACGCCGTCCGGAATGCCGTAGCTGCCGTCGGACGGGATGCCCATCGTGACCCATTTGCCGTTGGTGCCCATGACCCAGTCGCGGATATGGTCGATCGCGGCGTTGGCCGCCGATGCCGCGGAGGAGAGGCCGCGCGCCTCGATGATGGCGGCGCCCCGCTTGCCGACTGTCGGGATGAACGTGTTCTTGTACCACTCGTCATCATTGAACACGCCGGGCGACGCCGCGCCACCGATGGTGGCAAACCGTTAGTCC
>CAZTYC010000211.1:0-5115 GCA_964617435.1 uncultured Burkholderiales bacterium
GTGATGCGCTCCCGCAGCCGGTTCATGGCGCGCGAGGCATGGCGCCGGAAGGCGGTGTCCTGCCGCTGGCGGCGGATGGTGCCGACGTAGTCGAAGCCCTTGTCCATTTCCGCCATGAGGTTGCCGATTTCCTCGGGCGGGTTTTGCAGGTCCGCATCCAGCGTGACGATGCGCGTGCCGCGGCAACGCTCGAAGCCGGCCATGATCGCCATGTGCTGGCCGAAATTGCCGTTGAACAGGATCACCCGCGTGACGTCCGGCCGTTTCTGGAATTGCTCGCGCAGCAGGCCGGCGGAGCGGTCCGTCGAGCCGTCGTTGGTGAAGATGACTTCATAGGGCCGCCCGAGGCCGTCGAGCGCGGGGTACAGGCGGTCGAACAGCGCGGCAAGGCCGTCCTCCTCGTTGTAAACCGGAATGACGACGGAGATCTCGGGAGACGGTGGGGCTGGCAGGTGTGTCACGGCTTGGTCAAAGTCCAATACTGGTGCGGCGATTGGGCCATTTTAGGCTGGAAAGGCGCGCCGGTGCTCGACTTTGGTCAGCCAGCACGCGCGGATCCTTTCAGGATGTCGGCAAGCGCGTCGCACACGCGGTCCACCTCGCCCTCGGTCATGTCCGCCATCAGGGGCAGGGTGACGGTTTCGCGCCCGATGCGCTCGGCGTTCGGATGCTCGCCTTCGCGGTGGCCCTTGTTGCGGAACAGCGTGGTGAGGTGCATTGCCTCGTAGGACACGCCGATGCCGATCTGCCGCGCCGCCATGTCCGCGATGAACGCCTGCCGCGAGATGCGCATGCGCGAGAGCGGCAGCAGGACGCAGAACATGTTCCAGCTGTGGTCGGCTTCGGCGCCGGCCGGTGAGGGTGCGGGCAAGCCGAGACCCCATTCCCCCGCCAGCGGCGCCAGGCGCGCGAAATAGCGGGCGGCGAGCCGTTGGCGGTGCGCGTTCCACTCATCGAGCTTTGCCAGCTGCAGCAGGCCCAGGCGCGCGGATACGTCGCTCATGTTGAATTTTCCGCAGGCCACCTCGACATCGCGCGTGCCGTCGGGCAGGCGCGCAATGCCGTGAAACCTGAGCACTTCCGCGCGCCGGGCTTCCTTGTCGTCGGCGAACACCGCCGCGCCGCCCTCGATGGTGGTCATGTTCTTGTTGGGGTGGAAACTGAAGGTGGCGATATCGCCGAACGAACCGATCTTCCTGCCGTTCCACGCCGAGCCGATGGCGAGTGCGGCATCCTCGACGACGCGGATGCCGTACTCGTCGGCCATGTCGTAAAGGCGATCCATGTCGCAGGGCAGGCCGCCGAAATGCGTGGGGACGATCACCTTGGTGTGCGGCGTGATTGCTGCCTCGACTTGGTCGAAGTCGATATTGCGGGTGACAAGGTCGCAGTCCACAAAGACCGCCTTGGCGCCCATGCGCTCGATCATGTTGCCCACCGAGAAAAACGTCATGGCGGACGTGATGATCTCGTCCCCGGGCTGGACGCCGATGACCTGGAACGCCACTTCCATGGCGGCGGTCGCGGACGTGAACACGCGCGTGGGGCGGCCGCCGTGGTAGGCGGACAGCGCGGCCTCGAACTCGGCCACGCGCGGCCCGGAGGTGACCCATTGCGTGAGCAGCGTCTCACGGACGGCATCGGCCATCGCCTCGGTGATGATGGGGCCGGAAAACTTGAGGAATCGGGACATGGGTCTTTGTGAGGGTCTTGGAGGGTTCCGGGCCGCCGCGGTTGCGCCGCCTCAGGACTTGGCCACCAGCCAGACGCCCACCACGATGAAGCCGATGCCGATCAGCTTCTGCGCGGCCAGCGATTCGCCGAACAGCCACCATGCCGCGAACGCGTTGACGATGTATCCGATCGACAGCATCGGGTACGCCACGGACACCGGGACGCGCGAGAGCGCCATGATCCACACCACCACGCTCACCGCATAGCAGGCCAGCCCGCCGAGGATATGCGGCTGGAAGGCCAGCTGGGATCCGATCGGCCACGCATTGGCCCAGGTGAACTCGAAGTGGCCCACGCGCGTCGTGCCGGCCTTGAGCAGCAGTTGCGCGGCGGCATTGAGCAGCACGCCGGTCAAGATCAAGCTGAAGCTGACGAGGTTCACGCGGTGGGGATCTTTTTCAGGGCAAGGCGGCGGGGATCCTGATGGATGACGGTGAAGGCAAGGCCCAGGGCCTTGAAATCATCGAGCCGCGCAGGCTGGATTATAGCGACGGCATCCCCCGGGGCGTTCCATGCGGCGGGCAGGTCGGCCAGGCGCGCGATGGATTTTTCGGGCTCCGCCTTGAGGCCGGTTTCAAATTCATCCAGGTAATCGACCAGCGTGACGGTACGGTCCAGGTAGAACGGCAGGCTTTGCTCATAGTGCGCCACCGAGTAGATGCGCGCTTTCTCAAGCTTCTGGGCACGGATCGATTCGGCCAGCGCATGCGCGGATTGCAGCGGGGAGATCTTCTCGTAGCCGCGCTCGATCATCTCGGTGCCCGCCAGTGTGCCGAAGGCCACGATCAGGATCCCGGCCCATTTGCGCTCCAGCCTCAGCAGGAAAAACCCGATCAGGCCGGCGGCGGCGATCACCAGCGCCGCGGGCACCACCCACTCACTCATCGACACGAACAGCGCCTTGACGAAGGCGTCCGCCCCGCGGCGTTCCGGCGCGCGCGCGGCCGCCCACGCGCCGGCCAGCGACAAGGGCACCACCGGCAAGACCAGCCACGCAAGCCGCGCGGGCTCGCACTGCTTCAGGTATGCCGCGATGACGATCGCCAACGCCGGAAACACCGGAAGAATGTACGCCGGCAGCTTGGAGCCGGACGCGCTGAAGAAGAGCACGATGAAGGCGGCGTAGAACAACAGGAACCGCAACGGCGCAAAGGCGGTTCCCTGCGCTCCCGTTTGCGCGGCGCGGCGCCAGGCGCGGCGCAGGGCCGGCAGCAAGGCCACCATCCATGGCAGGAATCCGGCGACCAGAATCGGAAAGAAGTACCACCAGGCCTCCGTGCGCCGGTGCGCGGTGGACGTGAAGCGCTCGAAATGCTCGTGGATGAAAAAGAATCGCAGGAATTCCGGATTGGCCTGCGACACCAGGTAGAACCAGGGAACCGTGATCAGCAGGAACAGCGCGACGCCTTGCGGCCAGGCCAGCCGCGCGAGGCGCCGGAAATCGCGGTGCCAGACGCAGTAGAGGAAGATCGCCGCGCCCGGAAACACGATGCCGATCAGGCCTTTGGACAGCACCGCCCCCGCCATGCCCACCCAGCCGGCGAGCAACCAGCGCAGCCGCGCGGAATCCGACTGCGCCTTCTCCGCGATCAGGTAGCTGGTCACGCTGAGAGTCAGCCAGAACGTGAGGCCCGTGTCGAGGGTGACGATTTCACCCATGGCGGCAAAGTACGGCGCGGAAAACAGCACGGCCGCCGAGAGGAGGGCGGTGTCGTCGTCAAAGCAGCGCCGCGCGCAGAGGCCGGCCAGCAGGATGCAGCCGAGCCCGCACAGCACCGTGTAGAGGCGCGCGCTCCATTCGGACAATCCAAACCACTTGAACGAGACCGCCGTCGCCCAGTACTGCAAGGGGGGTTTCTCGAAATACTTGATGCCGTTGAGGCGCGGCGTGACGAAATCGCCCGTTGCCGCCATTTCGCGGGAAATCTCGGAATACCGTCCCTCGTCCGGATTCGCGAGCTTGCGATCGCCCACGCCATCGAGGGAAATCACCACCGCCAGGGCAAGCAGGAACCACACAAGCGGGCGGGAGAGCAGGGCGGACATGGCGGGAATGCGCAGATTCGGGCGGGGACGCGCGATTCTAATCGGCGCGGGTGCGTGGCGACAGAAACGCGACCGGCATCGCGACCGCTCAGGCGCCCTTGAGCAGGATGATCACCGCGCCCGACCCGCCGTCCGCCGGATTGGCATCGCAGAAGGCCAGCACCTCATCCCGTTGGGACAGGGACAGCCGCACCTTGTTGCGGATCAGCGGCACACCGCCGGGGGAGCGGGTGCCCTTGCCATGCACCACGCGCACGCAACGCAGCCCGGCATGGCGGCATTGCGCCATGAAGTGTGCCAATTCGGCACGCGCGCGGTCCACCGTCACGCCGTGCAAGTCGAGCGACTCCTGGATCGCCCAATGCCCGCGCCGCAGCTTTCTCAAAATGTCGCCCGGCAGTCCGTGGCGCAGGAATGAGATGAGGTCGCCGGTATCGATGTCCATGTCCCAGCCGGAGGTGTCCTTGAGGGATTCAAGTGGCACCGCCGCTTCATCGGCGCGCGATTGCAGGGGGATCGGCTTCGGCTTGGGAGTATCCAAGCGGGCCCGTGCGGGCGGCGCCATCGGCTTTACGCCGTCGGCCTCCATCTCCGCTCGAAAAAGGTCGAGGTCGCCGGGAGGCGGGTCAGGTTTGTGAGGCGCGCGGGACATGAGTGGATTTTGGCATTGCCGCGGCGCCATGTCGGTATCGGCAAATGCATCGATTCGCCAATCACAAAGTGCAACAGGGACGCGGAGTTTGGGGCGATTTCGGCCCGTAAGGCGCGCCAGTGCTGGGGTTTCACCCGAGATGCACAAGTCAGATCAGAGCAATGCCAATACTTCTTCCGCGTGGTTCTTGGTCTCTGGCTTGTCCAGAATGTGGGCGATCTTGCCCTTCTCGTCGATGATAAACGTCACCCGATCCGCCATCCCCACGATCGCCTTCGCCGCCGCCATCAGTCCGCCGCTGCCGATCGTGCCGTAGGCTTTGCCGATCGCGTGATCGGTATCGGCCAGCAAGGGAAAGTTGAGTTTGTATTTGGCGGTGAATTTCTGGTGCGAGGCGGAATCCTGCGTGGAGACGCCGAGGATCGCCGCGCCTTTCTTGGCGATGTCCTTGTTCGCGTCGCGCAACGAACACGCCTGCGCCGTGCAACCGGGCGTGTCGTCCATTGGGTAGAAGTACATCACCAGCTTCCGGCCGGCAAAGTCCTTCAGACTCACGGTGGTGCCGTCGGTGGTCTTGCCGGTGAAGTCAGGGGCAGGGTCGCCGGGTTTGAGTTTGGGCATGGGGGAGTCCTTGGTGGAGGCACGGCCTTTAAGGCCACTCGACCCTGAATTTACCGCGAAAC
>CAZTYC010000212.1:0-2334 GCA_964617435.1 uncultured Burkholderiales bacterium
ACCCGCACGCCGACGAGATGACGCAGATGGCGATGGGGATGATGGGCTTCTGGGTGACGCACCCGAAGCAGCCGCACGGCACGCCGCACTACCAGGAGTGCGATCGCGATTTCTGCTTCCTGCTCAACGCCTACGACATCGAGCCGGGCAGCGCGGTGCCGAAGATCAACACCATGCTCGACTTCAATCTCTGGACCTGGAACTCGCGCGCGTTTCCGGGCATCGATCCGCTGGTGGTGCGCCTGGGCGATCGCGTGCGCATCCGCATCGGCAACCTCACCATGACCAATCACCCCATCCACATGCACGGGCACGAGTTCGTGGTCACCGGCACCGACGGTGGATGGGTGCCGCCCACCGCGCGCTGGCCGGAAGTCACCACCGACATCGGCGTGGGACAGATGCGCGCGATCGAGTTCGTCGCCACCGAACCGGGCGACTGGGCGTTCCATTGCCACAAGTCCCACCACACGATGAATCCGATGGGCCACGACGTGCCCACCATGATCGGCGTGGACCACAAGGAGGTCGCCGGCAAGATCGTCAAGCTCATTCCGGACTACATGGTGATGGGGGAGCGCGGCATGGCGGACATGACCGAAATGGAAATGCCGCTGCCCGACAACACGCTGCCGATGATGACCGGGGCCGGCCAGTTCGGGGCCATCGGCATGGGCGGCATGTTTTCGGTGATCAAGGTGCGCGAGGGCCTGGCGCGCGGCGACTACAAGGACCCCGGCGACTACACGTTTCCCAAGCACACGCTGGCGCATGAATGGAACGGCGAGTCGCTCAATCCGGTGCGCGCGCCGACCTCGCGCGCCGGCGACATCGACCCGGCCACGGGAAATGCGAAACAGATTCGCGAAGTGACCGTCAACATCCAGAAGCCGGGGGGCAGCGGCCATGCACATTGAGCGCGATGGGCGCTGTCCACCATTCCCCACCCACCCTCAACGCAATGAAAGGACATTCATGAACCGCCTGCCCGCCAGCCTGTTCGCCCTGCTCGTTTTGGGCAGCCTGCCCGCGCTTGCGCATGAAGGCAAAGCGCATGCCGCCAAGGCCCCAGTGAAAAAGGAACAAAAGGAATGGGGTGTTGCGGGCGACGAAAAGGCGGTGCGTCGGACCATCGACATCTCCATGACCGACGCCATGCGCTTCGCGCCCGACGCGATCGACATCAAGTTGGGCGAAACCGTCCGTTTCAAGGTCAGGAATGACGGCAAAATGCTGCATGAAATGGTCATCGGCACCCGCAAGGAGCTCGATGAACACGCTGCGCTGATGCAGAAGTTCCCCGGCATGGAGCATGACGAACCCTACATGGTGCACGTGGACCCGGGGAAATCCGGCACCCTCACCTGGACGTTCAACCGGCCGGGCACCTTTGACTTCGCCTGCCTCATCGCCGGGCACTACCAGGCCGGCATGAAGGGAACGATCCGCGTGTCCCAGGCGTCGCGATAATTGAAAACCATTGCGCAACCCACGGCTTCGCTCATCACGTTTCACCCTCCCCATTTCCATCACACCTGAAAAGGAAGATTGCATGTTCCGAACCCAACCGCCCTTACAGGGCCTTTTGCTCTCCATCTTGCTGGCTTCCGGTGCAGCCTGGGCCGCAGACACGCCGCAACCGCAAGCCGTCACGGCCAAGCCGGAAGCCGCCGCCAAGGCTTCCGCACCGGACGCCGACATGGCCGAGGGCGAGGTGCGCAAGGTCGACAAGGATGCGAAAAAGATCACCCTGAAGCATGGCCAGATCAGGAGCATCGACATGCCGGCGATGACCATGGTGTTCCAGGTGTCGGATGCGGCGCTCCTCGACAAGGTCAAGGCCGGCGACAAGGTCCGGTTCAAGGCCGCCAAGGCCGGCGCCGGCTACGCGGTGACGCAAATCGAGGTGCAAAAATGAAGGCGCTGATCCTCGCGCTGGCGATCGCCACGCCCGTCGTCGTGCACGCGGAAATTGCCGACATCCGGTGGGACAAGGGCGCCTTCGCGCACGGCGCCACGATCGCGCCAAAGAAGTTCCTCGAGGCGTGCGGAAAACTGTCCAAGGGCGAAAAGGTTGAATGGCAGTTCACGGCGTCCGGCGCGCTGGATTTCAACATCCATTACCACGTCGGCAAGGACGTCACGTATCCGGAACAACTTAAGGGCACGGACAAGGGGAACGGCACGCTGGCCGTGCCCCTCGATCAGGATTTTTGCTGGATGTGGAGCAACAAGGGGGACAAGGACGTCACCCTCGACCTGCGCCTCATCAAGCCGTAAACGGGCAGGCTTGACGGCCATCAACCCCGCCGGGGCCGATCGCGCTACCATGAA
>CAZTYC010000212.1:2434-5113 GCA_964617435.1 uncultured Burkholderiales bacterium
CCGTCGCTTTCGCACGCCCACTCGCCGCCCCTCGCCATCCGGCATTGCTGCTGGCGCATCTGACGTCCCTCGCCTGAACGCCGCGCGGACCGCCGGTCCGCGCGCTCGTCGTTTCTCGTGCGGAGGTGGTCATGCGGTATTGCGCAATTTTCTTGTGGGCCGGCACCCTGGTGTTGCCGATGGCGGTGGGAGCTGCGCCGCTGACCTTGGCGGCGTCTCAACGCCTTGCGGAGCAATTCTCACCGGCGCTGAAGGCGCAGGATGCCGCACTACGCGCCTCGCGCGCGATGGAGACCGGCGCGGGTGAATTGCCCGACCCGAAGTTCGTCTTTTCCATCGAGAACCTGCCGACCGACGGGCCGGACCGCTTCAACCTGACGCGCGATTCCATGACCATGCGCCGCATCGGCCTGATGCAGGAATTCGCCACCGGCGACAAGCGCCGCCTGCGCAGCGAACGCGCGGCGGCGGAAACACAACGCGAAACCGCACTGCTGGCGGCGGCGCGACTCAACGTCCGGCGCGACGCCGCGCTCGCTTGGGTGGAACGGCATTACGCCGAACGCCAGCTCGGCCTGCTGCGCGAACTGGCGCGGGAAACTGAGCTGCAGGTGACGGCGCTGGAGGCCGCCGTGGCCGGCGGCAGGGGCGCGGCAGCCGATCCGCTGGCGGCACGCCTGGCGGTCTTGCAGATTGAGGACCGCATCCTCGATGCCGAGAAGGGCGTCGCCCGCGCCATCGCCGGCCTGGGCCGGTGGATCGGGGCGGCCGCCCGCGACCCGCTCGACGCGCCCCCGGCATGGGACCAGCTCCCGCACCGGCACGATGCATTGACACGCAATCTGGAAACCCACCCGCACCTGGCCATGTATGCCCCGATGCAGGCGATGGCGGAGCGTGAAGTCGGCCTGGCGGATGCGGCGCGGTCACCCGACTGGAGCCTCGAGGTCGGCTTTGCGCAGCGGGGACCGGCGTACACCAACATGCTGTCGATCGGCGTGCGCATCGACCTGCCGATTTTCCAGTCGCGCCGCCAGGATCCGCAGGCCTTCGCCCGCCGCGCGCAACTGGAGCAGACCCGCTCGCAGGCCGAGGACGCCATCCTTATCCACGCCGCCGAGATTGAAGCCCTGCTGGCGGACTGGTCGTCTGCCCGGGCCCGCGTCGAGCGCTTTCGTACCCGGCTCCTTCCGCTGGCGGACGAGCGCAAGGCCGCCGCATTGGCGGCGTATCGCGGCGGCAAGGGCGACTTGCTGCCGGTCATCGAGGCCGACAAGGCGGCGCTCGAAATCCGCATGTCCCACCTGACCGCCGAGGCCGAGGCCGCGCGCGCGTGGGTGCAACTCAACGCCATGCTGCCGGACCCCAAGGAGCAACCATGAAACGCCCATTCATCCAAGCCATCGTCGCAGTGGTCCTTCTGGGGGCCGGCATCGCCATCGGGTGGCGGGCCGGACACCCGCCCGCGCACGATGCCGCGCCCGCCACGGTGGCGGCACCGGCGGAGAAGACGCCGCTGTATTGGCGCGACCCCATGTACCCGCAGCACCGCTTCGACAAACCGGGCAAGTCGCCCTTCATGGACATGATGCTGGTGCCGGTCTATGCCGGCGACGACGACGCGAAGGAGGGCATCAGCATCGACCCGCGCATGACGCAAAACCTCGGCATTCGCACGGCCGAGGTGCAACGCGGTTCGCTTGCGCGCGCGCTGACGCTGGTGGGGACCGTGACGTTCGACGAGCGCGCGGTCACGCTGGTCCAGGCGCGGGTCAATGGCTACGTCGAGCGATTGTTCGTGCGCGCGCCGTTGGATCGCGTGCGCCAGGGGGAGCCGCTGGCGGAGCTGCTGGCGCCCGAGTGGGTTTCGGCGCAGGAGGAATACCTGGCCATCCGCCGCGCGCCGCAGGCCGGCACCGCCTTGCGCGAGGCCGCGCGCCAGCGCCTCGTGCTGTTGGGGGTAGACGAGGCGACGATCGCGGCCATCGAAGCGGACGGCAAGGCCCGGCCGCGCGTGATCCTGAAGGCGCCGGTCTCCGGTGTGGTCGGTGAACTGGCGGTGCGTGAAGGCGCCACCGTCATGGCGGGCACGACGCTGTTCAGGATCAACGGGCTCTCCACCGTCTGGGTGCAAGCCGACATTCCGGAAGCGCAGGCCGGTTGGCTGCGCCAGGGCGCCCCGGTGGAGATCGGCGTGCCGGCGTATCCGGGCCAAACCATCAAGGGCCGCGTCGGCACGCTGCTGCCGGACGTCAACACAGCGACCCGCACGCTCAAGGCGCGCATCGAGGTGGCCAATCCGCAGGGACGCCTGGCCCCCGGCATGTTCGCCACCATCGCCGTCGAGTCCGGCAAGGGGGCGAGCGTCCTGCTGGTGCCGACCGAAGCGGTCATCGCCACCGGCAAGCGCACCGTCGTCATCGTCGCCGAGACCGCCGCCGATGGGCGGATGCATTTCACGCCCACCGAGATCGAACCCGGAGCCGAGGCGAACGGCATGACCGAAGTCCGCGCGGGCCTCACCGATGGATCGCGCGTGGTGCTGTCGGGGCAATTCCTGATCGACTCGGAGGCGAGCCTCAAGGCGAGCGCCAATCGCATGGCGCCGGCGGCCCCGGGACCGGGAGCACCTCAATGATCGCGCGCCTGATCCGCTGGTCGATCGCCAACCGGGTCCTG
>CAZTYC010000213.1:0-5086 GCA_964617435.1 uncultured Burkholderiales bacterium
GCTCCCTTTGGTCGCGGGACCGCGCAAAAGCGCGCGGCCCCTTAGCTAGGTCGTTGGGCAGCGCAATGAATTCTCCCGTTACGTCAGTCCCGCTTCGGGCCGCATATCTGTTGCTAGGCGGCATCCCTGCGCTGGTGCTTTCCTTTTTCTGCATCGATTTCATCCCGTCGACAGTCGCCACTGCATTCGACGTCACAGCAAAGGATCAGGCCCAAGCTCTACTTGGTGCCCTGCTACTCATTGCGAGCCTCGCTGGCACTGCGAGCGGTTGGCTCGTGTTCTTCCGTGTAGGCACTACTACGCAGCACGGCCGCGTAGTTCACACCACGTGCATAGCGAGTGGCGTTCTTGCAGCTGTGATTCTTGGCTGGGATAGTCTGCTGCACGCACCGGGTGGGGCGGCTGGCCCAATGGCCTTTAGCGCTGGTGTTGTAGGCTTGTGCTTGATTGGCCACATGTGGAGCGCTGCCCGACAAGGCGTTCCACGTGACTAGCCTCCGGCGTTAGGGTTCTCAATTTCCGTCAATCGATACGATTGCATCCCCGCGAGCGGGTTGATCACTAGTAACATATTTGTTATTATTGATTTGTGGATTACACAATTTCCTATTACAGCGATGACTTGCAAGCGCAGATTACGGAACTGCCTGACACCTTAGCTGCAAGGTATGTTGTGCTGACCCGTAGAATGATTGCTCTTGGCCCCAATCTCGGTGAGCCTCACACGAAAGCCTTCGGTGATGGTCTTTTTGAGTTGCGGCTCAAAGGAGCCGAAGGTATCGCCCGAGTTTTCTTCTGTACTCTCGTGGGCAAGCGCATCGTTATGCTGCACAGTTTCATCAAAAAGTCCGATCGCACGCCGGTGCGCGAACGAAAGCTAGCGGAGAATCGAATGAAGGAGATAAGACATGCAAACACATGATCAATTGGTTAGGAAGTTGCTGCGACGCCCTGGCGTGCGTGCTGAAGTTGAACGCATTGAGCGCGAAGAGGGGGTGTTGCTTGATGCCTTGCTTAAGGCGCGGCAACAGGCAGGCCTTACGCAGGCACAGGTCGCGGAGCGCATGGGAACACATGCCCCAGCAGTAGCCCGCTTGGAGCGCTCACTGGCAACCGGAAAGCATTCTCCATCAATTGCGACGGTGCGAAGGTATGTCAAGGCTTGCGGTAAGCGTCTTGTTCTTCGCGTCGCATGAATAAACCTCACATTGCGCTGCAGCGGACATGCTGCCCATGCGGCTGAGCTCAATCGTTGGCGACTGAACGCACCTTCACCTCCGCATCTGAGCCACTTGCAATTCCAGACTCTCGAGGTTTCGATGAAATTACTACTTGCGGCCATCTTGCTGATCCCAGCCCTGAACGCCCAGAGCGCCCCCGCCACGGATGTGAGGCCCAGTTCTTCCTTGCTTGGTGCCTGGGCCGTGGACACGTCAAGGCTCCCGATGGCTCCGGAAGCAAGGCCGAAGAGCGTGACAATCACGTTCACTGAAGAAGGCAAAGACCGACTCAGGACCAAGGTGGAAGTCATTGATCCGGCCGGCGGCAAGCTCGAAGCAGACGGCGTAACGCCGCTGGATGGAACGGCCACTCCGGTGAAGTCAAACTTTGAAGCCGACTTGTCGGCCACTTTCATGCCAAAGCCTGAAGTGTTGGTCATGCAACTGGCCAAGAACGGAAAACCGGCCTCAACCCGGATCTACGCCGTCGGTGCCGACGGCAAGTCCATGATCGAGACGGTCGCCCACTTCGATTCTGCGGGCCGACCCGTACTCCGCAACAACTATTTCACCAAACTGCGCTGAGCGCAGCCGCCTGGCGCCGCAGTCAACCCCTGCTTCCGTTCACGGGTTGGCTTGAACGTTGGGCCTGCTGGTGAAGTTGCGGAAGCCGTTAGAGGAATCGAGAGCCACGTCAATGTCACAAGAGTTACCAAAGGCCGCGGTTGCCCCACCCCGGGGGCTGGTGAGGGAACCCGGTGCTGGGTCTCCGGGGTTGGCACTTCTCCTGGCGGCTTTCGCAGGCACTGTTGCTCTGATCTGGGGGTTTGAGACTCGCGCATGCGACAGCGTCGTCGGAGGCGCCATCGCAGCGGTGATGCGTGCGAGCTTCCTGGCCCTGACGCACTTGCCCGAACTGGCGTTGATGGCTGAGATTTTTGCCGTACATCTGGCGATTGGCTACCTTGCGGCGCATCGGCGGCCGTTCCGGGGGCGCGTGGAACTCCTGCCCATGGTTATTGCGCCAGCCAGTTTTCTCGTGGGCCTGTTCATTGGCAGTGCCGGATGGTTTGAGCGCGCATGCGCCCTCCGTCCCTGGGGCTAGATCTCAAGCGCGTGTTGCCCCCGGCAAGGAAGTGGCTAACAACCCGCTCGGCGGGGGCGGCGCAGAGGCGCGGCGCCCGTCGGCTCAGTCTTTACGCATGCAGATTCAGATTGGCGGCATTGTGAACGTCACCCAACTCAAGCGATATTGCCGCGATCTCCCGCATGCGACGGAAACGTTGTACGGCGAGCCCTACAATTTCTTGGTTTATGCGGTCGGCGGCAAGAAGTTTGCCTATTTCAAGACCAGCCAGCCGGAACGATGGCGCTTCAGTGTCCGGGTGTCGCTGGACCGCTTTGTGGAATTGACCGATGTTCCCGGCGTCAAGCCGGCCCGGTATCGCGGCCGGTTTGGCTGGATTACCATTGTCACGGTCTCCTCG
The DNA here is from genome assembly GCA_964617435.1 of uncultured Burkholderiales bacterium. Taxonomy (GTDB): domain Bacteria; phylum Pseudomonadota; class Gammaproteobacteria; order Burkholderiales; family Usitatibacteraceae; genus UKL13-2. The sequence continues at coordinate 2,708 of CAZTYC010000213.1, forward strand.
TTTCCTGCGGACTATCTCCGCGAATTGGTGCAGGGGTCTTACGAAAGGGCGGTTGCGTCGCTGAGTCGTTCGCAAAGGAATGCCATTCGCGCTGCGTGACCGTCATGCCGGGCCTGAAGGCGGATTCTGAAGGCGGAGTCTTGCACCGCAGGCGCGGCGATTCATGCCGAAGAACATTTTTCAGGAGTCATGCATGGCCAAGGGATACTGGATTGCGCGCGTGGATATTTCCGATCCGGAGCGCTACAAGGACTACATTGCCGCCAACGCGGAGCCGTTTCGCCAGTTCGGCGCAAAGTTCCTGGTGCGCGCGGGCCGGTTTGAAAATCCGGAGGGGTCCAGCCGCAGCCGGAATGTCGTCATCGAGTTTCCGTCCTACCAGGCTGCGCTGGACTGCTGGCAGTCGCCCGCATACCAGCGCGCCATCGAGTTCAGGCGGCCGGCGTCCACCATTGATCTGGTGATCGTCGAAGGGTATGACGGCCCGCAACCGGCGTAACGGGGCGCGCACGGCGTGCCGAACACGTCGTTGAGGCAGAATCCCTTCATCCCGGCATCCGGCGCACCCTTCAAAGCGACAGAACCATGTTCGACCACGTCAAATTCGGAGTGAGCAATTTTGAGGAGAGCAAGGCCTTCTACGCGAAGGCGCTTGCGCCGATTGGCGTGAAAATCATCGCGGAAGGCGAGCCATCCTACGGCGTCGAGTTGGCCGCCCCGCACAGCGATGCATCGTTGTGCCTGTTTCAAACCAATGAAAAGCCGGCACACCTTCATCTGGCGTTTGCGGCTGCCTCCCGCGCGCAGGTGGATGCGTTTTATCGCGCCGCGCTGGATGCCGGCGCCAGGGACAATGGCGCGCCGGGCCTGCGGCCGCACTACAACGCGACCTACTACGCCGCGTTTGTCATCGGCCCGGACGGCCACAACATCGAAGTGGTGTGCCACGCGCCGGGCGCGTGAGTTTCCGGCACGAAGCGGCTACACAAGGACAAGGAAACCACGATGCGGATTGCCCTGACGAGTGTGTTGGTGGAAGACCAGGAACACGCCCTGGCGTTTTATGTCGGCGTTCTCGGGTTTGTGCCGAAGCATGACATCCCGATGGGAACCTTCCGGTGGCTGACGGTGACGTCTCCCGAGGGCACGGACGCCATTGAACTGGTGCTCGAACCGATGGCTTTTCCGCCCGCGCGGGTTTTCCAGAAGGCGCTATACGACGCCGGCATTCCCGCGACGGCGTTCATGAGCGCGGACATCGCTGCCGAATATGCCCGCCTGTCCGAACGCGGCGTGACGTTCCGTGGCGTGCCGACGCGCATGGGGCCCATCACCGCGGTCCTGTTCGAGGACACCTGCGGCAATCTCATCAACCTGGTCCAACCGGCTACGTAGGGAAGAAGATCTTTCCTGCGCCCAGTCGCCCTGCAGGACGCGCCGCAGTGGCTGGTGGCGCGCAAAGGGCTGCCGGTCTGGGGCAGTGCGGGCGCCATGCCTTCGCGGATGAAAGTTCAGGAGGGGCGCGGCGTTCGGGGCGTTTTTGCCTCGAAAGGCGCGTCAATGCTGGAGTTTGGCGGCTTTGTGCTGCTAGTTGTGCACGTGGCCCTAGGACCAATGGGGGCGCGTTCTTCAGGCCGGCAGGTCGCGCGCTTCCACCAGGAACACCACGCCATCACCCGCGCTCACTTCGAGCCAGGTCATCGGCAATGTTGGAAACGCGCGCTCCACGCCTTCGCGGTTGAACCCGACCTCGACGATCAGCAAACCGTCCTTCGTCAAATGCCGGCCGGCCTGCGCGATGATCGCGCGGGTATGGTCGAGGCCGTCGTCGCCGGAGGCCAGCGCCAGCGCGGGTTCGCGGCGGTATTCCTCGGGCAGCGCGCGCATGGACTCCGCGGTCACGTATGGCGGGTTGCTGAGGATGATGTCGTAGCGCTCGCCCGTCAGCGCGGCGAAGAGGTCGGATTCGACCAATCGCACGCGGCCCTGCATTTCGTAGTCCGCCACGTTGCGCTGCGCGACTTCGAGCGCGTCGCGGGACAGGTCCGCCGCGTCGACTTCGGCGTTGCGGAACGCCCGCGCGGCGAGGATCGCGAGGCACCCCGAGCCGGTGCACAAGTCCAGCACGCGGGTAACGCGCTCCGGGTCCTGCACCCACGGGTCCAGTTCCTCGTGCAGCAGTTCTGCGATGAAAGATCGAGGCACGAGGGCGCGCTCGTCCACGTAGAACCGGTAGGGTCCAAGCCACGCCTCGTGCGTGAGGTAGGCGATGGGCATGCGGGTGGCGATGCGCGCGCCGGCCAAGGCCTCGATGCGCCGCGCGTCATCGTCCGTGATCGGCCGGTCCCAATGTTCATCAAGCGCATCGAGCGCCAGGCC
>CAZTYC010000214.1:0-5018 GCA_964617435.1 uncultured Burkholderiales bacterium
TTCAGCGAGCCGCGGCGGTTCACGATGGTGCCATCGTCGACCACCGTCACGCCCCTGGCGGCGATGCGCTCGCCGATGCGCCCGGAAAACACCGAGCTGCCCTTGCGGTTGAAATCCCCCTCGAGGCTGTGGCCGACCGCCTCGTGCAGGAGGATGCCTGGCCATCCGGAGCCGAGCACCACGGTCATCGGGCCGGCCGGCGCGGGCCGCGCGTCGAGATTGATGAGTGCCTCGCGCACCGCCTGCTCGGCGATGGTCCGCAGCACGTCATCGGTGAAATAGCCGTAGTCATAGCGCCCGCCGCCGCCCGTGCTGCCCTGCTCGCGCCGGCCGGCGTGCTCGGCGATCACCGTGAGGCCGATGTGCACCAGCGGCCGCACGTCGGCCGCGCGGGTGCCGTCGGCGCGCGCCACCATCACCACTTCAAAGTCCCCCGACATGCGCCCCATGACCTCCTTGACCCGCGGGTCGATGGCGCGCGCGTGGGCCTCCAGCCGCTCCAGGATGCGCACCTTCTCGGCATCCTCGACGCCGGACACCGGGTCTGCGGCGGTGTAGAGCGAGCGTGGCTTGCGGGCATTCGCCTTGCCGGCGCTGCCGCTGCCGCCGGCGCGCGCGATGCTGCGCGTGGCCCGGGCGGCGTCCATCAGGGCCGCACGGCCGATGTCGTCGGAATACGCGAAGGCGGTTTTTTCGCCGGCCACCACGCGCACGCCCACGCCCTGGTCGATATTGAAGCTGCCCGACTTGACCTGGCCCTCTTCCAGGCTCCACGACTCTGAGCGCGCGTACTGGAAGTAAAGGTCCGCGTCATCCGCATCGTGCTGGAGGATGGTGCCGAAGGCCGCGCCCAACGCCGCCTCGTCGAGATCGGTGGCGGCAAAGAACTGCGAATCGGCAACGGCAAAAGGATCGGTCAAGGGGAAACTCGCTGTGGAAGGGACGGGACAGGTTGCGTCAATCCATATTATCGCAGGGGCCGGGTGGCCCGACGGTAAAATGGCCGCCCAACCGACGGCATCATGACCTTTCCTCCCGCGCTGCGCGCCCTCAATCACCGCAACTTCCGCCGCTACTACGCCGGACAGGCGGTTTCGCAGCTCGGTTCCTGGATGCAGTCCGTGGCAATCATGTGGCTCGCCTACCGCCTGTCCGGCTCCACCGCGGCCACCGGCACCATCGGCTTCCTGGCCATGTTCCCGTTCCTGGCGGTCACGCCGCTGGCCGGCGCCCTGTCGGACCGCGTCAGCCGCCGGCTGTTGCTCACCCGCGTGCAGATTGCGCTCCTGATGCTGGCCTCGCTGCTCACGCTGTTCACCTGGCTGGACCGCATGACCCTGGCCCTCCTCGGCGTGTTCGCCTTTGCGCAGGGCGTGCTTTCCGCCGTGGAAGTCACCACCCGGCACTCGTTTTTTGCCGAACTGATCGACGACAAGGCGGACCTGCCGAATGCGATCGCGCTCAATTCGGTAAACATCAACGCCACGCGCCTGCTGGGCCCGGCGCTCGGCGGCCTGGCCATCGCCTGGGTGGGTGAGGCCCTGTGCTTCGGCCTGAACGCCCTCTCTTACTTGGCCGTGGTGGTGCAATTGCAGCGCATCGCGCCCAGGGAGGCCCCGAAAAAAGCCACCCCAGAACCCTTCCTGGAAGGGCTGGCCGCCGGCTGGCGCCACGCGTGGAACAGCCCGGTGGTCTGGCCGCTGGTGCTTGTGGTCGGCGCGGTGAGTTTCACGATCAATCCGTATTCGGTGCTTATGCCGGCCATCGCCGTGCAGACGTTCTCACGCGGCGCGGAGATGCACGGGCTGTTCGTCACCTGCGTGGGCGCAGGCGCGCTGGTCGGCGCACTCCTCCTCGCGCGTCGCGAAAGCGTGCGCGGCCTGTCCGGCTATATCCTACTCACGGCGGCCTGCGCGGCGGCCGGCGCCATCGGGTTTTCGCTGGCCGCGCCGATGCGCTCGCTGGAATTGTCCGCGCTGTGCATGGCCCTGCTCGGTTTCGGCCTCATGGGCACGTCCGCCTCGGTCAACACCATCATCCAGACCATCACCGCGGACCACCTGCGCGGGCGCGTGGTGAGCGTGTATTCCACCTTCTTCACCGGCGCGGTGCCCCTGGGCCACCTGACGGCCGGCTGGGTGGCCGAACGGGCGGGCGCGCCGCGCACGTTCATGATCGCCGGCAGCTTGTGCCTGCTGGCCGCGCTGGCCTACGCGTGGCGCCTGCCGCACCTGCGCCAGCACCTGCGCAGGCAGTACGAGGCGCATGGCATCATCACGCAACCCACTCCCAACGACCCGCGTTGAACCCATGGAACCGACCGTCATCGTCGCACAATCCGGCGCCATCGCCACCCTCACCTTCAATCGCCCGGCCGTCTACAACGCGATGAATTCTGAATTGATCCTCGCGCTGCGCGACGCGCTCGCCGGCATCGTCGGCCGGCCGGACGTCCGCGCGCTGGTCCTGCAGGGTGCGGGAAAGGCCTTTCTCGCCGGCGGCGACGTTGCGGAATTCCACCGGCAACTGGGCGCCGGGGACCGCCATTTGACCGACACGGTCACGCAGATGGGAGGCGCGCTGCACGATTCGATCGAAGCCCTCCGCAATGCGCCCTTCCCGGTGGTGGCCAAGGTTCACGGCGCAACGGCCGGCGCCGGCTTTTCGCTGGTGCTCGCGTGCGACTTTGCCATCGCGTCCACGCACGCCACGTTTACGTCCGCGTATTCGCGCATCGGCACATCCCCGGATGGCGGCAGCACGTACTTCCTGCCGCGGCTGGTCGGCATGAAAAAGGCCGCCGAGCTGATCATGCTCTCGGACACTCTTTCGGCTGCGGCGGCGCTGGACCTGGGTTTGCTCACCAAGGTGGTGGCGCCTGAGGAACTGGACGCTGCGACCGCCGCGCTGGCCGGGCGCCTGGCCCAGGGCCCGACGGCGGCGTATGCGCAGGCCAAGCAACTGCTGAACCTCACATACGATCGTCCCCTGCGCACGCATCTGGACGACGAAATCGGCCGCTTTGCGCGATGCACGGCGACGGCGGATTTCCGCGAGGGCGTGACCGCCTTCGTCGAAAAGCGCGCGACGTCGTTCCAAGGGCGCTAAGCCGGCCCATCACCAAACCCTAGCACTGGCGCGCCGTCCGGGGCAAAAATGCCTCAGAAACCGCACCAGTGCTTGGGTTCCTCCCGCCGAACACGTTCCGTTACACCAAATCGCGTGGCGCGCGGCACTGTTTCGGTAACATGCCACTCATTCGAGGAGTGTGCATGAACAAGGCAATCTGGATGGCAGCGGCGAGCGTGGCGGTATTGGCGGGCGGCGCTTGGTACGCGTTGAAGCCGCCCAATGAAGCGGCGGTCCTGGCGGCGGCGCAGGGTGGCGCGGCGCCATCGGCGTCGCGCGGTGCGTCATCGTCGGGCGGCGGCGCCGCGGTCAGCGTATTGCCGCAGGCCGGCGAGAAGTCCGCGCGCCCGGCCCATGCAAGCGGCCCGCGCCCCGTGGTGCCGCTCAAGAGCGCGCTGGCGCAGGAGTTTGAAAAGGCCCGCGCGTACAAGCCGTTCTACGACCGCTACGCCGCCAACCCGGAGGGCGCGGATGCCGAAACCCGCTACTTTGCCGCCGTGGCGATGGAGCGCTGCATTGGCCGGGCCAAGGGCACCAGCCAGGAAACGCTGGGGGCGCAGCAGCAACGCTTCGCCACGCGGCTGAAGGACAACGACCCGAACAATGCGGCGCGTATTGACGCGTTCAACCGCACCTATGAGTTGTGCGAAGGCTTCGGCAACATCGCCATCTCCGGCGCGGATGTGCAGCGCATGTACCGGGAGGCGGCCGCGCAGGGCAACCCGGCGGCCAAGGTCGCCGTTGCCGCGACGCTCTACCAGGAGCAACTCGGGCGCGCGCGCGGCGTGGAGGAGCGGCGCCTGTCCGAGGAGCAACTGGGCACCATGCGCGACGCGCTCGCCAGCGGCGACCCGTTCGCCATCGAACGCGTGGGGCAGCTGCTCGCGCACTCCACCCAGCTCGCCGACCGGCGCATCGGCCCGAATAACGATCCGTACAATCCGCGCGAGTGGGGCCCCGCCTGGCAGCTCGCCGCCTGCGACCGCGGCGCCAACTGCGGCCAGGACTCCCAGCGCGTGCTCAACGGCTGCGCGTGGCAGGGCGCGTGCGGCTATGACTCGCTCGAAACCTACATGCAGTTCAACGAGCTGCCGCCCAACGTGTACCAGGCCGCGCAGGCCAATCGCAACCTGATCCTCGACGCCATCGCGCAGGGCCGCTGGGACTGGCTGGGCATCGCCCAGGGCATGGGCCGCACCGTCAATCCGGGCACCGCCCTGCAACAGCAGCAGGCCAACCGCCCGCCGGCCGCGCCCGCCACGCCCCCGCCAGCGCCGGCCAGGAAACCCGGTTAGCTCCGAGGGTCGCGCATGCTGATCGCCCAGATCACCGACACCCACGTGGGCGGCGCCGACGTGGCGGCCCTCTACCGGATGGACACGCGCGCCGCCGTGCGCGCCGCGATCGACCAGATCAATGCCCTGCCGATGCGCCCGGACGTCTGCCTGATCACCGGCGACCTTGTCGAGAACGGCACCCCTGCGGAGTACCGCCTTGCGCGCGCCGAATTTGATCGGCTCGCCATGCCGTGGCACGTGATCCCGGGCAATCACGATGCGCGCGCGCCCTTGCGCGAGGCTTTCGGCGACGTGCAGCCGTTCGCCGACCCGGCCTTTCTGCATTACGTGGTGGAGGAACTCCCGCTGCGCATCATTGCGCTCGATACCGTGGTGCCGGGCCGCACCCACGGGAGCCTCTGCGAGGCGCGCACCGCCTGGCTGACGGAGCGCCTGAGCGAACGCCCCGCCACACCGACGCTATTGATGCTGCACCATCCGCCGTTCGCCACGCGACAACCGGTGGTCGATGCCGTATGCCTGGCGCACGCGCAGGCTTTCGCGGCGCTGGTGTCCGGGCACCGGCAGATCGAGGCCATCATCAGTGGCCAT
>CAZTYC010000215.1:0-5003 GCA_964617435.1 uncultured Burkholderiales bacterium
TCTGCCGGCCGACATCCGTGGCGGCGCCGTGCCGGCGGCGTCCGGCAGCGCGGCCCCGACCGCCGATTGGCGCACGGCGCTCGAGCGCGAGGTGCAGGCGGCGCTGGCGCGCGGCGATGCGTCCGTCTACGACCGGCTGAACCGCATCTTCGAGTCCGCCCTCATTTCCAAGGCGCTGGAGCACACCGGCGGCCGCCGCATCGAGGCGGCGACCCTGCTGGGAATCGGGCGCAACACACTGACGCGCAAGGTGCAGGAACTGGGCCTCGACCGCGAGTAGGCCGCGCCGCACAGGGCGCGCGGAACCGGGTGGCAGCATGCGCGTGCGGCACGATTGCCGGCGCAGTGGAGGCCGCGCCTATAATCGCGCGCATGCCGAACCCCCGCTCCCGACCCTCGCGCGACTGGGCCTTGCAGGCCATCCAGAAGATTGAGGCCGATTTCAACCGGTCCGCGGACACCCATCTCATTCCGCTCGGCTTGCCTGCCTTTCCGGGGATTGCGCTCTACCTCAAGGATGAATCCACGCACCCGACCGGAAGCCTCAAACACCGGCTGGCGCGCTCGCTGTTCCTGTATGCGCTGTGCAATGGCTGGCTTGACCAGGACAGCACGGTCGTCGAGGCCTCGTCCGGCTCCACCGCCGTGTCGGAGGCGTATTTCGCGCGCCTGCTCGGGCTGCCCTTTATTGCGGTGATGCCGCGCTCGACCTCGCCGGAAAAAATCGAGGCGATCCGCTTTTATGGCGGCCAATGCCACCTGGTGGAAAACCCGCTCGATGTGGTGCCGGAATCCGTGCGACTGGCGAAGGAAAAGCACGGCCACTTCATGGATCAGTTCACCTATGCCGAGCGCGCCACGGACTGGCGCAGCAACAACAACATCGCGGAGTCGCTGTTCCGGCAAATGGCGCTGGAGGCGCACCCAAACCCGGCGTGGATCGTCTGCAACTGCGGCACCGGCGGCACCGCGGCGACCATCGGGCGCTATATCCGCTACCGTGCGCTGCCCACGCGCGTGATGGCCACCGACCCCGAGAATTCCGTGTTCTTTGACGCCTGGACCACGGGCGACACCGCGCTGACCCTCGACTGCGGTTCGCGCATCGAGGGCATCGGCCGACCGCGCGTGGAACGCTCGTTCGTGCCGGGCGTGATCGACCGCATGATGAAGGTGCCGGACGCCCTGTCGATCGGCGCCATCCACTATCTGGAGCGCGTGCTTGGCCGGCGCTGCGGCGGCTCGACCGGCACCAATCTCATCGGTGCGCTGACGCTGGCGCGCGAAATGCACGGTCGGGGTGAAGTCGGATCGATCGCCCTGATCCTTTGCGACGGCGGCGAACGTTACCGCGGCACGTACTACGATCCGGCATGGCTGAAAGCCCAGGGATTCGACCCGGCTGCGGCATTGGCCACGGTGCGCGCGGCTGCCGAGCAGGGCGCAACCCTCGTCTAGCCCGCCTGCCTTCCCGAGGGGTCACGCGGCGGGTCGATCTCGGCAAGCAACTGCAGCGCCGGCGCATAGTCCGCACGAGAGGCCAGCGCCTCCAGGCAGCGCTGGCGCGCCACGTCGAGACGGCCACGCTGCACCTCGTGCCGCGCAAGCAGGACCAGCTCCGCCGCACCGACCGGAAACGATGGCGTTCCGGTCATGCGCAGGACGTCCGGGGGCTGCGTCTGGCGTTCAAGGAACACGATCGAATCGTAGAAATGCACGCCGTTGCACAGGCGCTTGAGTTGGCCGGGCGTGTGCGCGGGATCTTCCGCAAAACCGGCGTGCAGGTCGTCGACAAAGCGCTTGCAGTATTCGATGAATGTTCCCGGCTGGCGAAAGCCGCCCCCCCAATGCCGCCAGTAACTGGTGTGCGTATCTTCCGCCGCGTAAATCCCGCCTTCCTTCACGACCGGAAACAGCTCCTCGAACGTTGCGATCTGCTGGCCCATCCTGTGGCCGCCGTCGTCGAGAACGATGTCGAACGGCCCGTACTGGTCGCGCAGGCGCTTGAGAAACGCGCGGTCCTCCTGGTCGCCGATTTCGATCGCGATGCCGGGCTCGGCAAATGCCGCGCAGGCCGGGTTGATGTCCACGCCCGTGATGCGCGCCTGCGGGCCAAAGTAATGCCTCCACATCTGCAGCGACCCGCCATGCGACACGCCGATTTCCAGCATGTTGACGGGTTGCCCGCGAAACTTGCCGAAATGCCGCTCGTAGAAGCCGAAGTAATGCATCCACTTGTCGATCAAGCGGCCGGGGTTGGTGTCGAAATAGCGATAGAGATCGCTCATGTTGGCGTCAGGTCACCGGTTGTACGCGGGTGGACATCGTCTTACTCCGTTGCCGTCTCGGCCTGCTTCGGCCGCCACTTGAGGAGACGGTTTTCCGCGACGGTCACCGCGAAATCGAGCAGCAGGGCAAAGACGGTGAGCACCAGGATGCCGGCGAACACGGTGTTGATGTCGAAGGTGCCCTCGGCCTGGTGGATAAGGTAGCCCACGCCCTTGGCGCTGCCCAGGTACTCGCCCACCACCGCGCCGACGAAAGCCATGCCCACCGAGGTGTGCAGGCTGGAGAACACCCACGAGGTCGCCGAGGGCAGGTACACGTGGCGCAAGAGCTGCGCGCGGCTGGCACCGAGCATGCGCGCGCTGTTCAACACCACGGGCGAGACTTCCTTCACGCCCTGGTACACATTGAAGAATACGATGAAGAACACCAGCGTCACGCCGAGCGCAACCTTCGACCAGATGCCGAGGCCGAACCACACCATGAAGATCGGCGCCAGGATCACGCGCGGCATGGCATTCAAGCCCTTGATGAACGGGTCCGTCACCGCCGAGGCAAACGGCGACAGCCCCAGCCACAGGCCCACGCCCAGGCCGAACACGGTGCCGATGATGAAGGCCAGCACGGTCTCCTGCAGCGTGACCCACAGGTGCGGGTAGATCTCGCCGCCGGTGAACCAGATCCACACCACGCTGAACACCTTGACCGGCTCGCCGAAGAAGAACGCCGCCTTGTTCTCGTCGTCGAACACCAGCGGCGGGACGAGACCCGGGGTGGTCGCCAAGTGCCAGAACGCGAACAGCGCGATCAGCAGCCCGACTTGAAAGGCGAGGACCCTGGGCTTCAAGAGGCCATCCGGTTCTTCGTCTGCGCGTAGCCCTTGAGCACCTCTTCTTTCATGGCGTGCCAGATTTTTTCGTGCAATTCGAGGAAGCGCGGCGTCAGGCGCACTTCGGCCACGTCGCGCGGACGCGGCAGGTCGATGGCGAATTCGCCGATCGGCCGCGTGCCGGGCCCCGCTGAAAGCACCACCACGCGGTCGGACATCGAAATGGCTTCCTCGAGGTCGTGGGTGATGAACAGCACCGACTTGCGGTCCGCGCTCCAGATCTCGAGCAGCTCGTTTTCCATCAGCTGGCGCGTCTGGACGTCGAGCGCCGAAAAGCACTCGTCCATCAACAGGATCTTCGGGTCGAGGATCAGCATCTGCGCCAGCGCACAGCGCTTCCTCATGCCGCCGGACATCTCGTGCGGAAAACGGTCGCCGAAACCGGCCAGGCCGACGCGCGACAGCCAGTCCTCGCCGCGCCGTTTCGCCTCGGCCGCATCGACCCCGCGAAACTGCAGCCCCGCCGTCACGTTGGACAGCGCCGAGCGCCAGGGCATCAGCGACTCGGCCTGGAACATGTAGCCGGCCTTGGCGTTCAGGCCGGCGAGCGGTGTGCCGAACACCTCGACGGCGCCCGACGAGGGCGTCAGCAGTCCCGCTGCGACGTTGAGCAAGGTTGACTTGCCGCAACCCGTCGGGCCGACGATGGACACGAATTCGCCATCGGCGATCGACAACGACGTATCGCGGACCGCCGTGTATCCGGCGCCACCGGACTTTCCCGTGAAGGTGATGGTGATGTCGCGAAAACGGAGGGCCGCGGTCATGGCTGCAGGCGAAACTGAAACGCCAGCACTGGCGCGCTTTCCGGGGCCATTTGCCCTGAAAAGCCGCGCCAGTCCTCGAGTTTGGGCCGCATGCTATTTGATCTTCGTCGCCGCCTTTTTCGCGAACGTGTTGTCGAAGGTCGCCGCGAGATTGATGCTGTTGCCGGCCGCCATCACCGAGGGCTCGAACTGCTTCACCACCTTGTAGACGTTTTGCGCCGCCGCCATCGACATCTGGCCGTCCTGCGAATAGCCCACCATGTTCTTCAGCAACGCGGCCTTGTACAGCGACTTGTTGCCAGCCATGTAGGCCTCGGGTACCACGGCCATGATCTGCTCGGGCGTGGCCTTGGCGATCCATCGGAGCGCCTTGACCATGGCGTTGACCACCGCCTGCGTCGTGTTGGGATTCTTCTTGATGAAGTCGGTGTTGGTGTAGATACAGGAGGCGAGGTAGGCGCCGCCGTAGATGTCCTTCATGCCTTTCTCGGTGCGGCTGTCGGCCACCGCGACGAACTTGCCGGAAGCCTCGAGCTGGCTGATCACCGGATCTAGATTGGACATCGCGTCGATCTCGCCCTTTTCCATCGCCGCCACCGCGCCCGCCGAAGCGCCCACGCCGACGATGGCGACGTCGGAGGGCTTCAAGCCCTCCTTGGCCAGCAGGTTATTGACAAACATGTTGGTCGAGGAACCCGGCGCGGTGACGCCGATCTTCAAGCCCTTCAGGTCCTTGGCCGACTTGTACTTCGCGGCCCGGTCCTTGGGCATCACCAGCACGATGGAGGAATACTCGGCCTGCAGCACGACCGCCGTGATGGGCTGCTTCTTGGCCTGCATGTTGATGGTGTGCTCGAAAGCCCCGGACACCAGGTCCGCGCTGCCGCCCACCAGCGCCTGCAGCGCCTTGGCGCCGCCCGCGAAATCCGGAATCTCGACCTCGAGGCCTTCTTCCTTGAAGTAGCCCTTGCGCTCCGCAATGGTGAGCGGCAGGTAGTAGAACAGGTTCTTGCCGCCCACCGCGATGGTGAGCTTGGGTTTTTCCGGGGCCTGTGCGGATG
>CAZTYC010000216.1:0-4834 GCA_964617435.1 uncultured Burkholderiales bacterium
AAGGCCGGGGCCAGCGCACCGATGCGCGGCGCCAGGTCGAACAACGCGGGCTGGTCCTTGTTCTCGACGGCCGTGAACACCTGCGCGGCCGTTTCGGCGTCGAGGCGGGCCTGCTTGACCAGCGCGCGGAACACGGCGGGCTGGCCGATGTCGATCGCCACGCCGCGCACGCCCAGGGTGCCCAGCACGTCGAGCGCGAGCTCGAGGATTTCGATGTCCGCCTCAAGCCCGGCGTGGCCGTAGAGTTCCGCGCCGACCTGGAACGGCTGGCGGCTCTTGCCCAGCCCGACGGGCCGCGTGTGCAGCACGCTGCCGGCATAGCACAGGCGCGCCACGCCCTGCCGGTTCAGCAGGTGTGCATCGATGCGCGCGACTTGCGGCGTGGTGTCCGCGCGGACGCCCATCATGCGGCCGGAGAGCTGGTCCACCAGCTTGAAGGTGGCGAGGTCCATGTCCGGCCCGGTGCCGGACAGCAGCGACTCGACATATTCGAGCAGCGGCGGCACCACCAGTTGGTACCCGTGCACCTCGAAGCGGTCGAGCGCGATCCGCCGCAGTCGCTCGAGCTGCGCCGCCTCGGCGGGCAGCAGGTCCTCGATGTGTTCCGGAAGCGCCCAGGTTCTCATGAGGTCGCCATCGCAAGCATGAGCAGCCCGCCCGCCACCGACGCCAGGCCGACAAAGCGCAACTGCCCGTCCTTCAAGGTGAGGATGCGCGTCATCGTCTCGCGCCACGCATGCGGCGCGATCAACGGCAGCAGGCCTTCGAGGATCAGCATCATGGCCAGTCCGGCCCAGAGGATGTCGGTCACGGCGGTGGGGCAATCAAGAGGGGTTGGAGACGCCTTCGTGTGACCGCGAAATCGTGCAAAACGCAAATCGCAGGCAAACAAAAACGGCGCGTTCCCGTTTGGAACGCGCCGTTGACGAATTATACGCGCATCAATGCGCGTGGCGTGCCGCTGGCCCGAAAATAACCGATGAAGCGATAAAGGTCATGGAATGGCGCGCCTTTCAGGGCGAAAAGCCCTCAAGAACCGCGCCAATGCTCGACCTTTACTTGCCGCCCTTGCCGGGATTCTTCAAGTACTTGAAGAAATCGGAACTCGGATCGAGCACCATCACGTCGGACTTGCTGCGCAGCGTGTTGCGGTACGCCTCAAGGCTGCGATAGAAGGAATAGAACTCCGGGTTCTTGCCGTAGGCGGCGGCGTAGATCTTCGCGGCGGCGGCGTCGCCCTCACCCTTGATCTTTTGCGCGTCGCGGTAGGCCTCGGCGAGGATCACTTCGCGCTGTTTCTCGGCTTCCGCACGGATCTTTTCCGCTTCGCCCGAGCCCGTGGATCGCAACTCGTTCGCCACACGCTTGCGTTCCGAATCCATGCGCTTGTACACGTCGCCGGAAATATCGGCCACCAGGTCCACGCGCTTCAGGCGCACGTCGATGATCTCGATGCCGAACGAGCGCGCGTCGCGGTCGGCCTTGGCGCGCAGGCTTCCCATGATCTTGTTGCGCTCGCCGGAAATCACATCGGCCAGGGAGCGCTTGCTGAACTCGTCGCGCAGGTCCTGGTTGATGGCCTGCAGCAGGCGCACTTCCGCGCCGTTGATGTCGCCGCGCGTGGAGACCAGGAATTGCTTTACGTCGACGATGCGGTACTTGACGAAGGAATCGACCACCACGTTGGCCTTCTCCACCGTCTGGATCTGCTCCGGGTCTTTCGCGTCGATGGTCTGGATGCGCGTGTCGTAGTGGCGGATGTTCTCGATGAGCGGCAGCTTGAAATACAGGCCGGGCTCGGTTTGCATGGACACCACTTCGCCCAGCCTGAACTTGATCGCCGCCTGGCGCTGGTCCACGGTGTAGGCGGAAAACATCAGCGCGAGGACGACCAGGATGGCCGCAGAGGCCAGCGCCATTGCATTGGGTTTCATGGCGGGCTCCTAGCGGTTGCGCAGATCGCGCCGCGGCTCGGGCGTGATCACGGTGGTTTCTGTGGAGGCTGCGGGCGCGCGCGTGGTCTCGGGGGAGCCTTGTACCGCGCTGCCCTGCGCGCCGATCAATTTGTCCAGCGGCAGGTAGAGCAGGCTGTTGCCGCCCTTCTGGTCCACGATCACCTTGCTGGTGCCCTGCAGGACCTGCTGCATGGTGTCGAGGTAAAGGCGCTCGCGCGTCACGGCGGGCGCCTTTTCGTATTCGGTCAACAACTGCGAAAAGCGCGAGGCCTCGCCCTGCGCATTGGCGATGACGCGCTGCTTGTGCGCGCTGGCGTCCTCGAGCATGGCCGCCGCCTTGCCCTTGGCCTTGGGCACGATGTCGTTGGCGTAGGCCTCGCCTTCGTTCTTCAGGCGTTCGCGGTCCTGCTTGGCGCGCACCGCGTCGTTGAAGCTGGCCTGCACCTGCTCGGGCGGCTGGGCGTTCTGCATGTTCACACCGGTGACGGTGATGCCGGCCTTGTAGCGGTCGAGGATCTGCTGCATCAGCACGCGCACCCGCGCCGCGATGTCGCCGCGGCCCTCGTAGAGCACGTAATCCATCTTGCTCTTGCCCACCACTTCGCGCATCGCGGTCTCGGCCACCTGTTGCACGGCATCGTCGGGCCGGTTGTTGAAGAACAGGTATTCCTCGGGGCTGTTCAGGTTGTATTGCACCGAGAACATCACCTCGACGATGTTCTGGTCCTCGGTCAGCATCAGGGCTTCCTCGGGCTTCTTCACCTTCTGGTTGTTGCGGTGGCCGATCTCGAGCGCGCGCACCTTTTGCACGTCCACCCGCTCGACGGTCTCGATCGGGTACGGCCAATGCCAGCGCGGGCCGGCCTCGGTGGTCTGCGTGTACCGGCCCAGCCGCAGTTCGACGCCCTTGCTGCCCTGCTCGACGATGTAGAACCCGGTCGCCAGCCAGACGGACACGCCGATGCCCGCCGCCAGCGCGAACGCGCCCCCCATGGCATTTGCCGGCAGGTTGCCGCCGCCGTCATTCTTGCCGTTACCGCCCTTGTTGCCGCCGAACAGGCCGGCCAGCTTCTGGTTGAACTTGCGGAAGATCTCGTCGAGGTCCGGCGGGCCCTGCGGGTCATTCTTGTTGCCGCCCCAGTTGGGGCCTTCGGACATCCGCACAGGTTCTCCCGGGCCTGCGAAGCGCCACTGCCACTGCGCGCGCGCATAAGCGGCCAGGGCGGGGGGCCAGGTCAGTGCATCGACAACAATTCCGCGAACCGATTGGAGCATGGAGCAACTCTGGAAGGAGGATCAATGAAACGCCGCCGGGATTCCGGCCGGTTCTGCTTCGGCGGATTCGGCGTGCGCTTGGAGCGCACTGGAGTCACGGTGTTCCCGGCCCGGGTGCAATTCATATCCGCTGGCCAGCGCCGTTTCGCGGATGGCATCGCGGACCAGGTCCATGCCGATCTTCGAAAGCGCCGCCACGCGAAGTTCGCAAATTTTACCATCGGCATCCCGCACGGCCAGGGGCAAGGGGTGGGTTTCCACGCGGTCGATCTTGTTGTACACCAGCACCTGCGGGATGGCCTGCGCGCCGATCTCGGCGAGCACGGCGTTGACATCCTCGATCTGCGTTTCCTTCAGCGGATTGCCGGTATCGACCACGTGCAGGAGCAGGTCCGCCTCGCGCGCCTCGGTCAGGGTCGCCTGGAAGGCCGCGACGAGGCTGTGCGGGAGATCGCGGATGAAGCCGACGGTGTCCGAGAGCGTGACGTGGATGCCGGGGTCCACGTAGAGCTTGCGCGTGGTGGTGTCAAGCGTGGCGAACAGCTTGTCCGCCACCAGCGTATCCGCGCGCGCCAGCCGATTGAACAGCGTGGACTTGCCCGCGTTGGTGTAGCCCACGATGGACACGTTGTAGACGCCCGCGCGCTTGCGCCGCCCGCGCTGCGTCACGCGCTGTTTGGCCAGTTTGGCCAGGCGCACCTTGAGCCGCTTGATGCGCTCCCCCACCAGCCGGCGGTCGATTTCCAGCTGGGTCTCCCCCGGGCCGCCGCGCACGCCGATGCCGCCGCGTTGCCGCTCCAGGTGCGTCCAGCCCTTGACCAGACGCGTCATCAGGTGTTCCATCTGCGCCAGTTCCACCTGCAGCTTGCCTTCGGCGCTTTTCGCGCGCTGCGCGAAGATGTCGAGGATGAGGTCGGTGCGATCGATGGCGCGCGCGCCGGTGGCCTTCTCCACGTTGCGGATCTGCACCGGGGACAGGGCGTGGTTGAAGATGATGAGGTCGATCCCGTTTTCCTTGACGGCTTCGGCAATCTCCTCAATCTTTCCGCTGCCCGCAAAGGTGGCCGCATCCGGCTTCTGGCGGCGGCCGGTGAAGGTCGCCACCACTTCAGCGCCGGCACTCGTGGTCAGTTCCACCGCTTCGTCGAGGCGCTCCTCGAACAGGGGGTCGGCAAAGTCGATGCCGACGACGACCGCGCGCGTGCGGCGCGGCCGGTGGGAGGACTGCTTTTCGGTGGGGGATGTCATGGATCGGTATTCCTGGCCGCCGGGGCGCGCAAGCCGTCCGCCCCCGCAGGGGGGCATGACGCCGCCAGCCGCCAATTCAAGGCCTTCAACCCACCGGACGGATCACCGTCCAAGTTGGAGGTCAGCCCTCGCCCGGCGCTTCGAACGGAATGCTGACCGCGCGGGCCGGCACCACCGTTGAAATCGCGTGCTTGTAGACCATCTGCGTCACGGTGTTCTTCAACAGCACGACGTACTGGTCGAATGACTCGATCTGCCCCTGCAGCTTGATGCCGTTGACGAGATAGATCGAGACGGGGATGTGTTCCTTGCGCAACGTGTTCAGGAACGGGTCTTGTAACAATTGCCCTTTGCCA
>CAZTYC010000217.1:0-273 GCA_964617435.1 uncultured Burkholderiales bacterium
CCGCTTCGGCGACAACCTGCCCAAGACGCGCTCGGGCAAGATCATGCGCCGCCTGTTGCGCTCGCTTGCCAAGGGCGAGGAGATCAAGCAGGACATCTCCACCCTTGAAAACCCCGCCATCCTCGACCAGTTGAAGCAAACCGTCTGATCGTTAATCGGTGGATAAACACAAGCAGTGGCGGGGGGGTTCGGAAAAAAAAAAAACGTAAGCCCCCCCCCGCCAAGTGGTTTTTGGGTTGTTGGATGGCGGTGGGTGAGGCGGCCGCCCCCCCG
>CAZTYC010000217.1:283-4799 GCA_964617435.1 uncultured Burkholderiales bacterium
CTCAAAACGGATAAACACAAGCACTGGCGGGGCGTACAGAACAAGAACGTCCGGAACGCCGCGCCAGTCAATGAGTTTTGTATGTTGAGGCAGGCCGTTTGATCCCCGGGCCGCCGGGGCGGACGCGTCAGGACCGGGGTGCATTGACAAGCGCGCGGCAATTCGCCTGAATGAGGGGCGCGCCCGTTGGCGCGCCGGGTGGGCGGACCGCATGCCGCCGGGGGAGGCCCATGTTCCAGACCGGAAAGCGCAATGCCCGACTGCTGGCCCTGTTCCTGCTTGGAGCGGCGCTGTTCCATTTCCCGCTGCTCGCCGTCTTCAACGTGCGCGCCACGGTGTTTGGCATTCCGCTCTTGTATTCCTACCTGTTCGGCGCCTGGCTGGTGCTGATCATCCTCATGGCGTGGTCGATGGAACGCGGCAGCCGGCCCTCTGACCGGGACTGATGATGCTTTCTCCGACGATCGCCATCGTCGTCTCGTTCGCGTACATCGGCCTCTTGTTTGCCATTGCCTGGTACGCGGACCGCCGGGCCGACCAGGGACGCTCGCTCATCTCGAGCCCCTATGTCTACACCCTCTCGCTCGGGGTGTATGCGACGGCGTGGACGTTCTACGGCAGCGTCGGCCGCGCCGCGGTCGACGGCGTGGGCTTCCTGCCGATCTACCTCGGGCCGACGCTGGTGATGATCCTGTGGTGGTTCCTGGTGCGCAAGATGATCCGCATCAGCAAGGTCAACCGCATCACGTCGCTGGCGGACTTCGCCGGATCGCGCTACGGCAAGAGCGCGCTGCTGAGCGCGCTGGTCACGCTGGTGGCCATCGTCGGCATCCTGCCGTACATTTCGCTGCAATTGAAGGCGGTGGCCAACAGCTTCACGTTTCTGCTGAATTATCCCGATGTGGTGATGCCGGAGAGCGTGGCGCGCAGCTCAGTGTTCGGCGACACCGCGTTCTATGTCGCCTTTTTCCTCGCGCTGTTCACCATCGCGTTCGGCACGCGCCAGCTCGACGCGGCGGAACGCCACGAGGGCATCGTCGCGGCGATCGCCTTTGAGTCGCTCGTCAAGCTGCTCGCCTTCGTCGTGGTGGGCGTTTATGTCACCTTCTTCATGTTCGACGGCCCGGCCGAGATCTTCGCGCGCGCGGCGCAGACCCCGCAACTGGCGGCGCTGATGACTCCGTTCGAAGGCGCGGCCGGCTCCTACGCAAACTGGTTCTGGCTCATCGTGCTCTCCATGCTGGCCTTCGTCTTCCTGCCGCGCCAGTTCCAGATTTCCGTGATCGAGAACGTCGACGAGCGCCACCTGAAGAAGGCGGTGTGGTTGTTTCCGCTCTACATGCTGCTCATCAACCTGTTCGTCCTGCCGGTGGCCTTTGGCGGCGCGATGTATTTTTCGGGCAGGCACATGGACGCCGATGCCTACGTGCTCACCCTGCCGATGGCCAACCAGGCCGCGTGGATCACGCTGCTGGTGTTCATCGGCGGGCTTTCGGCCGCCACCGGGATGGTCATCGTCGAAACCATCGCCCTCTCGACCATGGCCTGCAACCACCTGGTCCTGCCGCTGGTCCTGCGCTTCAGCCGCGGCGCGTTGTTCGAGCACCTGCACCTGTCGGCCCTCCTGCTCGACATCCGGCGCGTCGCGGCCATCGCCATCATCTTCCTGGGGTATCTCTATTACCGCGTGGCGGGCGAGGCGTATGCGCTGGTGTCGATTGGCCTGATCTCGTTCGCCGCGGTCGCGCAGTTCGCGCCGGTCATCGTCGGCGGCCTGTACTGGAAAGGCGGCACGCGCCTGGGGGCGCTGTCCGGGCTGGTCACCGGCACGGCGATCTGGTGCTACACATTGTTGCTTCCGGCATTTGCCAAGTCCGGCTGGATGGGGACCGGTTTCGTCGACCAGGGACCATTCGGCATTGGCTGGCTGAAACCGCTGCAGTTGTTCGGCCTCGCCGGGCTCGACCAGATCACGCATGCCATGATCTGGAGCATGCTCGGCAACGTGGGGGCGTATGTGGGCGTGTCGCTGTTCTCGCGGCCCAACGCCGTGGAGCGCATCCAGGCCTCGCTGTTTGTCGACATCTTCCACCAGACCGGGGAAAAGGCGCGGCCGTGGCGCGGCACCGCATCGGCCGGCAGCCTGCAGGCGATCCTCGGGCGCTTCCTCGGCCCGGCGCGCGCGGCGGACCTGTTCCTGGGCTTCGCGCGCTCGCGCGGGCTCGATTCGGCCGAGGCGCTGGAGGCGGATGGCGAACTGGTGCGCTTCACCGAGATCCACCTGGCCGGGGCGATCGGCGGGACGTCGGCGCGCGCGATGGTGGCGTCGGTGGTGCAGGAGGAACCGCTGCGCGCCGACGAGGTGATGACCATCATCGATGAGGCGTCGCAGGCGATCGCGCAAAGCCAGGCGTTGGCCACCAAGCAGGCCGAGCTCGAGGCCGCGACGCGCGAATTGCGCGCGGCCAACGAGCGGCTGCGCGAGCTCGATCACCTGAAGGACGACTTCATTTCCACGGTCACCCACGAGTTGCGCACGCCGCTCACCTCGATTCGCGCCTTCTCCGAGATCCTGCACGACAATCCGGACATCGACCCCGGCGAGCGCCAGCGCTTCCTGGGCATCCTGGTGAGCGAATCAGAACGCCTCTCGCGGCTGATCAACCAGGTGCTCGACCTGGCCAAGCTCGAGTCGGGCGCCGCGGAGTGGAAGGTCAGTTCGCTGGACCTGCGCGACATTGTCGGCGCGGCGACGCAGGCGACGATGCCGCTGTTCAAGTCGAAGGCCATCACGCTGGAGACCGCGATGCCCGAGACGCTTCCCCGCGTGGTGGCGGACCGCGACCGGCTGATGCAGGTCATGATGAACCTGCTGTCGAACGCCAGCAAATTCTGCGACCCGAAACAGGGCGCCGTGTCCGTTCGGCTGTCGGCACAAGACCGTGCCGTGCGGGTGGACGTGGCCGACAACGGCGGGGGCATCTCCAAGGCGGACCAGGGCGTGATCTTCGAGAAGTTCCGGCAGGTGGGCGACACCATGACCGACAAGCCGCCAGGCACCGGACTCGGGCTGGCAATTTGCCGCGAAATCATCGGCCACTTCGGCGGTCAACTGTGGGTGGAAAGCGAGCCGGGCGCCGGCGCCACGTTTTCCTTCAGCCTGCCGGCCACGATGGCGGCCGAATGACGCCGGGCGACCGCAGGCGCGTGCTGATCGCTGACGACGAGGCCGCGATCGTCACCTCCCTGGAGTTCCTCATGCGCGCGCGTGGCTACGAGACCGCGGCCGCCAGCGACGGCGAGGCCGCGCTGGCCCAGTGCGCGAGCTTCCGCCCCGACCTCCTGCTGCTCGACCTGATGTTGCCGAAACTGAACGGCTACGACGTTTGCCGCGCCCTCAGGAAGCGTGCGGCCCACCGCGGCCTCAGGATCATCCTGGTATCCGCCAAAGGCAGCGAACTTGACGTGCAGCGCGGCATCGAAGCAGGTGCGGACGCGCATGTCGGCAAGCCGTTCTCGACCAAGGAACTGGTCCAGGAAGTGGAGCGGCTGCTGGCCCCGCCACCGCATTGAGGGCTTTTTCACGCGGGATGCCTTGCCGCCGCGGGGGCTGAGGCCTTATTCTTCGATCTCATGACGACCTCCGAATCCAGCGAGCAACGGGCCGCGCGCGCGCCCACCGTGTATGTGGTGGACGACGACGCCTCGATCCGCGAGGTGTTGACCTGGCTGATGCAAAGCAACGCGATTCCCGTCAAGACCTATTCGAGCGCCACCAGCTTCCTCGCCGAATTCAAGGTGGATTCTCCCGGTTGCCTGATCCTCGACCTTTCCATGCCGGGCATGGGCGGGCTGGATTTGCAGCAATATCTGATCCAGCACGGCGTGAGCATGCCGGTGATCTTCCTGTCCGGGCGCGGGGATATCGGCAAGGCCGTGGAGGCGGTGCGACGCGGTGCGATCGACTTCATCGAGAAGCCGTTCGATTACAAGCGCATTGTCGAGATCGTGCGCGAAAGCCTGAAACGCGACGCCGTGATGCGTGCCAACCGCAGCGTGCGCGATGCCTTCCGCGTGCGCCTCGCCACGCTCACCCAGCGCGAGCGGGAAGTGATGGACTACGTCGTCGCCGGCCAGACCAATCGCGAAGTCGCCGCCATCCTGGCCATCAGCGTCAAGACCGTCGAGGCGCACCGGTCCCGGCTCATGGAAAAGCTCGAGGTCGAATCGATCGCCGAGCTGGTTCAAGCTGCGGTGCAGCATCGCTCCAACGCCTAGTGGGCGCGCCCTGCCGTTAGGGTAATTCCGGATTGCTGGTGCCGATGGCGCACCCCTAACATCCGTTGAATTCGCGGTGGCCCGCGCGTGAAATGCAGTTTCGTGGGCCGGCTGTGAATCCGTGCTGTCCGTTCCGGATGGGCGGCCTGCCTGAAGGGGACAGCCAAGAATTCCCGAAGGCAATGTCGCGGGGATGGGCTCGTCATCGACACTGAAACGAGGAGAACGACATGGCTTC
>CAZTYC010000218.1:0-4763 GCA_964617435.1 uncultured Burkholderiales bacterium
CGGGAATGTGCGGCGCCATCTTCGGCGCCTGCGCGATGATGGTGGCATCCACGTTGCCGACGCGATAGCCCGCCTCGGCGACTTTTTGCACCACGCTGCGCAGCAGAACGCGGCTGTCGGCGCCGCGATACGCTTCGCTGGTGTCCGGGAAGTGCCTGCCGATGTCGCCCAGGCCCGCGGCGCCGAGCAGGGCATCGCAGATCGCGTGCAGCAGGACGTCGGCGTCCGAATGCCCGAGCAGGCCGCGCTCGTGGGGAATGTCCACGCCGCCGACGATCAGCCGGCGTCCCACCACCAGCGCGTGCACGTCGAACCCGTGGCCGATGCGAAATTGCGGTTCATCGCTCATGGGGCGTCCTTCCGGTTCAACAACATTTCCGCCAGGGCCAGGTCCGGCGCATACGTCACCTTAATGTTGGCACTGTCCCCCAGCACCAGCCGCGGCTGCAGGCCGCGCCCCTCGATGGCTTGCGCCTCGTCGGTGGCGTCGGGCATCTTTTCGAGCGACGGCAGCAGATCGCGCAGGCGGAACATCTGCGGGGTCTGGGCGCGCCAGACGTTCTCGCGCGGCAGGGTGCGTTCCACGCGCTGGGCATCGTCCGCACTTTTGAGCGTGTCCGCCGAGGGCAGTGCCAGCAGGCCGCCGACCGGATCGTCCACCAATTCATCGAGGAACTGTTCGATCAGGGGCGCGCGGATGCACGGGCGCGCCGCGTCGTGCACCAGCATCCAGTCTTCGGGCGCGCAACTGGCCGCCAGTTCGCGCAGCGCATTGCGAACGCTTTCGCCGCGCGTGGCGCCGCCTACCCGCAACGCCTCCGCACGGCTCCTGCCGGCCATGAGCGAGTCCCAATGCGCGTCCTGCGCGGAGAGCACCACCACCACCCGGGAAATCCTGGGAATGGCCGCCAGCACGTTGATCGAGTGCGAAATCATCGGCTGGCCGCCCACATCGAGGTATTGCTTGGGCCGCGCGTCTCCCAGGCGGGTTCCGGTGCCGGCGGCGGGCAGGATGGCGATGATGTTGGCGGGTGGCATGGCCGGCGATTATCGCATCGCCCGCGGCGCGCAAATCGGCTCGCGTAAACTCGCCACACAGCCTTGCGGATTCGGGCACCGTCACCGATCGAGGATGAAGCGTACCGCCACTCTCTTTGCCGTCACCGCCCTGCTCGGCGCCGCCCTGGCGGTGTGGCTCAGCCTGAAGCAGACCGCCATCGGCCCCCTGTGGCTGACCGGGCCGCTCAAGGCCCCGCGGGTGTCTGGAGAATTGGTGGTGCTGACCTTGCGCGGCCCGACCACGACACAGAGCCTGCCCGGCGCCGGCAAGCATCCGGACGATGCACAGACCGGCTTCGAGCATGACCTCGCCACCCTGTTCGCCAAGGAACTCGGTGTGCGCACGCGCTTCATCGTCGCGCCCAGCCAGGTCATTCTGCTCAAGATGCTGCGCGACGGGCGCGCGCACGTGGCGGCGGCCGGGCTGGTGCCCACCATCGATCTCAAGCGCGAATTCGCCTTCGGGCCGCATTACCGACTCATCCAGCACCAGCTTGCCTATCACAGCGCCAATCCGCGGCCGCGCGATTTGAACGACACCGTCGGCAAGCGCATCGCTGTGGTCGCCGAAACCCCCGCCCACGACCTGCTGCGCGACATGACGGGCGACTACCCGGGGATGATTCTCGATATCCTCCCGCACGACGCCGACCCGGATGAGCTGTTGCGGCGCGTGGACTCGCACGAAAGCGACTTTGCACTCGTCGATGCGACGGCCCTGTCCGTCACCCGCCGCCTGCATCCGGACGTGGCACAGGCGTTCAACGTGGGGCGCGAGCTCAAGGTGGCCTGGGCCTTCGGGCCCACCGCGGACTTCGACCTGATGCAAAGCGCCGTGCAGTTCTTTGAAAAGATTCGCGGCAACGGCACGCTGGTGCGCCTGACCGACCGTTACTACGGCCACGTGAACCGCATCCAGCCGGTGGATTCGGAAGCCTTCCTGGAGAAGATCCGCAGCGTGCTGCCCAAGCTCAAGCCGTATTTCCAGGAGGCCGAGCGCGTGAGCGGCATCGACTGGCGGGTTGTCGCCGCCATCGGCTACCAGGAGTCGCACTGGGACGCCAACGCAACCTCGCCCACCGGCGTGCGCGGCCTGATGATGCTGACCGAGGACACTGCGGACCGCATGGGCGTGAAGAACCGGCTGGACCCGCGCGAATCGATCCTCGGCGGCGCAAAGTATCTCGGCATGCTGCGCGACACCGTGCCCGCCCGCGTTCCCGAGCCGGATCGCACCTGGCTTGCCCTGGCCGCCTACAACCAGGGCTACGGTCACCTGGAGGACGCGCGCATCGTCACGCAGCGCATGAAGCTCAATGCAGATTCGTGGCTCGATGTGCGCAAGGCCTACCCGAGGCTGCGCGAACCGGAAACCTTCGAGGCCTTGAAGCACGGTTTCGCGCGCGGCGACGAGGCCGTGCAGTTCGTGGAGAACATCCGCAATTACGCGGACATCCTGCTCAGGCTGGAAAAGCCGATGGAAAACGACCTCGTGTTCGAACGCAGCCTGACCGGTGAGCCGGTGCAGGTGGAAGTGCCGGTTGGGCGCAAGAAGTGACACGCGCCCGACGCGCGGGCAACCTCTACGCTTTGAGCAGTTCCAGCGGGGCGAAGCGCCCGGACAGCACCCGCGAGGCGTCCACGCCCCACCACTTGTCCAGCACCAGCGCATAGAGCGAGCGAAAGTCCACCGCGAACGGCAGGTTGCCGTTGCCATCGAGCTTGTCGAGGGCCGGCGGTTCTCCATAGAGCCCGCCCGCCACGCGGCCGCCCGCCACAAAATGCACGCTGGCCGTGCCGTGGTCGGTCCCGCCGCTTTGGTTCTCCTTGGGCCTGCGCCCGAATTCGGCATAGGTCATGACCAGGGTGTCGTTCCAGCGATTGAGTTCCAGCAGGGCGGACTTGAGCGCGGCGATGCCCTCGGCCAGTTCCTTGAGCAGGTTCGCGTGCGTGCCCGCCTGGTTGGCGTGGGTGTCGAACCCGCCCAGGGTCACGCGGATTGCCGCCACGCCGGCCTTGTTGGCCGCCAGCTGCGCCGCGGTGCGGATCTGGTTGCCGAATGCCGTGCGCGGGAATTCGGTCTTGAACAGGTAATTGGCATTCAGCTTGGCCGCCGCGTGGATGATTTCCTGTTCCACCGACAACAGGTGCCGCAGCGCGGCGTTGCGAGGCGCACTGTTGGGTTGCGCAAGCCGTGCGTTGCGCAGGAACTGCTCGGTATTGGCCAGCGCAATCACGCGCGCGCCGGCGCCGGAAAGCGGCCCCATTTCGTTGGACCCCACCACCACGCCGTCGGCTGCAAATTCGCGAGGCACGGGCGCGGCCGCAAAGGCGCGCGCCAGCCACCCGCTGTCGAGGTATTCATCGCTCTTCGAGGCCGTATCCCAGATTTCGATCGAGCGGAAATGCGACAGGTTCGGCGAGGGGTAACCCAGGCCCTGCACGATGGCCAGTTCCTTGTCCTGCCAGAGCGGCATCAGGGGCTCGAGCGACGGGTGCAGCGCCTCGCGCTCGCTTACCTGGAGCAACTTGTCGCGGGCGATGCCCAGCCGCGGCCGCAATTCGGCATAGCGGGGCTGAGCGTACGGCACCACCGTGTTGAGGCCGTCATTGGCGCCCTTCAGCTCAATGAGGACCAGCAGCTTTCGGTAGGCCGCCAGCGCGGGTTGCGCCCACCCGCGCGGTGCGAGACTGAATCCGGAAACGGCGGCGGCGGCGTGCAGGAAATGGCGTCGGTTCATCGTGGCCTCATCGGGTTCGGCACATCATTTCAGGTGGAATGCCGGATCGAGCACCAGTTGCCGCGCCCAGTCAGCGGGCTTGGCCTGGGCCGGCAGTTCGTGCTGCGGCGCCACCGCGAGCAGGATCCGCGTCATGCGTTCCGCGCCCCGGGCGCCCGGTGCTCCGGCGGCAGACTCCGCCCATTGATCCAGGTTCCAGCGGATGCCGCCCATCTGGCGCTCCATCTGGCGTTGCATCCTGGCCTCGCGCCCCGGCAACGGCGTCCCGCCGGTGATCGCCGCGGCCTCGTCCATGGCGCGCATGGTGGCTTCCATGCGGTCTTCATTGCGGAACAGGCGGTCCAGGAACTGCTTGCGGCCCAGCAGGGATGCCGAATTGATCCAATGCTCGCCGCCCGGCCATCCCTTCACGTTGGGCGGAGCAAACACGTTTTGTCCCAGCAGGGCGCTGGCCAGCACGAACGGCCGCAGGTTCGGCGCCTCGATGCCAAACTGCCTGAGCGTGCCCACCACGAACTCAACCGGCGACTTGATCAGCGCGCCGCGATTGTCCGGCGCATGAAAAGTTTCCGAGGCCAGCAGGGCCTGCATGAGCTTGCCGATGTCGTAACCGGAGTCGCGGAAGCGCGCAGCGAAGCGCTCGACGTCGGCCTCGGACGGCTGCGCGGTGACGAACTCGCGCATCAGCTTGCGGGTGATGAAGCGCGCGGTCTCCGGCTGGGCCAGCAGGATGTCGATGACCTGGTCGCCATCCAGCGTGCCGGAGCGGCCGAGCACCGTCTTGCGGCCGTAGTCATGGATGCCGCGGCGGAACATGAACTGGCCGGTTTCGCGGTCGATGCTCCAGCCGGTGAAGGCGCGCGCCGCCTCCTTGATGTCCTTTTCCGAGTAATGCCCCTCGCCCAACGTGAACAGCTCCATCACCTCGCGGGCGAAATTCTCGTTGGGTTGCTCCTTGCGGCT
>CAZTYC010000219.1:0-4671 GCA_964617435.1 uncultured Burkholderiales bacterium
CGCCCAGTGCACGTGCGCGCCACGCCGGGTGGCATTGGCCTCGAACTCGAGGAGATACGCATCGAGGTTGGCGATCACCTCGTCGCGCAAGGCGGCGGCGTGGGTGCGGATCGCCTCCCAGTTGTCCACCTCGGCCACGCCCTTGGCGCGCAGGTCGACGAACTTGCCCTTCGCCTTTTTCAGGTTGTTCTGCAGGACGGCATCGTTGAGCTTCGCGCTCGCCGTCTGCTTGAAGTGCATGGAGTGGACTTGCATGGTCAGGCCGGATTTCCGGAGGCACTCAATGGCAAAAGTCCAATACCGGCGCGGCGTTTAGGCCGAAAATGGCTGGAAAGGCTCGCCAATACTTGAGTTTGGAGTCTGCGATCTATCGCCACGATCAAACATCCCCCGCCACGACTTCCGCCCAGTGCATCACCTTGGTGGTCTTGTCGCCATTGCGCCGCAGGCGGCCCTCCAGGTTGAGCAGGCAACCGAGGTCGCCGCCTACCAGCACCTTCGCGCCGGTGACGCCGATGTTGACGCACTTGTTCTCGGCCATGCGCGTCGAGATTTCGCCGAGCTTGACCGAGAAGGTGCCGCCGAAGCCGCAGCACTTTTCGCTGTCGTTCATTTCGGTGATGGTGGCACCCGCTTTGCCGAGCAGCGCGCGTGGCTGCGACTTGATGCCTAGTTCGCGCAGGCCGGAGCAACTGTCGTGATAGGTGAGGGTGTCGGCGCAGCGCGCGGGCACGGTTTCGACCTTCAACACGTTGACGAGAAAGTCCGAGAGCTCGTACCACTTGGCCGCCAAGGCCTTGAATTGCGCCTCCTCCTCCGGATCGCCATGAAAAAGGTCTTCGACTGCGTGGACTTTCATCTGCCCGGAGCAGGAACCCGAGGGGGCGACGACGTAATCGCAGCCGGCGAATTCGGCGAGCACTTTTCTTGCAAGTGTCTTGGACACCTCGCGCGCGCCGGAGTTGTAGCCGGGCTGTCCGCAGCAGGTTTGCGTCGCCGGCACCACCACCTCGCAGCCCGCCGCCTCCAGCAGCTTCAGCGCCGCGAAGCCGATCGAGGGCCGGTGCGCATCGACAAGGCAGGTGACGAAAAGGCCGACTTTCATGTCCGTGATGTTAGCCCAAAGGCAGCACCGGACGGCGGCGCCGGGTGCGCGATGACGGGGTTTGCGCGCGGGCCATGCCCTGAAAACAAAAAGGGCCGGAAATCCGGCCCTTTGCTGAGGCTGCCGCTGAGAATCAGACCGAAGGCGTCTTTGGCGCGGACACGAGGTGCTTGTTGCTCTCGATCCACTTCTTGATGCGGTTGGCGTCGCCGATGCGCGTGAGGCGGCCCCAGGAATCGAGCAGCACGATCACCACCGGGTTGTTGGCGATGGTCGCCTGCATGACGAGGCACTTGCCGGCTTCATTGATGTACCCGGTCTTGGACAATCCGATGTCCCAGCTCTGCGACTTCACCAGCTGGTTGGTGTTGGAGAACCCCATGGGCTTCTTCGCGTTCGGCAGCGTGACGTGCAATTCAGGCGTGGTGGAGAACTCGCGGATCTGCGGATACTTGGCCGCTTCGGCCACCATGCGCGCGAGGTCCTGCGGGCTGGACACGTTGCCCGGGGCCAGGCCGGTCGGGTCCACGAAGCGGGTGCTGTTCATGCCAAGCATCCGCGCGCGCGCGTTCATGGCATCGACAAAGGCGGGGAGGCCGCCCGGATAGCTGCGTCCGAGCGCGGAAGCGGCGCGGTTGTCCGAGGCCATGAGCGCCAGGCGCATCAGGTCCTCGCGGCGGAAGGCGCTGCCCACTGGCAGGCGCGAGCGAGAACCCTTGATGGTGTCGATGTCGGCGGCGTCGATGATGACCGGGTCGTCCATGCCGAGCTTGGCATCGAGCACCACCATCGAAGTCATCAACTTGGTGATCGATGCAATGGGCATCGGCGCTTCGGCATTCTTGGAAAACAATTCCTTGCCGGATACCGGATCGAACACCATCGCCGCATGCGACAACAGGTTGGGTTGGCCTTCCTTGGTGAAGTCCGGCGTGCCCGCCGGCTTCACGGCCCGCGCCTTCTTGGGTTGTTCGGCGGCCGCGCCCGTGGAGACGCCCAGCGCGATGGCGGCGGCGAGGCACAACGATGCGTGACGAATCAGGTGTGAAAACATGGGCGGGTTAACGGTTGAAGGCCCTAAAGGGCTGACACCTTAACAAAACCAAGGGGTTTCTGGCAAGATTTCAGGCAATAGGTGACAATTCTTTTCTAAATCCCTCATTCTTTGGTCATTGTTTTTCCGCCTGCGCGACTGCGGCAGACGCTCCAAGAACCGCGCCGCGCGACCGGCGGCGCCCACCAAACCGCAACCCCTAGTATGAGGGGGCGACCCCCACCACAAAATCCAGCGTGACCGCACCCAAATACCCCTCACTTGATACCCTGTCCGTGCACGCCGGGCAGTCCCCGGATCCGGCCACGGGTGCGCGCGCGGTGCCGATCTACCAAAGCGCCTCCTTTGTGTTTCCGGACGCCGACACGGCCGCATCGCTCTTCAACCTGGAACAGCCCGGCCATGTGTACTCGCGCATTTCCAATCCGACCGTGGCGGTGTTCGAAGAGCGCATGTGTGCGCTCGAGGGCGCCGCCGCCGCGGTGGCCACGGCGTCCGGGCAGGCGGCCCTGCATCTGGCCATCGCCACGCTCATGGGCGCGGGCTCGCACATCGTGGCCTCGCATGCGCTGTACGGCGGCTCGCACAACCTGCTCACCTACACGCTGCCGCGCTTCGGGATTGAGACGACGTTCGTCGAGGGGCGCGATCCGGACGCCTGGCTGCGGGCCATCCGCCCCAACACGCGCCTGCTGTTCGGCGAAACGATCGGCAATCCGGGGCTGGACGTGCTCGACATCCGCACGGTGGCGGACATCGCCCACGCGGCCGCGCTTCCGCTGATGGTGGATGCCACGCTGACCCCGCCGGTGTTGCTGCGCCCCATCGACCACGGCGCGGACATCGTCATGCATTCGGCCACCAAGTTCCTGTCCGGCCACGGCGTGGTGATCGGCGGCGTGCTGCTCGACGCGGGCACCTTCGATTGGAACGCCTCCGGAAAATTTGCGACGCTCTCACAGCCGTACAGCGGCTTTCACGGCATGACGATGAGCGAGGAATCCACCGTGGCGGCGTTTGCGCTGCGCGCGCGCCGCGAGGGGTTGCGAGATTTCGGCGCCTCGATGGCGCCGATGACCGCGTTCCAGATCCTGCAGGGCCTGGAAACGCTGCACCTGCGCATGCCCCGGCATGTGGAGAACGCGCGCAAGGTCGTGGCGTTCCTCGCCTCGCATCGCGCGGTGGCGTCCGTGACCTACCCGGAGCTCGAATCGCATCCGGACCACGCGCTCGCGCGGCGCCTGATGCCGGACGGCGCCGGCGCGGTCGTCAGTTTTGACCTCAAGGGCGGCGCGGGTTCGGCAAAGGCGGCGGGAAAGGTCTTCATCGAAAAGCTCAACCTGTTCTCGCACCTGGCCAACATCGGGGATGCGAAATCGCTGGTGATCCACCCGGCATCGACCACCCATTTCCGCATGGACGCCGCCGCGCTGAAGGCGGCCGGCATCGGTGAGGGCACCATCCGCCTGTCGATCGGCATCGAGGGCGCGGAGGACCTGATCGAGGACCTGTCGCGCGCGCTGGCCGCGGCTGAAAAGGCCGCCTGATCCGTGAACCTTCGCGCTCCCACGCCATGAATTTCCTCGTGCACCAGCAACCCGCCTTTGTGTACACCGGCGGACGGCCGTTCGATGCCGCCAGGCCGACAATCGTGTTCATCCATGGTTCGGCCAACGACCACAGCGTTTGGACCTGGCAGGCGCGCCATTTCGCGCACCACGGCTGGAACGCGCTCGCCCCGGACCTGCCCGGGCACGGCCGGAGCTTCGGCGCGCCAAAGGACAGCATCGAATCGCTTGCGGACTGGATCGCCAATCTGCTGGACAACGGCGGCGTCGAGCGCGCGGTGCTGGTCGGCCACAGCATGGGTTCGCTTGCGGTGCTCGATTGCGCGGCGCGCCACGCGGGCCGCGTGTTGAAAGCCGCGTTGATCGGCTCGGCGGTGCCGATGGCGGTGTCCGATGCGCTGATGGACGCCGCGCGGCATCGGCCTCAAGAGGCGTATGACATGCTCAACCTCTGGGGGCATGCGCCGCAACTGAAGTGGGGCAGGAACCCCTCGCCCGGGACGTCATCGCTGGTGGCGTACAAGCGCCTGCTTGAGAAAAGCGCGCCCGGCTTGCTGGCCGCGGACCTTGCCGCCTGCGCCGCCTATGCGCCGGACACCGCACGGCTCGCGGCAGTGACCATGCCGGTGCTGATGCTCACCGGCACGCGCGACCTGCTCACGCCACCCAAAGCAGGCGCCGCGTTGGCCAAGCAGTTGCCGGCCGCGCGTTTCGTGACGGTGCCTGATTGCGGGCATTCGTTGATGCAGGAGGCTCCGGCCGTCACCACCGCGCACCTGCGGGCGTTTGTGGCATGAGGCGCCTCGCCCGGCTGCTGGCCGCATGGGCCACGTGGACGGCATGCGCGGCGGGCGCGCAGCCGGTCGTGTTGATCGATGCCCCCGTGAAAGTCACGGCGGAGCCGCAAAAGGATGGCCGGATTGAATCGGGCATCACGGCGCTGA
>CAZTYC010000220.1:0-4657 GCA_964617435.1 uncultured Burkholderiales bacterium
CTGCTCGATGAGTTGTCGCCTCGTGCAGATGGACAGAAATATTCAAGTCAAATTGCATTCGTCAAAGACCGCCCCGGCCATGACCGGCGGTATGCAATCGACGCCACCAAAATTGAAATCGAATTGGGCTGGCGTGCGCGCGAGAACTTTGACTCGGGCCTTCGCAAGACCGTCCAATGGTACCTGGCAAACGGTGCATGGGTGAATGGCGTGACCAGCGGCAGCTATCGCCAGTGGGTCAATCAACAATATGGCGGTGAGGCAGCGGCATGACGGCAAGTGTTCGCAAGGGAATTGTTTTGGCAGGGGGCAGCGGCACCCGGCTCTATCCGGTGACGCAGGTGGTCTCCAAACAGCTGCTGCCAATTTATGACAAGCCCATGGTGTATTACCCCCTGACCACTCTCATGCTCGCGGGAATTCGTGACATTCTCATCATCTCCACCCCGCATGACACGCCGCGTTTTCAAGAGCTCCTGGGTGATGGTGCGCGATGGGGAATGTCGCTTTCCTATGCGGTACAACCTTCACCCGACGGGCTGGCCCAAGCCTTCCACATTGGAAAGAATTTTGTGGGCTCCAGCCCCAGCGCCCTGATCCTTGGGGACAACATCTTTTACGGCCACGACCTGACGCAGCAGTTGCAACGCGCGGACGCGCGCAGTTCAGGCGCCACCGTCTTTGCCTACCCGGTTCACGATCCGGAACGCTACGGTGTGGCCGAGTTCAACGCGTCAGGACAGGTGATTTCACTTGAGGAAAAGCCGAAGCAACCCAAGTCGCGATATGCTGTCACCGGCATCTATTTTTATGACGATCAGGTGTGTTCCCTGGCGGCGGGACTCAAGCCATCTGCACGAGGCGAACTTGAAATCACTGACTTGAACAGATTGTATTTGGAGCGCGCGCAACTCCATTGTGAAGTCATGGGACGCGGCATGGCCTGGCTTGATACCGGCACCCACGAATCACTGCTCGAAGCGGCGCAGTACATCGAAACCATCGAACGACGCCAGGGCTTGAAGATTGCCTGTCCGGAGGAGATTGCCTACCGGCGCGGCTGGATCAGCGCGGTGGATGTCGAGCGCATCGCCCAGCCGATGCTGAAGAACTCCTACGGACAGTACTTGATCCGGATGCTCACCGAGCGGGTGTTCTGATGGGTATGAAGGTCGTCGACACTGCCATTCCCGAAATCAAGGTTCTCGAGCCCAAAGTTTTCGGTGACGCACGCGGGTTCTTTTATGAGAGCTTCAACGAGCGCGCCTTCAATCAGGCGGTCGGCTCGGACTTGCGTTTTGTACAGGATAACCATTCCAAATCGATTCGCGGCGTGCTGCGCGGTCTTCACTATCAGATTCAGCAGCCGCAGGCCAAGCTGGTGAGAGCAGTTGTGGGCGAGGTATTCGATGTCGTGGTCGATATTCGGCGTTCATCCCCGACATTTGGGCGACATGTCGCGGTTCGACTGTCCGCCGAAAACAAGCGCCTGCTTTGGGTTCCGGTCGGGTTCGCGCATGGATTCATCGTGACCTCCGACGTAGCTGAGTTTCTCTACAAGACCACGGACTATTACGCCCCGCAGCACGATCGTTCACTCCGATGGGACGACCCGACGCTGGGCATCCAATGGCCGTTGGATGAAACCGGCGCGCCACAGTTGAAGCCGGCCGACGCCAATGCGCCCATGCTGGCTGATGCTGAGTGCTTCATCTAAGGCGATGAGCGCCTTGCCGCGTGTACTCATCACGGGGGGAGAGGGACAGCTCGGTTTCGAATTGACACGTGCGCTACAAGGAAAGGCGGACGTGCATGCCTTCGATCGTCATGCATTGAACCTTGCCAACCCCGAGGCCATCCGTACCCGCTGCCGCGAAATTCAACCTGCATTAATCCTGAATCCCGGGGCTTACACATCGGTGGACAAGGCTGAAAGCGAACCTGAACTGGCGATGGCCATCAATGGTGACGCTCCAGGAGTCTTGGGGGAGGAAGCCAAGCGACTGGGGGTGCCCATAGTGCACTTTTCCACCGATTACGTTTTTGATGGCACCGCAACGGTGCCCTATCGCGAAACGGATATCCCGAACCCGCAAAGCGCGTATGGGCGCACCAAGCTCCAAGGCGAAATCGCCCTTGCGCAAACGGGTGCGATTCATTTCATCTTGCGCACCAGCTGGCTTTACAGCAGTCGGCGTCAGAATTTCTTTCTCACTATGCGACGGCTGGCCCGTGAGCGCGATGAGCTTCGCGTCGTCGGCGATCAGAGGGGTACACCGACCTGGGTTCGGCCGCTGGCAAGCCATTCTTTGGCGGCCATCCGACTTTCAGGGGCGCGTGCCGAAGTGGCGTTGCAACCCGGCACCTATCATTTGACGGCGGGTGGTGAAACGACCTGGTTCGGATTCGCGTCAACAATCCTAGATTCAATTCCGATTGCCGAACGACGGGCACGCCAAGTGGTGCCCATCGAAACTCGTGAATTTCCGACCCCGGCCCGGCGCCCCGCCTATTCCGTGCTGAATTGCGGAAAATTCAAGACGGCCGCAGGGATTGCGCCCGAACATTGGCGTACCGAACTCGGCCAATGCATCGACTCCATGAAAAGCCTCCCGAGCTAGTTGTTTTTCGGGAAGTACGTGCTGCTCAGGGAGTCCCGTGGATCCTTTGGCGCTGGCGGCCGGCTCTGTGCGTTACGCAAGGCCGCGATTTCCGACTCGAGGGACGGCAACTCACTGGCCTTCCGAGTCCAATTCGGATCAATGGTCCGTTTAACGCGCTTCCATGCGCGAATTTCGCGCTCGGCGTCAGTCTTCTGGGTTGGGCTCAATGATTGCAGCAGGGAGTCGCGCTTCGTGCCCGCCTCCTTTCCGAGGCCATCATTTCCCATTGGCAGGAAATCCGCGGCCAGTGAGTACCATTTGTAGGCGGATTGAATATCCTTGGTGACACCCGTGCCATTTTCAAAGTACATGGCGATGCTGAACATGGCCCAGGCCAAGCCCTGGTCGGCGGCGGACAGCATGAGTTTTGCGGCGCGCTCCGGATCCTGCTTGGCTCCCAAACCAACCTCCAGCAATCGCGCAAGTGCAAATTGTGCCGGTGGGTAGTTCAGGGCCGCAGCTTTTTCATAGTGCGTTACCGCCGTTGCGTAATGCTTTATCGTGCCCTGTCCGAAAAGGTAGGCCTTGGCGACAAGTGCCATTGCGCCGGGGTCATTGCTGCGGGAACCCGCCACTGCCTTCAAAAATGCGGGGTACGGCTCCCCGGCTTCGAGCGCGGCGGCCGCCTCAAGGTAGTCGTTCGAGTTATTGGTCGATGCCAAAACAAATTGAGATGTGCCCATTGCCGTACACAACAAAAGGGCTGCCAAGGTCCACTGTTTCACAAGAACTCCTCATGGGTCGAAATCAAGGTTCGGCCACGTGGTCGAGGCACGTGTTTGAACGGAGGCGAATTCTATATTCGCAAAATGGACCCGAGCAACCGGTCTATCTTGCCCTGGTCCCCTAGGCATCACCCCAGTCAACGCAAGGTATCAATTTTTGCGCCGAGATCATGATGGGCGCCAAAAACTGAACTGAATCGGGTTGAACTCACTCTGTCTACGATGTGCCTGCGATGGCACACAGTCCGAATCCGCCGAAAAGAGGTGTCGAGATTGGGGGCTGCTATACTATAAAGTTACCCGCGATTGCCGCGGGTTGGCGATAAATTGCTTTAAAAATCAAAGGGATCGATCACGTGGAGCCTGCCGTGGCGGACGTGGCGGAAACGCATTCCGTCTCACTCAAAATTGGTGAAATTCTGGTCCGCGCCGGCAAGTGCGACACGGCCAATCTCGACCGTGCGCTGAAGGTACAGGAGGCGGCTGGCAGCAAACGGGAGAAACTGGGTGCGATCCTGAACCGCTTGGGAATGGTTTCTGCACGTGATTTGGCGGAAGCTTTGGCCACGCAGCGTGGCTGGACGATTATCGAAGCCAGCGAGTTCCCAGAGCTTCCGATCCTCGAAGAGGCAGTCTCGCCGCGGTTCTTGCAAGATGCGCAGGCCATTCCTGTGACGGAGACCGAATCCGAGGTCGTGGTGGCGATGACAGATCCCGCCAATGCCTTCACGCTTGAAGCGTTGTCGGCTGCCACCAACAAGACGGTCGTACCGAAGTTGCTGGCCACTACCGACTTCGACGTGGTGTATGAGCGCCTTTACGGCTCCGGCAAGTCCTCAATGGGACAGATCGTGGACAACATTTCCACGCGCGATGAGGAACAGGATTTCGGCGACATCGAGCAGCTCAAGGACCTCGCCTCGGAAGCGCCGGTGATCCGGCTGGTAAACCTCATCATCAATCACGCGCTTGAGCGACGCGCATCCGACATTCACATAGAACCGTTCGAGAACCAGCTGATTGTTCGTTATCGAATCGATGGCGTGCTGCACGAAACAGAATCTCCGCCGCGCCGGCTCTCTGCTGCCGTGATTTCGCGGATCAAGATCATGGCGAACCTTGATATTGCGGAGCGTCGCCTTCCGCAAGACGGGCGAATCAAGCTGCGGGTTCAAGGCAAGGAAATCGACTTGCGGGTTTCCACGGTGCCCACCATGCACGGCGAATCGGTGGTCATGCGGATCCTCGACAAAGGGGGGGTCGCGCTCG
>CAZTYC010000221.1:0-4622 GCA_964617435.1 uncultured Burkholderiales bacterium
AGCGAGCCGCCGGTGCGCGAATAGATCACGCTGTTGATGCCGATGAGGTTGCCGTTCAGGTCGATCAGTGCGCCGCCGGAGTTGCCCGGATTGATCGCCGCATCGGTCTGGATGAAGTTTTCATAGCGGTTGACGCCCAGCCGGTTGCGGCCCAGGCCGCTGATGATGCCCATGGTGACGGTCTGGCCGACGCCGAACGGATCGCCGATGGCCAGCACCACGTCCCCCACTTGCGCGCGATCGGACTGTCCGAGCGTGATGGCGGTGAGCCCCTTGCCTTCCACGCGCAGCACCGCCAGATCCGATTCCGGGTCCGTGCCCACCACGCGCGCGGCCAGCGTGCGGCCGTCGGAGAGTGCAACCTGGATGCGGTCGGAGCCGGCCACCACGTGGTCGTTGGTCAGCACGTAACTGCCCTTGTCATCGCTGCTGACGATGACGCCGGACCCCATGCCTTCGCTGCCCTCCTCGTTTTCATCGGGGGCGTCCTGCTGCTCCTGCAGGAAGCGGCGCAGGAGCGGATCGTTGCCCAGCGGGTTGCGCGCCTTGTGCACATCGCGCAAGGCGGCGATGTTGACGACCGACTGGGTCGCCTTGCGCGCGGCATCGGCATAGCTGGCGCGCAGGGCGCCGCCGCTGGAGGCGGGAAGGATCGCGGCCAAGGGCCCGGCCTCGCGGATTTCCACCACGTTGCGACGCCACGGATTCCAGTCCGGGCGGATCAGTGTGATGACGAACACCACCGCCAGGGTCACCGTGACGAATTCAGCGAAGATCAGCCAAAGGCGGCGCATGGACATGCTCTTGGGACAGGAAATGTCAGTATGAGGCCGGTGGGCGCGATTTCAAATCCGGCGGGTCGGATGGCAGGCCTCCGCCGGGCTGGGAGCGGAATGACAAAGGGGGCAGTCCACCCGCCCCCTTTGTGACTTCAGCAGTAAGCCGGCGCTTACTTTTTCAGGGAATCGCGAATTTCGCGCAGCAGCAACACGTCCTCAGGCGTCGCGGGCGGCGCCGGGGGCGGGGCCTCGCTCTTGAGCTTGTTCATCTGCTTGACCATCAGGAAGATGATGAAGGCCAGGATCACGAAATTGATCAGGATGGTGATGAAGTTGCCATAGGCAAAGACCGCGCCCGCCTTCTTGGCTTCCACCAGTGCCAGCCCGGGGGCCTGGTTGTTGAGCGCGATGTACATGTTGGAAAAGTCCAGCCCGCCGAACACCTTGCCGACGATCGGCATGATCAGGTCGCCGACCACGGAATCGACGATCTTGCCGAACGCGCCGCCGATGATGACGCCGACCGCCAAATCCATGACATTGCCCTTGACCGCGAATTCCTTGAACTCCGATGCAAAACTCATATCCCCTCCGGAAGGTGTTGTTGGAATGGCTCGGCCGAGAATCCACGCTCGCCATGTTCGAGCAATTTAGCGCAAATCACGGGAAGTGACTGTCGGCAAAGGAAAAAATCCCTAAGGGGTTCCAGTTTCCAGGGCCAACGGCTAAAATAGCGTGTTCGCCCGATGCGCTGAATTTGCGGGCCGCGGCGAGCCGCCACAGAACTCAAACAACGACCTACGAGAGCTCACCATGAGTGCCATCGTCCAAGACGACGTCGATCCGAAAAAGCGACGATTCCTGATCCTTGCAACATCAGCCGTGGGTGGCGTGACTGCGGGTGCCGCGGCCGTGCCGTTCGTGGCCAGCATGTTCCCCTCGGTGCGCGCGCTGGCCGCCGGCGCCGCAGTGGAGTTCGATCTCTCCAAGGTCGAGCCGGGGCAGCTGGTGACGGTGGAATATCGCGGTGCGCCGCACTGGGTCATCCGCCGGACGCCGGAAATGGTCGCCCAACTGGCGAAGAACGACGCGCTGCTGGCCGATCCGAACTCGGAGGAATCCAAGCAGCCGGAGTTCGCCAAGGGTCCCAACCGCTCCTCGGACAAGACCGGCGAATGGTTCGTGGTCAAGGGCGTGTGCACCCACCTGGGTTGCTCGCCAACATTCCGCAAGGAAATCGGCCCGGACGATCTCGGCAAGGATTGGCCGGGCGGGTTCTTCTGTCCCTGCCACCAGTCCAAGTTCGACATGTCCGGCCGCGTCTGGAAAGGCATGCCGGCGCCGAAGAACCTCGAAATCACCGCATACAAGATCGAGGGCTCCAAGCTCACGATCGACGCCGATCTGAAGGGAGCATAAGGCATGGGTCACTCTCCGAAACCGGCCATCGCGCCGCCCGTGCCCGGCATCGCCGGCCAGGCCCTCGTCTGGCTGGACCGCCGTTTCCCGGTCCTGAAACTCTGGGAAGAGCAGCTCACCGGCTACTACGCGCCGAAGAACTTCAACTTCTGGTACTACTTCGGTTCGCTGGCCATGGTCGTGCTGGTGATGCAGATCGCCACCGGCATTTTCCTCACCATGAACTACAAGCCGGATGCCAAGCTCGCCTTTGCCTCCGTCGAGTACATCATGCGCGACGTACCGGGCGGCTGGTTCATCCGCTACCTGCACTCGACCGGCGCCTCGATGTTCTTCATCGTGGTGTATCTGCACATGTTCCGTGGCCTCATCTACGGGTCCTACCGCAAGCCGCGCGAGCTGCTGTGGGTGTTCGGCTGCATGATCTACCTCTGCCTGATGGCCGAGGCGTTCTTCGGCTACCTGCTGCCGTGGGGCCAGATGTCCTACTGGGGCGCGCAGGTGATCATTAACCTGTTCTCGGCCATTCCGATCATCGGCCCGGACCTGGCGATCTGGATCCGCGGCGACTACAACGTCGGCGACGCCACCCTGAATCGCTTCTTCGCCTTCCACGTGATCGCCATCCCGCTGGTGCTGCTCGGCCTGGTCGCTGCGCACCTGATGGCGCTGCGTGAAGTGGGTTCCAACAATCCCGACGGCATCGAGATCAAGGAAAACCTCGATCCGAAACTCGGCACACCGAAGGACGGCATCCCGTTCCACCCGTACTACACCGTCAAGGACATCGTCGGCGTGTTCGTGTTCCTTGGCGTGTTCACGGTCATCGTGTTCTTCATGCCGGAAATGGGCGGCTACTTCCTGGAGTACGCCAACTTCGTGCAGGCCGATCCGCTCAAGACCCCTGTGCACATCGCCCCGGTGTGGTACTTCACGCCGTTCTACGCGATGCTGCGCGCGGTGCCCTCCTATTTCGGCACGCAGTTCTGGGGCGTGGCGGTGATGGGTGCGGCCACATTGATCTTGTTTGCTTTGCCGTGGCTCGACAAAGGCAAGGCCAAGTCGATCCGCTATCGCGGCCCGCGGTTCAAGAATTTCCTTTACGCGTTCGTGGTGAGCTTCCTGGTGCTCGGCTACCTCGGTGTGGTTCCCACCACCGTCTGGGGCCAATTGCCGAAGGGCCTGCCGCTGGTGGGCGGCATGGACACCGCCACGCTGGTGGCCCGCATCCTGACCGCCGTGTACTTCGCGTTCTTCCTCCTGATGCCCTGGTACACCGCCAAAGACCGTGCCCAGGAACTGCCCGAACCGGAAAGGGTGACCTACTAATGAAAACGACCTTCCGTTCCCTGGTGGTGGCGCTGGCCGTGGGCGTTGCCGCGCCCGCCTTTGCCTCCGGCGGCAGCATGAAGCTGGACACCGCGCCGATCAACCTGCACGATGAGGCCTCGCTGCAACGCGGCGCGCGCAATTTCGTCAATTACTGCCTGAACTGCCACAGCGCGCAGTTCATGCGTTATGGCGCGTTGACCCAGATCGGCCTGACCGAGAAGCAGATCGCGGACAACCTCATCCTCACCGGCGCCAAGCCGGGCGACGCGATGGTGACCCACCTCGACCCGAAGGACGCCAAGGAATGGCTGAAAAGCGTCCCGCCGGACCTGACCCTGGTGGCGCGCTCGCGCGGGCCGGACTGGCTCTACACCTTCCTGCGCGGCTTCTACCGCGACGACAAGGCGCCGAGCGGCTGGAACAACACCGCGTTCCCGGCCACCTCCATGCCGCATGTGCTGCATGACCTGCAGGGCACGCAGGCCTGGGTCAAGGTGGGCGAGCGTCCCGGCCACGACGGCCAGCCGGAGGCGGTGATGAAGCTGGCGGTGGAACGCGCAGGCACGATGACGCAGGCCGAGTACGACCACTTCGTGGCCGACCTGGTCAATTTCCTGACCTTCATGGCCGAGCCGGCCCGCAACCAGCGCACGCAACTCGGATTGTGGGTGCTGGCCCTGATGACCCTCGGGTTCTTCATCTCCCTCTGGCTCAAGAACGAGTACTGGAAAGACGTGAAGTAGCCGACGCATTTCCGATCAACCCCGGGCCGCGCTTCCATGCGCGGCTTGGCGCTTTTGCAGCCTCCCGATTCTCCGTTTCACCCAGCATCCGCACCGCGAAGGACCGCCACCATGATGACCTTGTATTCCGGCACCACGTGCCCTTTCAGCCACCGTTGCCGCATCGTGTTGTGGGAAAAGGGCATGGACTTCCAGATCCTCGACGTGGACCTGATGAACAAGCCCGAGGACCTCGCGGTGATGAACCCCAACAACCGCACGCCCGTGCTGGTGGAGCGCGACCTCATCCTGTATGAGTCGAACATCATCAACGAGTACATCGACGAGCGCTTCCCGCACCCGCAGCTGA
>CAZTYC010000222.1:0-4595 GCA_964617435.1 uncultured Burkholderiales bacterium
GCACGGTGAGCTTGGCACCGTACTTGATTTCGTTGTTCATCCGCTCGAAGCGGTAGACGAGCGTGTTGTTCGAATCGTCCAGCCACTCGATGATGTCGATGAGTTCGCCGGACAGCTTTTTCCAAAGATCAACCATGATGTAGAGCTCCTGTGGAGACTTAACTACGGAAAGAACCCGGCGTCACCGGGACCCTTGTGCGCCGCCGCTATACTGGCGGGAGGGCTAAGTTATCACGATTTTTTATTGACGCCATGACAATCACGATCGCACAAATCAACCTGTATCCGGTCAAGTCGCTGCGAGGGTTCTCGGTCGCGGAGGCGACCGTGGCCCGGCGCGGCCTGCGGTACGACCGGCGCTTCATGGTGGTGGACCCGGCCGGCGATTTCCGCACCATCCGCGAATTGCCGCAAATGGCCACGGTTGCGACCGGCATCGAGGGCGATCAGCTGACGTTGACCAATCCGTTCGGCGATTCGGTGCGCGTTCCGCTGGAGCCGCCCGCCGCGCCACTGCGCGAGGTTCGCGTCTGGTCTTCGACGGTGCCGGCGCATGCGGTGTCGGCTGAGGCCGACCAATTGCTGTCCGACGTGCTCGGGGAGCGAGTGCAACTGGTCTACATGCCGGATTCGAGCCAGCGCCTGCTCAAGGAAGGCCGCGGCCAGGCCGGCGACCACGTGAGCTTCGCCGACGGTTATCCTGTGCTGCTGGCATCAAGCGCATCGCTGGCGGACTTGAACCGGCGCATCGCGGCCAACCGGCGCGAGGCGGTTCCCATGAGCCGGTTCCGCGCCAACGTGGTCATCGACGGCGCGGAGGCTTATGCCGAGGACCGCCTGGGTCCGTTGGCGATGGGCGCGGTGGCCTTCCGCGCGGCGAGTCCCTGCGTGCGTTGCCAGGTGACCACAACCGACCAAACCACCGGGGAGGTCCGCGGCCCCGAGCCGTTGGCAACACTGTCCACCTACCGG
Organism: uncultured Burkholderiales bacterium; assembly: GCA_964617435.1. Taxonomy (GTDB): domain Bacteria; phylum Pseudomonadota; class Gammaproteobacteria; order Burkholderiales; family Usitatibacteraceae; genus UKL13-2. Next base: position 973 of record CAZTYC010000222.1, read on the forward strand.
CGCACGCCGGATGGCCCGATGTTTGCGACCAATTGCATTCCGGACGACGAGGGCGTGATCCGGGTCGGGGATGCGGTGCGCTGGAACTGAAGCGGCCGCCTAGGCCAGCAGGATCAGCAGCAACGCGACGTTGAGGGCCGCGAGGCCGCCCAGCAACAGCGCCGCGCCCATCGGAAATTTCGGCGCGGGACGCACGTAGGTCCGCGTGGCATCCATGTCGATTGCGCTGCTCGATACGGTGACGGGCTCCATCACCGGCGCGGCGACCGGCTTTGGCGGCGGCGCGGCCGGCGGCGGGGGAGGGTCTTCCTTGAGCAGCGTTTCGACTTCGCGAATCTGTTCCGTCAGGGCCGCGAGCTTGCGGGTGGCGGAGGTGGAATCAAAATCCCGCGACAGGTGCCGCGTGGTGATGCGCGGGTCGGTGGCTTCTTGTGCCGGAGTGGATGCTGGCGGACGCGTGGTCGGCGGCGGCGCCGGTACCTGAGCAGGTGAAGGCGGAGCGGCGGCGGTGGCCGGCGCCGACGCGGGGGAGGGCGCAGGCGCAGCGGAGACCATGGGAGGTGCTGCGGGAGCCGGCGTGCGGGCAGCGGCCACGGACTCGGGAGGTGCAGCAGGCGCTGCGGGCGGGGCCGGTTCCGCGCGTGGCGCCATGCGCGTGAGTTCCGCCGGGTCCAGCGGTTTTTGCGGCGCGAGCCCGTCGAGGAGATTGGCCAGCGGCTTGGCCGGGGCCGGAATCGGGCCCAGGGTCTTGAGCAACGAGGCGCGCGAGGACGCGGTCTTGTCCGCCAGCATCTGCCGCGCTTCGCGCAGGGCGCGCGCGAACTCGCGCATGGAGGCGAAGCGCTCCTCGGGCGCCTTGGCCATGGCCTTGGAAACGATGCGGTCGAGTTCCGGGGGCAATTCGGCGTTGAGCGCGGACGCTTGCGGGCAAGTCTCATGCACCGTCTGGTACATGATCGAATTGATGCTCGGGCTGTCGAACGGCGCGGAGCCGGTGATCGTCTCAAACAGCACCACGCCGAGCGAAAAGATGTCCGATGCGGGGCCGACCTTCTTGCCCAGCACCTGCTCCGGGGACATGTAGCGCGGGGAACCGAGCACGACCCCGGTCATGGTCTTGACCGACGAGGCGGACATGCGTGCGATGCCGAAGTCGGTGATCTTGGCGATCGCGTGGTCCTCGTCCTCGGTGATCATGATGTTGGACGGCTTGATGTCGCGATGGACGATGTCCCGGGCGTGCGCGAAGGCCAGGCCCTCGGCGACCTGCTGGATGATGTCGAGCCCGTCGTTCAGGGGCAGCGCCTTCTGCCCGCGCAGCAGCGTCTTGAGCTCGTGGCCGTCGATGAACTCCATGGCCATCCACGCAAAGTCATCGGTGCGCCCCACGTCGTAGATTGACACGATGTTCGGGTGGTTGAGGCGGCCCGCGGCCTTGACCTCCTGTGCAAAGCGCGCTTCGTACTCGGCCAGCTCGTCGTCGGAGAGCGTCAGGTTGATGGTCTTGATCGCCACCACGCGGTCGATGGCTGGATCGATGGCCTTGTACACGACGCCCATGGCACCGCGTCCGAGCATCTCAAGGACCTTGTAGCGACCGAGGACTTCTATGGAGGGTTGTGCCATCGCGCGTTTCGGGGGTCAGCGGTTGAAGTCTATCTGCGCTTCGTAAATGCGGTTGTCGGCCCCGGGGTTGAAACGCCACAGGGTCAGGGTGTTGCGCACGGCGCGGTCGAAGACGCGGTTGGGGCGTGACTCGGCGATCGTCACTTCCACCGGTACGCCGTTGGCGTCGATGCGCACCCGCGCGCGCACGTACCCGCTGGTCACGCCCGCCCGCACCGCTTCGGCCGGGAATTCCACCGTCGCGCCGGACACCTTGGTGATCATCATGGTGGGCGCCGGTTTCGGTGCTTCGACCGGGGGTTGGATCTGGGGCGCGGGCGCGGGGGTGAGCGCCGGCGCCGGCTGCACGGGCGCAGAGGGCGGCGGTTGCAGTGGAAGCGGAGAAGGTTGGACCGGTTCCGGCCTCCGCGGTGAAGGTGGCGGTGTGGTTTTGGTGGTGCCCGACGCGGGCGCTGGAGCTTGCTTCTCAGCCGGCGCCGGCTTGGTCGCCGGTGTGGGCGCCGGCTCGGGCAAGGGCTTCTTCGCCACCGGCTCGGTCATCCCATTGGTGATGGATTTTCCCAGGGTTGCCGGATCGACGGTGCGCGGCGTGGGCGCCTTTTCAGCCGCGCGCTTGGCCTCCTGCTCCGCGGACGCCGGCTTGGCGGGGGTGTCGGCTGCGGTTGGTTTCGTCGCGGGGGGCGTGGCCGGCGCGGCCTTCGCAGGTGCCGCAGACGGCGCAGGGGGAGCCGTTTCGGTCTGCGCGGCGGGTGGCGGTTCGGCTGGTTTGCCCAGTGCCGCCTCCACCACGGGTTTGGCCTCCTGCGCGGACTTCTTTTGCCAAATGAGGAAACCCTGGAACGCCGCCGACAGCGCCAACACCAGGGCGACAAAGCCGACCTTGTAGCGGTCGTGCAGGAAGCCGCTGGGGCCGCCGGTGTCCGGCGAGAGTCCTTCCAGCATGGCCGCAGGCATCTGGCCGGTGGTACTGGCCAGCGCGCTTTCCATCGACGCGGCGCGCGGCGGCAGGGTGGTCGAACCGGCGGGAACTAGAGGCGGCGTGGTGGTGCTTGCCACGGCCATGGCGGGAGGGCCGCCACGCGCCACGGAGGCCTTGGCCAGCGGCACGTGATCGCCACTGGCGATCTTCTTGCGCTCGCGCGTGCCCCGCTCGGCGGTTTGCAGGGCGGTCAAGTCGCGGCCGGCCAGGTAAAGCTCATGCACCCGGCCGTTCGCGTCGCTGCGCTGGCCGTCGTGCTTGAACAGGGAACCGTAGTCGTCCGACAGCCGCGACACCATCTCGTAAAAGGAGCGGGACACCAGCATTTGCCCCGGCAGCGCGAATCCCATGATGCGCTCGGCCACGGCAATGCCGTCCCCGACGATGTTCGCCCCCCCGTTGACGTTGGTGGCAATCTTGACCGGCCCGAGGTTCACCCCGACGCGAATGTGGCCGTTGGCCTTGTGGCGCCCGATGCCGATGGAATGCGAGGTCAGGGCTTCCTCGATCGCATCGCGCAGCTTGAGCCCGACAAACAGCGCGTCTTCAGGATCGCCCAGGAAGGTGATGGCGGCGCCGTCCCCGGTATCGAGCACGATGCGCGCGTCCGGCGGCACCGCGTCGATGGCCTCGGCGATCAACGCGTTGCACGTCTCCTTCAGAAGGATCTGTTCGGCGACCGACTTCTTCGAGTATTCGACAAGATCGACGAATACCACGCTGCAAATGAAGGTTCGCCCCGCTGTGTCGGCCATGCTCCTCCGCTGCCATGCACGCGTGCCCGGTAAAGGCACCACCCCGGTCGCAGTGTAGCGAAAGCCGTCGGCGATGGAAAGGGCGCCCGGAAAGCGCCGTTTTCGCGATCGCGCCGCCCGCCGGGCCTAGGAAACGGCTTTCAGGTGTGGTTCAATCTTGACAGGCATCAAAGCCAGCCGCCCCACTGCGAAGATACTCGTTTCAAAGGCGCAAGCCCCCGGTGAATGACGGAGTCAAGAATGCTCAACAAGAATGTGTCCGT
>CAZTYC010000223.1:0-4575 GCA_964617435.1 uncultured Burkholderiales bacterium
GTTTTCGACCGCGCCGATCACCGCGTGCAGGCGCACCGGCAGTTTCAGCGCCATGACGAGCTGCGCGATGCCGATCACATGCGCCGCGCCGCCCATGTCCTTCTTCATCTGGCGCATGCCTTCGGCGGACTTGATGTCGAGGCCGCCGGTGTCGAAGCACACGCCCTTGCCCACCAGCGCGACGCGCGGATGCGCGGGATCGCCCCACTCGATTTCGATCAGGCGCGGGGCGCGGTGGCTGGCGCGGCCCACCGCGTGGATGGCGGGAAAGTTTTCCTTGAGCAGGTCGTCGCCGGCGATTTCGCGGAACCGCGCCCCGTGCGCCGCGGCCAGCGCGCGCGCGGCGTCGGAAAGGTGCTGCGGCCCCATGTCTTCCGCCGGCGTGTTGACCAGGTCGCGCACGGTGGACATCGCCGCCACGGTGGCCAGCGCGCGCTGGACGGCCGGCGAATCGGGAACCACCAGCGTGGCCGCCATGCGCGGCTTGCGGTAGCGGGCGAACTCGTAGCATCCCAAGCCCCAGCCGAGCGCCGCCGCCGCGTCACCGAGCATGCTGTCCGCGCCCAGGGCATAGTGCCCGGCGGGCAGGGCGAAGGGCAGGGCGGAGAGCGCGAACGGATCGTCCGCATCTTCGACGGCGACCACCACGGCGCGCAACTTGCCGTCCGTCGCGGGAATGACCAGGTGGGTCCCGGCCCGCGCCTTGTAATCGTTGGCGGCCAGCCATTCGCGGGCGGCCGCATCCAGCTTTGCGAGTGAGGCTGCCGCGTCGGAGGCCGGCAGGACGATCAGCGGCGTGACCGGTGCGCCGGTGGCGTGAACGATACCCATGCCCGCCTCAATAGAACATGCCGACCAGCGCGCCGCAGGAGAGCGTGGCCAGCGTCCCGCCGACCAGGCACTTGTAGCCCAAGTCGATGATCTCGGCGCGCCGCTCCGGGCACATGGTGCCCATGCCGCCGATGATGATGCCCACCGAGGCGAAATTCGCGAAGCCGCACAGCGCGTAGATCATGATCACGCGGCTGCGCTCGGACAGCGCGCTGGCCGGCAGCTTGGCCATGTCGAGGAACGCGATGAACTCGTTGAGGATGGTCTTGGTGCCCATCAGCGCGCCCGCCGTCTGCGCCTCCGCCCACGGCACGCCGGCCAGCCACACCACCGGCGCCATCATCCAGCCGAACACGCCCTGCAGCGTGTAGGCCGGGCCGCTGCCGTGCGGGATCAGCCCGATCAGCAAGTTGGCCAACGCGATGAGCGCGGTGAGCACGATGAGCATGGCCACGATATTGATGAAGGTGGCGACGCCGTCGATGGTGCCCTGCGTGATGGCGTCCATCATCGACGACTGCTTGACGCCGGTGTCGATCATGCCGTCGGTGACGGCGCCCTCGTGCGGCACCATCAGCGCCGAAATGGCGATCGCCGCGGGCGCGCTGATGAAGGACACGATGAGGATGTGGCCGATGGCGTCCGGCACCACGTTCTTGAGGAAGATGCCGTAGAGCACCATGACCGTGCCGGCAATACCCGCCATGCCGCAGGTCATGGTGATGAACAGTTCGCCGCGCGACAGGCGCGCAATGTACGGGCGGATGAACATCGGCGCTTCCACGGTGCCGAGGAAGATGTTGGCTGCGGTGGACACCCCCACCGCGCCGCCGACGCCGATTGTTTTCTTGAGGACCCACGAGAATCCGTTGACGATCACCGGCAGGATGCGCAGGTAGAACAGCAGGGAGGAGAGCGCGGAGACCACGATCACCAGCGGAAGCGCCTGCGTGGCCAGCACGAACGGGCTGCGGTTTTCCTCGAGCTTGAACGGCAGGTCGCCGCCGCCGATGTAGCCGAAGACGAATTTCGTGCCCTCGCGCGTGGCGTCGGCCAGGCCGTTCAGCGCGTCGTTGAGCATGGCGCTCATGTCCTTGAACCACGGGAACTTGAGGAACAGCAGCAGGAGCACCACCTGCAGGACGATGGCGCCGATCACGGTGCGCCACTGGACGGCGGCGCGCTTTTCGGAAATCAGCCACGCGAACGCGAAGAACGCCACGAAGCCCAGCAAACTCTGAAGCACCAGCATGGTTCCCCCGGGGGCGGCAGGCCTGCCGCCCTGAAAAAATGATGCGGCATGATAGCCGCATTCGCGCGCACGGTTCGCGTGCACCGATAGCCAGCGCGTAAAATGGCGGCTCGCAATTCGACCCGTATCCGCCCATGCGCAACAGTTCCTGGTCTGCCGCCCTGCTCGCCGCCTTGCTGGCCGGGTGCGCGTCGCAAATCCCGCCTTCGTCCCCGCCCGCCGAATCGGCGCCGGTGCAGGTCAAGATCATTGCGTTCAACGATTTCCACGGCAACCTGCGTCCGTCCGGGCTGCGCGTGCCGGTGCCGGATGCGTCCGCCCCCATGGGCTTTCGCATGGAACCGGCGGGGGGAATCGAGCAGTTCTCCGCCAAGGCCAAGGCCCTGCGCGCGGGTGCCAAACACAGCATCCTGGTCTCCGCCGGAGACATGGTCGGCGCCACGCCGCTGCTGTCGGCATTCTTCCGCGACGAGCCCACCATTGAGGCGATGAACCTCGTCGGCGTCGAGATCAACGCTGTCGGCAACCATGAATTCGACTACGGCATCGAGCACCTGAAGCGCCTGCGGCGCGGCGGTTGCGTGGAAAGGGCCGGCAAGCCGGACTGCGCGGACCGCGGCGAGCGCGGATCGTATGAAGGCGCGCGTTTCGAGGTGCTCGCCGCCAACGTCAACGAGTTGTCCACCGGCAAGACCCTGTTTCCGCCGTATTCGATCCGCTCCTTCGACGGCGTCAAGGTGGCGTTCGTCGGCATGGTGCTCAAGAACACGCCGCTGATCGTCCGGCCGAATGGGACCCGGGGCGTGACCTTTGCGGACGAGGTGGAGACGGTGAACAGGCTGTTGCCGGAATTGCGCGAGCGCGGCGCCACCAGCGTGGTGGTGGTCATGCACGAGGGCATCGGCGTGCGGTCCGGCGGGCTGAGCGGCTGCAACCTGCCGGAAGACGACGCAAACAACCCGCTTTCGCAGCTGGCGCTGCGCGGCAAGACGGTGTCCGATGCGTTCGACCCGATGGTGCAACTGGTGATCACCGGGCACACGCACCGCTTCTATGTCTGCAACTCCAATGGCCGGCTCATCACATCCGCCGGCAGCAACGGCATCGCGCTGACGGAAATCGACGCCACCTTCGATCGCGCCACCGGCCGCATGGTCGCCTCGAAGGCGGTCAACCACCGCGTGGATCCGGACGGGCCCAAGGATCCAGTCATCACGCCGCTGCTCAATGCCTATGTCGCCATGGCCGAGCCGCTGGAAAATCGCACGGTGGCGAAATTGGGCGCCGAACTGCCGCCGCTTCCGAACGCCGCCGGTGAATCGGTGCTGGGTAACCTGGTGGCGGACGCGCACCTGGCGGCCTCGTCGTCGCCGGACAAGGGCGGGGCGGTCATTGCGTTCAACAACCCGCGCAGCCTGCGCGCGGCGCTGGTGCCGCAGCTCGATGGCGGTATTCGTTATGGAGATTTGTTCCGTGCGCAGCCGTTCCAGAACGACCTCGTGCTGCTGAACATGACCGGCCGCCAGATCAAGGAGGCGCTGGAACAGCAGTTCAAGGGCGCGGGCATCCTCAATATATCGAGCGGCTTGTCCTACACCTGGGACAACGCGAGGCCGGACGGCCAACGCATTCTCCAAGACAGCCTCAAGCTCAACGGCAAGTTGATCGAGCCGGACCTTCAGTACCGCGTCGTGGCCAACGCGTTCCTTGCGGCGGGCAGCGAAGGCATGGCCGCGTTCGCCGCGGGTACCGACCGGCAGGTGGGCGTGCTCGACCTCGAGGCGCTGGTGGGTTTCCTGTCCGCGGCGCAGACCTATCAGCCTCCGCCGCTCGGGCGCATCAAGCGCCTGAATTGACCCTGTGCGGGGAGCGACTGCCGCGAGATTGTTGCAGTCGCGCAACAAAAAATCGGAATTCTTGGACCTTGCCGTCGTCGATTTAATAAGGGTTTACACGAGGCGCAAGATGGAACCCCATGATTTTCTTGGAAGTTTGGCATTTGCAGGACCTTGATCAAGGCGATATTCAATTCGGATTCGTGATGAATCCGTCATAATTCCGCGTTAGATTTTTCACATTCCCGGGGCGAACCAAGGTTTGTCAGCGCAATGCCCCCGGTTCAGTCCACTCTCGATCGGAGCAAACATATGAATGCACAACAGCGCTTCCGCCTTTCCCGCTTGGCACTTTGCGTCGCCTTGGCCGTGGGCTCGGCATCGGTGTATGCACAGAACACCACGGCCGCAGTGGCCGGCAAGATCACGAACCCGGACGGCAAGGCGGTTGCAGGCGCAACGGTGACCGTGCTGCACGTGGACTCCGGGGTGCAGAACACGCTGGCCACCGATGCCGAGGGACGCTACATCCTGCGCGGCTTGCGCGTGGGCGGGCCCTACACCATCACCATCACCAAGGATGGCGTGACCGAGAAGCGCGAAGGCGTGTACCTGCAACTGGCCGAGACCACCGCGGTGGACGCCAAGCTGGGCGGC
>CAZTYC010000224.1:0-4540 GCA_964617435.1 uncultured Burkholderiales bacterium
GCGAGGTTGCCGATCGCCATGGTCTCGGTGATCTCGAAGCACAGCGATTGCGGCGGGAACGCATGCGCCTGGAGCTGCTCCTCGAGGAAGCGCACGAAGCCGGGATCGTTGAGCGTGGCGCCGGACAGGTTGATGGTGTAGAGCGCCGCCGCGCCGCCCTGGCCCGGGCGTTCGCGCAGGATGCGCGCAAGCGCGGGAAGCGCGGCGCCGATGACCCAGCGGTCGATCGGCCGCATCAGGTTGTAACGCTCCGCGGCCGGGAGGAACTGCCCGGGGGCGAGGAGCTGGCCCTCGCCGTCGATCATGCGAAGCAGGATTTCATGGTGCGCGTCCGACTGGTTGGCCGCATGCAGGCCCTGGATGCGCTGCTGGTAAAGCACGAAGGTGCCCTGGTCGAGCGCGCGCTGGATCGTGGACACCATGCCCATGTCCTTGATGCGCGACTCGCTCGCCGCGCCGGCGCGGTGCACGCGCACGTGGTCGCGGCCGGCGTCCTTCGCGTCGTAGCAGGCGATGTCGGCCGCGCTCATCACCTGCGCCGCGTCCATGCCCGCCGCAGCCTCCGCCACGCCAATGCTGGCCGTGACCTGGTGCGTGCGCCCCTGCCAGGTGAAGCGCAGCGCGCGCAGGCGCTGGCCGATTTCATGCGCGAACGCCTCCGCATCCCCGAGGCCGCGGTCGCGCAGGATGACGCAGAAGTCGTCGCCGGACAATCGTGCCGCGATGTCGCGCGCGCCGAGCATTTCGCGCAGCAGGTCCGCCACGCGCTTGAGCAATTGGTCCCCACCGACGTGCCCGCAGGTGTCGTTGATGACGTTGAACTGGTCGAGGTCGATGAACAGCACGGCGTGGCGCGCCTCGCCGGGCTGGGACAGCAGGTCGGTCAGCGTGATTTCGAACTCGTCGCGGTTCTTCAGCCCCGTGAGCGCGTCGTGCATGGCGCGCCAGGCGAGCTCGCGGCGCAGCGCGCGCTCCTCGGTGAGATCGCGGAACACCAGCACGGCCCCGGCGATGCGCTGCGTGTGGTCGCGGATCGAGGAAGCCGAATCCTGCACTTCGTATTCGCGCCCGTCGCGCGCCACCAGCAGCGAACCCTCGGGGCTGGCCATCGGCGCGGAACCCGGCCGGCCGGCCGGATGCGCCACCGGCTGGCGGCCCTCGCCGCTCAGCAGGCGGTAGATCTCGGCCAGCGCGCGGCCCTTGGCCTCCGCCAGCGTCCAGCCCGTCATCGATTCCGCGCGCGAGTTCATGAACTGCACGCGCCCGCCGGCATCCACCGTGATGACGCCTTCGCGGATGCCCTCGAGCGTGGCCTGGGCTAGGTCCTTGCCGCGCCGCAACTGCCGCTCCGAGCGCAGCACCAGCAGGGTGGCGGCGGCACCGATGGCCAGGCTGGCGCCGAGCGCGATGGCCTGCAGGATCATGGCGAAGCGAAACGCCTCGCGGTTGTTCTCACTGGCATCGGCCACCTCGCGCACCTGCGCGGTGCGCTGGAACTCGTGCATCCGCTTGAGCGAGGCCTCGAGCGCGGGGCCGCCTGTTCCCGCCAGGCGTTCCGTGGCTTCCAGCAGTTTCTGCTCCTCCGGCGACAAGCCGAGCGACTCGAACCCCGCGCGCGCGGCCTCCAGCGCTTCCCGCAGGGCGCCCTCCCGCGCCCCGGCGCCGCGCTGCAACGCGGCGTCCTGGATCTCCTCGACCAGGATGAGCTTGTTGGCGCGAACCTCCGCCGCGCGTCGCAGCGATTCGTTGAGGGCGTTCATGCGGCTCGAGCCAATGACGCTGCTCGCCCCAGTGAACAACGCCATCAACGCGAAGCAGGCGAACCAGATCAGCGCCGTGGCGGACCGGCTCCTGCCGGGCCGCCGCGCCGGCGGATTCACTGCAACCCCCGTTCCCGGTAGTAGCGCATCGCGCCGTCGTGCAGCGGCGCAATGCCGCCGCCCTGGGCCATCTGCTCGGGCTTCAGGGTTGCCAGTGCCGGATGCGCCGATTTGAGCGCGGGCAGGTCCTCGAACAGCGCGCGCGTGAGTTCGTAAACCACGCGGTCCGGCACCTGCGCGCGCGTCAGCAGCACCGCGCGCACGCCATAGGTGGGCACCGGCGCGGGATTGCCCGGATACAGCCCGCCGGGAATGGCGCCCGGCAGGTAATAGGAATAGTCGCGCACCAGCGTATCGACCTGGAACGGGTCCACCGGCAGGAGCACCACCGGACAACTTGCATTCGCATCCTCGATCAGGCGTGCCGGGTGGCCGAGGAGGTGCATGAAGCCGTCGATGCGGCCGCGGCACAGGGCGTCGGAGAGTTCGTCAAGCTTGAGCGGCACGACGGCGGCGAAGTCCTGCGCGCGCCGGCCCATGGTGCGCAGGAGCACGTTCGCGCTGTGCCGCGAGCCGGACTGCTCCGCGCCAAAGCTGACGCGCTTTCCGGAGAGGTCGTCGATGCGCGCGGCGCTGCCGCGCCGCACGGCAACGGTCATCCATTCCACGTGGAATGCCGCCACGGCGCGCAGGGTGGTGTCCGGCGTGCTGGCGCGGAATTCCTCGAGGCCGCGCACGGCGGCAACCTCGGTGTCGGCCTGCGCGAAGGCGAACTGCACGTCGCCCTTGCGCACGGCGTGGAGGTTGTGGATCGCCGCTTGCGTGGCTTCGACGGTGCAGCGCAGCCCGTGGCGCGCGCGGCCCTTGTCGATGGCCGCGCACAGCGCCACGCCCGCGGTGTAGTACACGCCGGTGATGCCGCCGGTGGCCACGGTGAGGAATTGCGGGGGCGGCGTGTTCGCCCCGGCGCCCCATGCGGCGAGCGCGAGCAGCAGCAAGGTCACCCGACCGGGCCGGCGCCTGCATCCCCCATTGCGCATCCCTTGCATCCCCTGACCCCGCTGACCCCGGCCCCCCGGTTGCCCGGGCGCCATGACGCTGGCTGGCTCAGCCAGTCGAACCTGCGGCGCGGCGCCAACGCCCCCGCCCGGACCGTCCGGCGCTCCATCGGTCCCGGTGCGGCGCTTTGCGCGCGCCTTGCTTCCGCGCACGCCTCTCATGGAATGATGCCATGGATGGCCGGGCAACTGAATCAAGCGCCATTCCGCACGCCGCGGTCGCGATCAATCGCGAAACGGGTGCTTCACCACAATCGTCTCTTCGCGGTCCGGCCCGGTGGAGACGATCGCGATCGCCGCGCCCACCAGTTCCTCGATGCGTTTCAGGTACGCCTGCGCGTTCTTCGGCAGCGCGTTCCAGTCCTTGATGCCGACGGTGCTCTCGCTCCAGCCGGGATGGTCCTCGAACACCGGCTCGCAGCGCGCAATGCTGTCCGCGCCGTACGGCAGCACGTCGGTCCGGCGGCCATCCACCGTGTAGCCGGTGCAGATCCTGAGCGTGGACAGGCCGTCGAGCACGTCGAGCTTGGTGATGCCCAGCCCGTTCAGCCCGTTGATCTGCGCCGCGCGCTTCAAGGCCGCGGCATCGAACCAGCCGCAGCGGCGCGGGCGCCCGGTGACGGAGCCGAATTCATTGCCGCGCTTGCGCAGCCGTTCGCCGATGTCGTCCTCGAGTTCGGTCGGGAACGGGCCGGAGCCGACGCGCGTGGCATACGCCTTGGTGATGCCCAGCACGTAGTTCAGCGCCTGCGGACCGACGCCGGCGCCGGCGGAGGCCTGCCCGGCCAGGCAGTTGGACGACGTGACAAACGGATAGGTGCCGTGGTCCACATCGAGCATCGCCGCCTGCGCGCCCTCGAACAGAATGCCCTTGCCCGCGGCGATCAGGCGCGCGAGATCGCCGGACACGTCCGCGATCATCGGCTTCAGGCGTTCGCCCATCTGCAGCGCCGGTTCGAAGACCTGGTCCACCGTGACCGGATTGGCCTTCAGGTAGTTGACCAGCACGAAGTTGTGATAATCGAGCACCTCGACGAGCTTTTCCTTGAACCGTGCGGGGGCGTAGAGGTCGTGCAGGCGGATCGCGCGGCGCGCGACCTTGTCCTCGTAGCACGGCCCGATGCCGCGGCCGGTGGTTCCGATCTTGCCCTCGCCGGACGCCGACTCGCGCGCCTGGTCGAGCGCCACGTGGTACGGGAGGATGAGCGGGCAGGCCTCGGAGATGCGCATGCGCGTCGCCACGTCGATGCCCGCGGCGGTCAGTTCGTCGATTTCCTGCAGCAGGGCCTGCGGCGAGAGCACCACGCCGTTGCCGATGTAGCACGTCACATGCGGGTGCAGGATGCCCGAGGGGATCAGGCGCAGGATGGTCTTCTTGCCGTTCACCACGAGGGTGTGGCCGGCATTGTGGCCGCCCTGGAAGCGCACGACCGCGGCGACTTCCTCGGTGAGAAGATCGACGATCTTGCCCTTGCCTTCGTCACCCCATTGGGTGCCGATCACGACTACATTCTTGGTCATGGTGATTTCCGGATTCAGAGTTCAGGGAAGCGGGACGGCGCGCCATTGGCCGTCCTGCAGGATGAGTTCGCGGTCGCAGCCCAGTTCAATGCGGTGCGCGTCGTGGCCGGGCAGACGGGTGACCACCACCTCGCCCTGCGC
>CAZTYC010000225.1:0-4535 GCA_964617435.1 uncultured Burkholderiales bacterium
CGATCGTCAAGGGCATCGTCAAGAACATCACCGACTACGGCGCGTTCGTCGACCTCGGCGGCATCGACGGCCTGCTGCACATCACCGACCTGGCGTGGCGCCGCGTCAAGCACCCGTCGGAAGTGCTGGCCGTGGGCGACGAAGTCGAGGCCAAGATCCTCAAGTTCGACCAGGAGAAGAACCGCGTCTCGCTGGGCATGAAGCAACTGGGCGACGACCCGTGGATGGGCCTCTCGCGCCGCTACCCGCAGGGCACCCGCCTGTTCGGCAAGGTCACCAACCTCACCGACTACGGCGCGTTCATCGAGATCGAGTCGGGCATCGAAGGCCTGGTGCACGTGTCGGAAATGGACTGGACGAACAAGAACGTCCATCCGGCCAAGGTCGTGTCGCTGGGCGACGAAGTCGAAGTCATGATCCTCGAGATCGACGAAGACCGCCGCCGCATCTCGCTGGGCATGAAGCAATGCATGCCGAACCCGTGGGACGAGTTCTCCATGTCCCACAAGAAGGGCGACAAGGTCAAGGGCGCCATCAAGTCGATCACCGACTTCGGCGTGTTCATCGGCCTGCCGGGCAACATCGACGGCCTGGTCCACCTGTCGGACCTGTCGTGGAACGTGGCCGGCGAGGAAGCCGTCAAGACCTACAAGAAGGGCGATGAAGTCGAGGCCGTGGTGCTGGCCATCGACGTCGAGCGCGAGCGCATTTCGCTTGGCATCAAGCAGCTCGACACCGATCCGTTCACCAACTTCACCACGCTCAACGACAAGGGTTCGATCGTCCGCGGCACGGTGAAGGCCATCGACCCGAAGGGCGCCGTGATCGCGCTGACCGAGGAAGTCGAAGGCTACCTGCGTGCCTCGGAAGTCTCGCGCGAGCGCGTCGAGGACATCCGTTCGCACCTGAAGGAAGGCGACGAGATCGAAGCCGTGATCGTCAACGTCGACCGCAAGTCGCGCAACATCAACCTCTCGATCAAGGCCAAGGACTCGGCCGAAGAGAAGGATGCGATGAAGCGCATGGCCGACGAGGGACCGAACAACGCGGGCACCACCAACCTGGGCGCGCTGTTGAAGGCCAAGATGAAGCAGGGCGAGAACAGCTGACGCAACAGGCTGCACGGGAAGCGCTGGTGGCGCGCTTGCAGTTCGCGCCACCGGTCCCCGATCCAAAAAATCCGAATCGCGAATTCCTGGGGAAGACCTGCCTGTGAAATCGATGACCAAGTCCGAGCTGATCGAGATCCTGTCGGCCCGTCACAGCCAGCTGGCGCCGAAAGACGCCGAACTGGCTGTCAAGACCATGCTCGATGCCATGGCGCACACCCTTGCGCAGGGCGACCGCATTGAAATCCGCGGTTTTGGCAGCTTTGGGCTCAACGACCGTCCGCCGCGCATGGGACGCAATCCCAAGACCGGCGAAAAGGTCCTGGTGCCGCGCAAGCGTGTTCCGCACTTCAAGGCCGGCAAGGAACTGCGCGAGCGCGTGGACCTCATCGACGCCCAGAACGCGGCCGCCGAGGCCGCCAAGGCGCTTGGCGTGGCTGCGCCCGGCAAGGCCGTGGTCACGCAGACGGGCAGTGAGTGAGGCGGGAACGCAACAGCAACCGGCCGGCGACTGAAAGGTCTCCGGCCTTTTTTTTTCAGGCGCAAGATGGGGATAATGGCGTCTTGCGCAATACAGGACTGCGCGCCCCCAATGGCGACCTCCCATGAAAATCATCGTCTGGATTGTCCGTATCGTCATCGCCGTCCTGCTCATCTGGTTCGCCGCAAAGAATGCGGATCCGGTGACCGTGCGCGGCTACCTTGATGCCTCGGTCACCGCGCCGCTGGCGCTGATCCTGCTGGCGTTTTTCGGGGGCGGGTTGATCCTCGGCCTGCTCGCCTCGCTCATGACCATCGTGCAGATGAAGCGGGAGATCCGCAAGCTGAACCGCGCGCTGCAGCAGCACCACCGGGACAAGATGCCGCCGCCGTCGGGTGGCGCCGTGGGCACCGATGGCTGAATTCGCCGGCTGGTTGCCGTGGCTCTTTGTGGCGGCCCTGGCCTGCTTCGGCCTGGGGTGGGTGGCCGCGCGATTCGACGTCAAGCAATTGCTCCATGAGTCGCGCGCCATGCCGCGCGCCTATTTCCGCGGTCTTAATTTCCTCATGAACGAGGAGGCCGACAAGGCGGTCGAGGCGTTCATCGACGTGTCGCGCGCCCACCCGGAAGCCGTGGAATTGCAGTTTGCCTTGGGCAACCTGCTGCGCCGCCGCGGCGAGGCCGATCGCGCCATCAAGATCCACCAGGAACTCATGGAGCGCAGCGGGCTTGACCCGGCGTTGCGCCAGTCAGCCGCGCTGGAACTGGCGCGGGATTTCCAGAAGGCCGGCCTGCTCGATCACGCGGAAGACGTGCTCGGGCTGCTGATCGACAAGCTGGCGCGCGACAACCCCTTGCGGCGCGAAGCGCTGCAGCTGTTGAAGAGCATCTGCGTGCAGGCGCGTGAATGGGATCGCGCCATGTCCGCGGCGCAGGCCTACATGAAGGAATTCGCGCCCGACGATGCCCGGCTGAAGGCCGAACTGGCGCAATTCCATTGCGAGCGCGCCGAGGAATTGAAGGCCACCGACGCCGCCGCTGCCGAGCGCGAGCTCGATGCCGCGCTTGCTGCAAATCCGGGTTGCGTGCGCAGCAACATCCTGCGCGGCGATTGGCAGGCCGCCGCGGGCCAGCACCCGGCGGCCCTCGCCACCTGGCTGGGCATCGAGCGGCAGGATCCTGACTGCATGGGTCTGGTGGCCGCGCGCATGATGCAAAGCTGGCGCGCATTGGGCCAGGCCGGCGAGGGCATTGCGGCATTGACGCGCATGCAGGAAGCGGCGCCCGGCTTGGACCTCATGAAGGTGCTGCTGGGTGCCACGCGCGAAGCGCACGGCCAGGCCGCCGCCCTGGACCTGGCGCGCGCGCAGTTGCGCCTGCACCCCACGCTGGTCGGGCTCGACCGCGTGTTTGAGGCGCAGGCGGCCGGCGCCGAGGTTCCCGAGCTCGCGCTGCAGAAGAAGGTGGTGCACGAGCATGCCGAGAAGCTGGCGATGTACCTGTGCTCCGAGTGCGGATTCAAGGCGCGCCAGCATTTCTGGCATTGCCCGGCCTGCGGCGAATGGGAAAGCATGCCCCCGCGCCTGACGGCCGAGCTGGAGAGCGCGGGCCGGCACCTGTTCCACGCCAAGGCCGCGGATTCGTCCTCCGTTCAAGCATCAGGCGGGCGTTGACACCATGGCCGATTCCCGCCGCATCATCGTGGTCCTCGATTACCCGACTGGGCGCGAGGCGCTGGCGCTGGCGGCGCGGCTCGATGCCAAACACTGCCGCGTGAAGGTGGGAAAGGAATTGTTCACCGC
Source organism: uncultured Burkholderiales bacterium (assembly GCA_964617435.1). Taxonomy (GTDB): domain Bacteria; phylum Pseudomonadota; class Gammaproteobacteria; order Burkholderiales; family Usitatibacteraceae; genus UKL13-2. The sequence goes on from CAZTYC010000225.1 coordinate 3,393, forward strand.
GGCGGGGCCGGCGGTGGTCGAGGCCCTGCAGCGCCAGGGCTTTGAAGTCTTCCTGGACCTGAAATACCACGACATTCCCAACACCGTCGCGGGCGCCTGCCGCGCCGCCGCCGAACTGGGCGTGTGGATGGTCAATGTGCATGCCTCCGGCGGGCGCGCCATGCTCGAGGCGGCGCGCGAGGCCATCGACCGGTCGCAGGCGCGCAAGCCATTGCTGATCGGCGTCACCGTGCTCACGAGCCTCGATGACACTGCGCTGGCCGAGATCGGCATCGGCGAGGGCGCACAGCGGCATGTGGAGCGGCTTGCAGCCTTGGTGAGCGGATGCGGGCTCGACGGCGTGGTGTGCAGCGCCGAGGAGGCAACGCTGGTCGCGCGGGCCACGCGCGCCGGATTCCTCAAGGTGACGCCCGGGATCCGCCTGGCCGGGGACGCCAAGGGCGACCAGCGGCGCGTGGTCACGCCGGCGGACGCCATTAGAATGGGCGCGGACTACCTGGTGATCGGCCGCAGCATCACACATGCCGCCGATCCGGTCGCCACGCTCGAGCGCATCGAACTCGAAATCAACAACATCCAAAGGGAACCCGGCGCATCATGAAGGTGAGCATCGTAGGAACCGGCTACGTCGGCCTGGTCACAGGGGCGTGCCTGGCCGATGTCGGCAATCACGTCATGTGCGTCGACATCGACCCGAAGAAAATCGACATTCTCAAGTCCGGCGGCATACCCATTTACGAACCCGGCCTCAAGGAAATCGTTGCCAACAACATCAAGTCCGGCCGCCTGTCGTTCACCAACGACGTGGCGGAAGGTGTGGCATACGGCGACTACCAGATGATCGCGGTCGGCACGCCGCCGGGGGAGGACGGCTCGGCGGACCTGCAATACGTGGTGGCGGCGGCGCGCAACATCGGCCGCCACATGAACGCCCGCAAGGTCGTGATCGACAAGTCCACCGTGCCGGTGGGCACGGCCGACCGGGTGCGCGCGGCAATCGCGGAGGAGTTGGCCGCGCGCGGCGTCGCCATTCCGTATTCCGTGGTGTCGAATCCGGAATTCCTCAAGGAAGGCGCCGCCGTCGAGGATTTCATGAAGCCCGACCGCATCGTGGTGGGCGCGGACAGCGCCGACGCCGTGGAC
>CAZTYC010000226.1:0-4517 GCA_964617435.1 uncultured Burkholderiales bacterium
CCGACTTCAACAGCTACGGCGCGCGGCGCGGCAACCACGAGGTGATGATGCGCGGCACCTTTGCCAACGTGCGCATCAAGAACCTGATGCTGCCGCCCAAGGCCGACGGCACGCGCGTCGAGGGTGGGCTCACGCTGTTCCAGCCGGGTGGCGAGCAGATGCCGATCTACGACGCGGCCATGAAGTACATCGCCGCCGGCACGCCGACGGTGATCTTCGGCGGCGAGGAATACGGCACCGGCTCCTCGCGCGACTGGGCCGCCAAGGGCACGCAACTGCTCGGCGTGAAGGCCGTCGTTGCCAAGTCCTTCGAGCGCATCCACCGCTCCAACCTGGTCGGCATGGGCGTGCTGCCCTGCCAGTTCAAGAACGGAGAATCGGCCGAATCGCTGGGCATCAAGGGCGACGAGACCTTCGACATCACCGGCCTGGCCGGCGGCATCAAGCCGCAAATGGATGTCACGCTCACCATCACCGGCAAGGACGGGTCAAAGAAATCCACCCAGGTGCTGCTCCGCATCGACACGCCGATCGAGGTGGATTACTACCTGCACGGCGGAATCCTGCCGTACGTGCTGCGCGAGTTGATCAGCAAGGCGGCATAGGCAAACCGGTCGCGCGCGGCTGAGCGCCGGAAAGACAAAAACCCCAGCACTGGCGCGCTTCCCAGGCCGAAAATGGCTTGGAAGGCGCGCCGGTGCTGGGGTTTATCTTTTGATTCTGTGCAAACGCAATCCGTTGCGGCTTGCCTCAATTCGCCAGCAGCTTCGTCGGATCCAAAGGCTTTCCGTTCTTGCGAATTTCGAAGTGCAGCTTGACCTGGTCGGCGTCGGAGTCGCCCATCTCGGCGATCTTGTCGCCCTTCTTCACGGTGGCGCCCTCCTCGACCAGGATCTTGTCGTTGTGCGCATACGCGGAAGACCAGTCGGCCGTATGCCGGATGATGACGAGGCGCCCGTAGCCGCGGATGTGCGAGCCGGTGTAGATCACCTTGCCGGCTGCCGCGGCGCGCACCGGCGTGCCCTTGGTGCCGGTGATGCCCATGCCCTTCGACAACTCGCTGTAGGGAATCAGTTGCTTGGCCTGCGGCGCCGGCTGGACGGGCCAGGCCCAGTCCACACGCTCGGCCGACGGGGATGCCGCAGCAGGCGTGGGCGCCACAATGGGTGCGGCCGCCACAGCCGGCGCAAGGGGTGTGCCGGAAATGGGCGTGCTGGCCTCGGCGTTAGCCTTCGCCAATGCGGCGTCGGAGTACGGCACCCGCGTGGCCTTGGGTTCGACCTTGAGCTTGTCGCTGTTGACCGATGCGCCGCTCGCGGCTGGTGCCGGGGTGATGACCAGCGGCGCCACCACCGGCTCTCCCGGCTTGGGCACCGCGCCAACCGCCGGCGTGGCGACGGCGGCGCCCGGGGGCGTCAACCGGAGGATATCGCCCAACTTGATGACGTTCGGATTTTCAATGTTGTTCCACAGCGCAAGCTCGCGGTAGTCCAGGCCGTTCTGGAAGGCGATGGAAATCAGCGTGTCGCCTTTTTGCACGACGTAGGTCTTGCCGGAATCGGCGGGCTTGTCGGTGCCGGGAGCGGCCGCCGCATTGGCGGGCGCCGTCGATGAGGTGATCGGCGCGGGGCCGCTCGCCGGCGGCGTGCGGGTATCCACCACCGGTGCGGGCCGCGGTGCGCTGCACGCTGCCAACAGGACTACTGCGATGCCGGCGGCGGGAATGAAACGATTCAACATGACCTTACCTCGAATTCAAGAACACCACGGGATTGCGCCTGCGCATTCCCATCAGACTCAGACCACGCCACTGAGCAACGGCACAAAACGCACGTCGTGCACCACCTTTTGGGTGAATCCCGACTCGGTGCGGTCGATGACCATCAACTGCTGGTTGCCGCTGTCGCGCCCCACCGGCAGCAGCATGCGCCCGCCGACCGCCAGTTGCGCTTTCAATTCTTCCGGCACGTGCGTGGCCGCGGCCGTCATCAGGATGCCGTCGTACGGGGCGGCATCGGCGTAGCCGAAATGGCCGTCCGAATGCTTGAAGATCACGTTGATCACGCGCAGGTTCCGCAGCACGCGCCGCGCGCCGTCCATCAGGGCTGCGATGCGCTCGACGGTGAACACTTCCTTTGCGATGCGCGAGAGCACCGCGGTCTGGTAACCGCACCCGGTACCGATCTCCAGCACCTTTTTCGGCATGCCGTTCTCGCACAGCAACTCGGTCATGATGGCGACGATTTCCGGCGTGGAAATGGTCTGCCCGTGCCCGATGGGCAGGGCCTTGTCCACCTCGTACGCGCGCTCCTGCAACGCCTCATCGACGAACACATGCCGGGGAACGGTGCCCATCGCCGCGAGCACCGCCTCGTTGCGCACCCCGCGCGATCGCAGCGCCTCCACCATGCGCGCGCGCGTGCGGTCCGAGGTCATGCCGAACCCCTGGAACTTGCCGGTGTTGGAGGCCACGCTTTTCATTCCCGGCGGGGCCTCAGGATCCCAGCCACTGGGCCGCGGTCTTCATCTGCTGGTAGTTCGTGAGGTCGATTTGCAGCGGCGTCACCGAGACGCGCTGGTTGGCGATGGCATGAAAATCCGTGCCCGGCCCGGAATCTGCAACCGCGCCGGCCGCACCGATCCAGTACACGGTTTCGCCGCGCGGATTCTTCGCCTTGACCACCGGCTCCGCCTTGTGGCGCTTGCCCAGCCGGGTGATCTCGAATCCCTGCAGCGCTTCGCGCGGGATATCCGGCACATTGACGTTCAGCAGCACCGGTTCCCCGAAGGGCTGGCGCGCGAATCGCTGCACCAGTTCCCCGGCCACCCAGGCGGCCGTTTCGTAATGCTTGGACTCGTGGCCGGCCAGCGACATGGCAATGGACGGCAGGCCGAGCAGGAAGCCTTCGGTGGCGGCGGCCACGGTGCCCGAATAGATCGTGTCGTCGCCCATGTTGGAGCTGGAGTTGATGCCGGAGACGACCATGTCGGGGATGAAATCGACCATGCCCGTCACCGCCATGTGGACGCAATCGGTCGGCGTGCCGTCGACAAAATAGAAGCCGGACGGCGCGCGCCGCAGCGACAGCGGACGATCGAGCGTCAGGGAATTTGAAGCGCCGCTCTTGTCGCGTTCCGGCGCCACCACCGTGACGTCCGCGAACCCGGACAGCACCTGATGCAGTGCGATCAGCCCCGGGGCAAAGTAACCGTCGTCATTGGAGAGAAGGATGCGCATGAGAAGTTGGATTTGCTTTGGCAAATTATCTCACGCGCCCACCAAGGCACGCCGCACTGCTTTCAGCGCTTGATCACCATTCCCTGGCCCGTCGGCAGCGGCGTGACGCGGTAGTTGCGCGCATCGAACCAGGCATCCTCGGCGATCTTCTGCGGCCGGTAGAGGCCCGCCCATTCGTAGTCATCGAAAATCACGACACCGCCGGGCACCACCCGGTCGAACAGGTGGTCGAGCACCGCGATTTCGGCCGGCGCGTGGTTGAGGTCGATATGGAGGTACGCCAGGCGGTCCGGCATCGCCGTCGCAAACACCTCCGGAATCAGCCCCTTGACCAGCACCGCGTTGTCATAGCCCGAAAACCTCGCGGCCACGCGCGCATGGAAGCCGGCCGCCTGCCCTTCGAAGGCGTGCCCTTCCACCGGGTTGTAGTCGAAGGTGTCGTAGGCCCAGAAGCGCTTAGGAAACGCCGGCCCGCCGAGGTAGTCCATCACGGTCTTCACGCCGGTGCCGGCATACACGCCGCACTCGGCAAAATCGCCTTCAAGCTGGACGGCATGATGCGCCATCGTGGCCAGGATGTAGCGCCGCCACACGATCGCGCGGTCCGACTCATTGACGCAATTGGACTCCCACGCGCGGCGGAAGGCCTGGTCGTCGAACATGGAGTTGTTGCGGCCCCAGGTGAACAGGTTGTCGCCGAGGTGATATCCGCCCTCCACAAGGCTCAAGGCCTCCTTCATGAGGGCATTGAAGCGCGCCGGATCGCGCACCATCCACGACACTGAGGACGCGAAGTTGGACAAGCGCTGCGGGTCCGCCGGCGACAGCCCCGGCAGGACAGGTGGAACAGGAGGTCTGGGCGGGTCGGCCGGGCTCATGCGCGGATTTTCCCACGCGGCGGCTGCAATCCGGAATCGTGTCGCAACTGCAACGCGATTCCGGTCCCGCTCCCAGCGCGCGCGGCGGGTGCGGCTCAGCCCTTCTTGCCGAATTCGATCATGCCCGCTTTGACGCCCACCTTGACCGTGTCCTTCGCCGCAAAGCGACCCTCGAGGATCGCCTTCGCCAGCGGATTCTCGATCTGCTGCTGGATGGCACGCTTCAGCGGCCGCGCGCCGAACACCGGGTCGAAGCCCGCCTTGGCGATCTCGGCGACCGCCTCGTCGCTGACCGTGAGGCCAATCTCCATGCCGGCCAGGCGCTTCTCGAGCCGAACGAGTTGGATTCTGGCGATCGAGGCGATTTCCTTCTCGCCCAGTCCGTGGAACACCACCACCTC
>CAZTYC010000227.1:0-4513 GCA_964617435.1 uncultured Burkholderiales bacterium
CTCAAGTGGTTCGATCGCCCGTCCCCTTGGTCGCTCTATGTGTCGCAGTCATCCTACTGGGTCTTTCTGGTGCATTTGCCCTTGTCCTGCTTCGCTGCGTGGCTTCTGGCGCTGGCAGACATCCATGCATTGTTCAAATTTGCGTTCGTGCTGGGCTTCACGACGTTTTTTTCCTTCCTGAGCTATCACTATGTCGTGCAGCGCTCCTGGATCAGCGTGTTTCTCAATGGCAAGCGGTTCGACCTCGATTGGCCTTGGCGGTCGCCCAAGGCCCCGGTGCCCAAAGCCCGCGTTCCTGCAGGGGATTGATCTTTCCCCATGCAAAACGCATACACTTGCGCCGGTCAAACTTCCTTCGCGCTGATGATGTTTCGTTGCGTTCGCTATTCAAGATGCCTTGCCCTCGTCGCCGGGCTGTTTGCGTTGAACATCGGCCAAACGCTTGCGCAACTGGTCGTCCGGCCCGGCTCACCGGCAGCGGGGAGTCTGGTGACCATTGAGGGCCTGACCGCCTGCTACGGTTTTGGTGCGGGTTACAGCCTGGAACTGCCCACGGACACGGTGCCCGTCTCGGTGATCAAGATCTTTGACCGCGGCATCGTGTTGCCCCCGCCGCTCACATGCCCGGCATCCAAGCGAAACCGCATCGCCGTGGGTCCTTTGGAATCCGGCGAGTATCGCGTGGAGTATTACGTGACCGGACACCCGGGCGGGCCGCCGCACTTGATCGAGACAAAGATGTTCGTGGTGACCCAACGCAGCAACGCGGCCTTTCCGTTTGACTGGGCGGGTCTTTGGTCGGACCCCGCCAATCCGGGATGGGGAATCACCATCGACCGCGATTCGGCCAGCGGCCACGTGTTCGTGGCTTGGTACCTGCACGAGACGATGCCTGGCGCGGGCCCACGTCCGGTATGGTTGGTCGCGAGCAACATGACCAATGACGGTTCCAGCGAATTGCCCGTGCTGGAGCGCGGGTTGAGCATCAAATTGCGGGGAGACTTGGCGCGCGGACTCTCGAATCGCGCGTTTGCGGAGAATCCCACATCGCCCTATGTACTGTCGCAAGTCGAATTGGCGGGGCGGATCGAAATCGAGTTCCTGAGTTCGACCGAAGCGCGGTTAACCTGGGAACTCTCGAATTCAAACCTGTTTTCGCAGGCCTTGCAGGCGCCCGCAACCGGCCTGGCGCGTAGCGGAAGCACACGGATCTTTCGGTTGGCGTATTAAGCCTCGGGCGCAGCGCGTTGCGAGGGCGGGACAGGTTACAGCCGGGCCGGGCAGTGCACACCCTTGGCCGCCCAAGGGTCGGCCGCTTCGCGCGACCCCAGTTCTCGTCCGCGCTGGTCGAATGCGGCGACGTCCGGTTCGCTCGCCATCCACACGAAATGAGCTGGCAGGACCGGCGCGCGATCGCAGGGATTCATGCTGCTGGCGCGTACCGGTTGCGGGTCCTGCTTTCGTTCACTGCCTTGCAAGTTGGCCCCAAGCAGGATGGTGCAAATCACCGGAATACTGCGCAACAGCAACATGCCAATGGCTCGAAACGCGCATGGACGCAGTGCGGATTCAAAGCGTGAGGTGTTCATGGCTTGTGTTTCCGGGAAGTTGGATCGATCGAGAGATGGGTTGGCTGTTTCGTTGGTTTGGCGGCGGGCGAGGACGCAATGTCTGGCGACGCCCCGCCATTGGCGTCGGGATTGGGTTCTGCCTCGTTCGGCAACGCCTGCTCCGCAGGCCTTGCACCAACGTCCTTCAGCCCCCTTGAAATGCACGGGGCATAGCGTTTGGCGTCGCTTGGGTTATTGATTCGCATGGCGTCGGCGCATCCCGATTCAGATCAAGCAACGGCGCGCGGCCGATGGACCACACGGGCCGCGTTTTGGGGGCCTTCGACCGTCAAGGCACCATCGCAAAGCATTTGGGCAATCGTGAGGCCTGGCTGTCTCACAGTGAAGCGATCGCCGACGTTGAGAATGGTGTCGCTGGTGAGGCCTTCCTCGGTCACCCAGACGCAACCCTTCTCTACGGTCAAATGCGTGCCCGTGGCACGGAGAAGGGTCATCAGCGCGCCGGCCGCGAGTTCGTGCCGATTCGAGGTATTGGAGGACAGACGATTCATGAGCATCGCAGAAGATGGGAGAGATGCCATTCTTCCGATTCGCTCGGCCCCGGACTTGACTTGTCCGCGCGCTTTCTTGACTGCGCCGCCGGGCAGTGCCGATCGATTGACTCAGAAGCCGTCAGGCTTGCTCAGAGCACCGGCTGGGCTGTTCAAACGGCAGCCGGAGGCTTAGCATCAAGATCTCTCGTCTGGGTTGCCTTGCATGGATGCACTGTCTGAGGTCCTTCGGGTCCTGCACCTGAATACCGGAATTTTTTTGGAGGCGGAGTTCACCGCGCCATGGTGCGTGGAATCCGCAGCGGGGAGTGCGGACTTGCAGCACGTGCTGCCGGATGCGGAGCACGTCGCGATCTATCACCTGGTCACCGAAGGGCGATGCCATGCGCGGTTGGACGGTACGCGCGACCACGTGCCATTGGAAACCGGCGACCTGGTGTTGTTTCCGCATGCAGATGGCCATGTCCTCGGCAGCCAGTTGGGGATGGCTGCGGTCAGCTCGACGTCGCTGGTGGAGCCCGGTCCGCAAGGCGGCCTGATGCAAATCCGTCACGGTGGAGGCGGCGACATCACGCGACTGATCTGCGGTTTCCTGGCCTGCGACAAGCGGCTTTGCCGCCCGTTGCTGGACGCATTGCCGCGCATCATTCGCGTGTCCTTGAGCGATGATCCGTCCACGCAATGGATGGTGGGCGCCATCCGGCACGGCGCCTCGGAAACGCATTCACCGCAGCCCGGCACGGCGGCTGTCATGGGCCGGCTTGCCGAGTTGCTGTTTGTCGAGGCCCTGCGCAAATACATCAAAACCTTGCCGGAGGATCAACTCGGCTGGCTGGCGGGGTTGCGCGATCCTTTTGTCGGGCGTGCCCTTGCGCATCTGCACGCGCGTCCTGCGCACGCGTGGGAAGTGGAAGAATTGGCGCGCGAGGCAGGACTCTCGCGCTCTGCGCTCGCGGACCGGTTTGTCGCACTCATCGGCGAACCGCCGATGCAATACCTGGCGCGATGGCGGTTGGCGCTGGCCGCGCAAGCGCTCAGCAAGACCAATGATGCGGTGGCGCGCGTGGCGTCAGACGTGGGCTATGAATCCGAGGCGGCCTTCAATCGCGCGTTCAAGCGCGAGTACGGACAGCCACCGGCGCAATGGCGCCGGAACCAGCGTTCGCTGCGCGCGGTACAACCGGTGGCAGCCGAATAACCAACCCGATCAAGGGTTGGTCCCGGCGTTCTTCCACGCCTGCAACAGCGATCGCAGGGCTTCGGGCTTGTTGGTCGGCCCGTCGCCATTGACCTGGCTCTTGTTGTTCACGCCGTGGCAGGACGCGCACACGCGTACCTCGCCCGGCTGCATGGTGACCCATACCCGTTCGCGCACGACTGCGTTGCCGGCGTTGTCGGTGGTCTGCCAGGCCAGCGCGCGGCGGGCGGGGACAAAGGCGGCTGTGGATCCGTCGCTCGCGATCTTGACGCTGCCTGCGGGACCACCGGCATTCGGCGCGTAGGCCGCATTCTTGGTGACGGCCGTTGCGTCGTTCAGCGTCCGCGCGATCACGCGTCGCCCCCCGCCGGCAGGACCCATGGTGAATGCGCGGATCAAGTCCGCCTGGAAGATCTGGTAATGCGAGATGTCGTACGCCGTTGCGCCACCGGGCAACATGGAAGATCCCGCCTTGATCGATGACGGCCCGCCGGGAACACGCAGGTTGAATGGCTGCTGCAAGTCCGCCCGGTCTCGAATGGTCTGGTTGCGCGTGACGATCAGGGCAAGGTTGTTCTGCTTCATCCAGGTGGTGAATGCCGCGGGATCCACGCCCACCTCGTTGAACACGGTGGCTTCCACAGACGGGATGGGCGATGTGGCCTTGGGGGGCTTCGTGCGCGCGACCACTTCGACGGGCTCGATCTCCCACAGCAAACCGCTGTAGCTGTCCATGGTGTCAGGGGTAAACCAACTGACCGTTTTGGTGATGCCCGCGCCGGTGATCGGGGAGGGCGTTGCTTCCATGAGGCCGGTGGTGGCATTGGGCCGCAACAACTTGAGCCTGAACGGGGTGTAGGTAGCGATGTCCGGTTCCACGGCGGTGGTATGTGCGGCGACAACCTTTCCGGAGACCAGCGGCAGGGGATTGCGGAACCGTCCACCGGGCGAAGTGGGCTGCCCCGCACCAGCCGTGCCGTCACGCGGCGTGATGCTGGTTACCATCATCGCTTCCGGCGAAATGTTGGGGGCGCCATTGAGCGTCACGATCTGGTTGGACGTGAGGGATCCGAATTCGCGCGCGGCGATTGCGTAGTAGCGGCCCGGTTGCGTGGGGTCTTCGCGCAAATGAAACAGTCCGGTGTCCTGGCCGATTTCCCGGGTGTTGGCACGAAACGCCGGGTTCGTGGTGT
>CAZTYC010000228.1:0-4509 GCA_964617435.1 uncultured Burkholderiales bacterium
GCGCGGTCTGGTGCGCGGTAGATGTCGATCGCAGCCTGATTGCAATCGACAAAGCCGCCGCTGGACGGATCGAGCACCACCAGGGGAATCCGCGAGTCGCTGAACAGGACCTTGTTGTAAGACTCGCTTTCGCGCAGGCGCGCCTCGGTCTCGCGCTGGGCCAGGATTTGGGCGTTGAGCAACGCGGATTGTTGCGCGAGGTCCTGTTGGTTGTGTTCCAGCAGCAGGCGCATCTGTTCCTGCATGGACGCCAGCTGCTGCAATTCCATGATGGGGCTGCGAATGGCCGGCGTGGCGGAAAAATCCAGCTGGCCAATGCGCTTGCTCGACGCCGCCAGTTGCTCCAGCGGCTTGGCGACCCGCAGCGCCGCGGCCCGCACGATGACCACGGAAACCCCCAGCACCAGCAGCAGGCCGGCGAACAGCACTGCGCCCAATTGCATCCATGACGGGGCGAAATCCGCCGACGGCGCCATCACCACCATGTGCTGGGTCTGGTCGCCGAGTCGTTTTGGCGTCACGTTCGGGTGACAGTTTTCGCCTGCCTAAACTAAGCTCACCACTTAAAGCGACTCCACCGGCGATCGCGCCGTATCTGCAGCCGCACTCTTGTCCGCCCCTGCCCTCCACTGCGCGATGCCTTCCGACAAGGCGCCGATCTTCAATTCGTCAACCGGCTTGAGGACCTGCTTGAGCCATTCGGCCTTCGGCGCCCCTGCGGGCGGTGTCGGCAGCGCCAGCACCTTGCCGTCGTGCGTGACCACGGCAGCCAGCCCGCGATGGCCGACGCCGGCCTGCATGGTGGCTTCCGAAAGATCGCGCAACATGAGGTCGAGCCCGAGCACGAAATCCCGCCCGTCCTTGAGTTTCATGCGCACCGACGCGGTGATCCCCGGATCCCCCGTGGTGAAAAAGATGTACGGCGTGGTCCAATGGACGGCGTCGGGATCCTGCCCCTGCATCGCCGCGAGATACCAGGGCCGCTTGCGGGCATCGTAGTCCCGTTCGTTCCATTCAACCTTGGTGGTTCCATCGGCGGCGTGGTCAAAGATCAGGTGCCGGTTTCCCGTGCGTGGAATGTCGGTCATGCGGTTGCGCCACTCGTTGCCGCCTTTTTCGAGCAGCAACCAGCCCTGCCCAGTGCTAGTGCCGGCAACGACGGATGTCGCCTGCGGCAGCGCTTGCAGCACCGGCATGAAGATGCGGTTGAACGCCGCGGGATTTTCGAGGCTGGGCTGTTCCCCGTTGATCCACCCGCGTCCCATCGCCAGCAAACTTCCGGCGGGCTCGAACGTGGCGTCGAGGCGTGCTTTCACCTGCGAGGCCGCGACATTGAACTGGCTCTGCGCCGTCCGCTCGATCAGGGGCAGGAAGCCAAAAAAGACAAACCCGGCACCGACCAGCAGGGCGGCCACCGTCACCAGCAGGGTCACCCGCCAAAGGATGACGCGCCGCAGCGGCACGCCCGGTATTGCAGCGGGGATCGCGGTGGGGTCGCCCGTCACAGGGATCCCCGGCTTTCAAAACGGGCGCCAGTCGCCCAACAATTTTGACTTGCGGCTGAAAGGGCGTCTCCAGGCATAGGCTGGAATTGTGCAATGTTTCTGCACAAGTGGGTATCCCGCGCCTGCGGACGTACGGCAAGGCTGGCACCGCAATGCCCCGTTTGTCCGCCCCACGTGGGATGGCCTCAGGCGCCTGCCAGACGCTGACGGTGGTTCCCGGGATCAGAAAGTGAATTGAATCCCGGCCTTGACGGCACGCCCGAGAAGGGGCGCAAGACTCCTGATCGTGTCGATGGAGCTGGCGTTGTAGGCGGCCTGGTTGCCCAGATTTCCAGCCTTGAGGAAAAGCAAGGCATTGGTTGCGCCGTGCGACCACTTGTAAGACACGGCGGCATGCACCAGCGTGTGGGAAGGCGTCGGGCCGAGCGCGTCGTCCCGGGGCACGCGGCCCTGGCGGTCTGCGTGATCAATGTCCAACCGCGTGGTCCACGGGCCGGCGCTCCAAATACCCGCCGCTTTCAAGCGCAGCGGTGCGATGCGCGGCAGCGGCTCGGCGTGGGTGAGATCCGTGGCACGCGTCACGTCGGCTTTGAATTCGAGGTCCAGGGTATTCATGTCCTTGGCGCCCCACACGCGCCAGTTCAGTTCGGCTTCCACGCCGCTGAGTCTGGCCCGCACTCCTTGGTAGGCAAACTCCGGGAGGATCTTCGAAACACACTGCGATTGCACCGAGGTGCCGTCCCCACAGTCGAGCGCCCCCAACTGGCCCGATGCATCGCGCAATACGCCGGTGCGGCGCAGGGCGATAAAGTTGGCGAACTGGTTCATGAAGGCACCGATCCTGAGCGATGTCTTTCCATCGTCCGCCAGCTGCCGCGTGAACCCGGCGTCGAATGCCGTGGCGCGCTCGGCTTCAAGGTTGCGGTCGCCCACCTCGAAGGCCGCCGTGGCCACGTGCGGTCCGTTGGCAAACAACTCATAGAAGGCGGGGGCCCGCTGGCTGCGCGACACACTGGCGTTCCAACTCAACCGGGGCGAAGACTTCCATTGGGCGCCCATTGAAAAACTGGTGGCATTGAATATCCGCCGATCAGCCGCGCCGAATCGGGCTGTGGCGGCTCCGTTCGAACCCGCGGAGTCCACCCGGCCTTTCTCCGCGCGTGCGCCGGCATTGAATCTCCAGTTGCCCTGCGCAATTTCTTCAAAGACAAACAGCGCGGACAAACGGGAGTCCGTCCTGGGCAGGAACGCCTCCTCGCCCAGTGCGGAGAAATCAAAACGCTCCGCCTGCATGCCGAGCACGCCCTTGAACGGCCCGAGTTCGCGATGCCGAAGCTCCAGGCGCAGGTCGCGACCGGTGCTGCCAAACGTGGTTCCGGTCGCCCCACCCTCCAGTTCCACATGTTCATAGCGCGTGCGCCACACTTTCAGCGACGCCGTTTCCAGCCAGCCAGCGGCGCGGATCTCGGATTCGATCCCGGTGCGGCGCTGCTGCATTTCAATGGTGACATCGGGCTCCGCCACGGTACCGTATCGCATCTGCGTGTCCGATTGCGTGACGCCAAGATAACCGTCCGCAAAATGCAGCGTACCTCCCAATGCGCCCCCCTTGGAATGGCTTGCAGAATTCCGGATCCGGCGGCCGAGCCCGGCGGACGCGGGAACGGCGTAGTCCCCGGTGTCGCGGGTGAAGCCGTCCGCGTGCACGGCGTAGGTGCCCTGGCCGGCATCCAGCAAGGCGGACGCGCCGTTTTCACGTTCCGCCCCGCCAACGCGCAATTCCAGCGCGCCCCCGACGCCCGTCAAGGGTTCACGGGCAACGCGGTTGTCGATCACATTGACCACACCCCCGATCGCCGTGCCCCCATAGAGCAACGCCGCCGGACCGCGCAACACCTCGATGCGATCGATGGCGAGCGGATCGACGGCCGGATTGTGGTCGAAGCTGACGTTCGATGCGTCAAAGCTCGCGCTGGAATTGTTGAGCACACGGATGCGGTCGCCATCGAGCCCGCGAATGATGGGACGCGAGGCATTGGGCCCGAAGAACGTGCTGGCCACGCCCGGCACGCCGCTGAGCGTCTCGCCCAAAGTCGATGCGCGCCTGACCAGCAGCTCCTCCTCCTTGAGAACAGAGACCGGCGCCATGGCGTCCTTGCCCTTCAACGGGTTGCCGGTGACGACGATCTCTTCGAGTTTCCGCGGAGACGTCGTGGCCGCCGTGAACTCGTCGGCATCGGCGCGCGAATGGAGGGAGAAACATGCAACGGCAATGGCCGTTGCGCGAAATGCGAATGACATGAAAACCTCGCGAAAGGACAACCTCAAAGCAGCCGCAGATGCACGGCGGCTGCGCGCAGGGAGGTGTCAGCAGCGCGGCGGGCCGCGGGCGAGGTGTGATCCGGCAACAATGCGGGCGAATGCGACGTCCCGCAAAAACTCGGGGCGCTGGCCGGCGAGGACGTCGCCCCCGAGCATCCCCGCAGGCTGGCCTTGGGAGGCATCGGCCCCAAACACGGCATTCCAGGAATCGCAATCCGAGACCGTATGATGGTCGAACGGGCCTCGATCCGTGTCGCCAGCGTTCCATGCGGAAATGGCCTGCGTTCCAGGCGGCGCCACGAGGTGGCCTGGCATTTGCACGATTCCGCGATGCGCAGCATGGGCCGGCACAAGGCGGGCATCCCGATCCAGCGCTCGCAACGCCAGCCCACCCTTCACGGGGAGGTGCATGACGCGGTGCAAGGGCACCAGCAGGGCCGCAAACACCAATGCGGCGACCAGCGCGAGCGCGACGAGGCGCACGGGCGAAAGGCGCGGCGATTGGAATGAGGCGGGCTGGAGGGTCATGGTGCTGCGTGAAACCGCTTCGCGGGCTTCAGAACGGAGGCCGGCGCGGCATTGAATTTGCAACCCGGATTTTACCGCTTGCAGGTATGCCGGGTGATCGTAGTCTCGAGCAGGCCGACCCCGTGCAAAAATGCCGCCATGACCTCATCCCCTT
>CAZTYC010000229.1:0-1501 GCA_964617435.1 uncultured Burkholderiales bacterium
TGTCGTTGACCTTCTTGGCGAAGTCGTTGGCGTACTCGTGGAAGATGTCCTTGGCCGGCCAGGTGGACTGGAACCGGAAATTGATGGCCTGCGCCGTGGCGATCATCGGGAATCCGGTGATGGCCGCTCCCGTGGCGACGGCGCCGCCCGCCAGGAACTTGCGGCGCGCAGGTTTCTCTTTCTTCAGGGATTTTGCAGTTGACTCGCTCATGAGGCCTCCTCGTTGTGGATTTCGGATGTCGACAATTGACCTGGATGGAACAACACGCCAGGAATACCTGTTGTACGCGCAACCGTGCGCATGGCGGCACGTTTCCTTGGGCCTGACGATGCTATGCGCCACGTGGACGGTGCGCAAGTGCCGCAAATCAAGAATGAGTAGAAAGTGCTTTGACCCCTCCGATGCTGCACCGCACAAACACGGGTAAACCCTAGCCGCAGCCAAATGCTCCGGATACCGGCTCGCTTGATGCACAATGCGAGCGACCCGTGCGACCGGAATCACCCGGTCGATGCGGCGCGTGACCATGGCTTTCAATCCCAAGGCAATCACAGATTCGTTTGCAAAGTTTCTCGCCTCCGAGCAGGCGGGCGCGGCGCTGCTCGTGGCCAGCACGCTGCTGGCCCTCACGCTGGCCAATTCCCCCTGGGGCGCGGCGATCCACGCGGGTTGGCAGACGCCGATCGGCCCGCTGAGCGCGGAACTCTGGGTCAACGATTTCCTGATGGCGATCTTTTTCCTGCTGATCGGCCTGGAACTCGAACGCGAGTTGTACGTGGGCGAACTGTCCAAGCTTTCGCACGCGCTGTTGCCGATCTTCGCCGCGCTGGGCGGCATGGCGGCACCGGCGCTGATTCATTTCGCGCTCAATGCGGGGCAGCCCACGCAGGCCGGCTTCGGCATTCCGATGGCGACCGACATCGCCTTTGCCATCGGCGCAATGGCGCTGCTGGGTTCTCGCGTGCCCGTGGCCCTCAAGGTGTTTGTCGTGGCCTTCGCGGTGATCGACGACCTCGGTGCGATCCTCGTGATCGCGGTGTTCTACAGCAAGGACCTGTCGCTGCCCCACCTGGCGGGCGCGCTCGCGGTGTTTGCGCTGCTGGTGGCCTGCAACCGCGTGCTGCGCTGGCGCGCCTTGGCGCCGTACCTTGCCGGCGGGCTGGTGATGTGGGCCCTGATGCTGAAGTCCGGCGTGCACGCTACGCTGGCCGGCGTCATGCTCGCCTTTGCGATTCCCTTCAGCGCGCGCGCCGAGGATGAGGCCTCGCCCTCGCATCGGCTGGAACACTTGCTGCACAAACCCGTGGCGTTCGTCATCCTGCCGCTGTTCGCGCTGGCCAATACCGGCGTCGTGATCGATGCCTCGGCGCTGCATCACCTCGCAAGCCCGAACGCAATCGGCATCATCGCCGGCCTGGTGATCGGCAAGCCGCTGGGCGTCCTGCTGCTGTGCGCCGCCGCCATCGGCATCGGCTGGTGCGCGTTGCCGCAAGGCGTGCG
>CAZTYC010000229.1:1601-4409 GCA_964617435.1 uncultured Burkholderiales bacterium
GGGGCGAAAGTGCCCGGAAAGGCGCGCCAGCCATGGAGTTTGCGCGGCGCGGTCCGGTCGTCACGCTGGCGGGGAAATTTCGTCACGCTGGCGGGGAAATCGTCGAAATACGCACCGCCGCCGTTTCCGGCGTTTCATCCAATGCGCGATTCAACGTTCCTGCGTGGCGGTGCGCGGCGGAACCATGGAGCTTGCGAAGGCGCGCCAGAGGATGAGCGCCGCGGCACCCCACAGCACCGAAACCACCGCCTGCAGCGCGCCGCGTGATGATGCATCGAGGGTCATGCCGCTCAGCGTGAACCCGAGCCGCAGGAAGATCGCCACTGCGATCAGCGCAAACACGTGCCCGGTGACCGAGCCTTCGCGTCCGGTGGCGCCAAGCACGAGTGCGATCTGCACCAGCCCGAGAAACGCCAGCGCCCAGCCGACACCGGCGGCGGCCTCGGCCGCAGCGAGCCACGGAAGTGCCGGCGCCAGAGGCGCCAGCGCGGCCGCCCCCGCCCCCAGCATTGCGCCGGCCATGATGACGCGAGCAGGATGAGCATGTCGCAGCCACAGCGTGGCCGGCAGCACGGCCAGCGAGAATCCGATCCAGAACACCGGCATCCACCACGCCAGTTCCGGGGACTTCACGAAGGCGAGGTAGCGCGGCGCCGCATTCAGCGCGAAGTGGATTTGGAAACCGACGGCAAGCAGCAGCGCCGCCCACAACACCGGCGGCACGCGCGAAAGATCAGGCGTTGCCTCGGTGGCCCGCGGCGTTTGGGGCGCGGGTGCCGGCAACGCCACCAGCGCCAGCGTGGCGACGAAGGTCACCAGCCCGGCGAGCAGGAACGGCGCGCGAGGATCCACGCCCTTCAGCGTCAGCGTGACGTACGGGGCGAGCGCGCTGGCGATCCCCAACCCGAGCGCAAAGGCTCCCGCCATCTTCGGTCGCATGGACATCTCCGTGTGGCGCGCCAGCAGCACCAGCGGCGGTGCGCGCAGCACCGACGCGGTCAGCGACCAGACCACGATGAGCCCCACCAGCACGCCGGCCCCGGCACCCGGCGCCACGTAGGGCAGCAGCACAAAGGCCAGGGTGGATACCGCGCACAGCGCGCCGATCCACAACCCGAGCCGCTTGAGGTGTTCCGCCACGCGATCGGCATGCGTGCCCAGCGCCCAGTCCATGACCGCGAAAATCGCCTGGTCCGCCATCAGGATCATCACGATCCACGATTTGCCGATACCCGCGCGCGCGGCCAGATCCGGCAGGAACAGCACATACACCGTCCAGCACAGCGTGAACGCGCACTGCAGGACCCCCAGGAACAGCAGCGATGCGCTCATGCGCGGCGCGCCGGCGCTTCAGACCAACACGACATGCACGCGATACGGTCCGTGCGCGCCGATGACGATGGTCTGCTCGATGTCGGCGGTGCGCGAGGGACCGGAGACGAAGAAGGTCGCGCGCGGCGGCTCACCCACTTCGGCACGCATCAACGCGAAGGCGTCTTCCATGGTCGGCACGAGGCGCGATTTCCCGACCACGCAGATGTGCGTTTCGGGCAAAAGAGCGGTCGCCTTCGGCGTTTCGGGCGCGCCGAGCAGCAGGAGCGTGCCGGTCTCGGCGATGGCGCAGAAACAGCCGGTGAGGCCGATGAGGTCCTCGCCCTGCGCGGGGCGATTGTCGAAGGTGATGCCCGCGCCCGACCAGTCGAGCGGAGCGTACGCGGACCAGCCGACCAGACGTGGTACCAGTCTTTCCGCCGCGATGTAGCGCGCGACTTCGCGCGGTACGTCGGCAAGCGAGGCGACTTCGGCCGTGGTGGTCTTGAGCCGCGCGCATTCGGCGATGAAGTGCGCCACCGGTTCCTCGCGCGCCCGCGCCGCGATCGAGGGCTGCGGTCCGCGAATGCGGCTGGCGATGCGCGCGCGCGCGGCGGCGCGTTCGGCCTCCGTCGTCATCCCCGACTTGCCGGATTGCGCGCGGATGCGGGCGAGGATGGCGTCGCGGGAGGTCATCGTAGAAGTACTCCCAATCGAGTCGCCCCGGCGCAGGCCGGGGCCCAGGTTGGTGTTTTTACGCTCAATGACCAAACTTGGGTCCCGGACCGAGTCCGGGACGACAACTGAAACATGCGGCGAAGTCCCTGGCATGTCCAACATATTTCCAATTTGGCCCCAAGCCTGCGCTTCGCGCCCACAGCAAGTGCTGCATGACTTGCCGGTTCCGCAGGCGCGGAGCAGGCTCCGCGAAACCCCTGCTCCACCCAGGGCGACAAATCAAACATGGTGCCCACCTGGTGACGCGCGTCGCCGGGAATATTGTTCCCGAAACGTCTTCCCCGCCGGCGCCGGCATGTCGCGGCCCTGGGTCCAGCCGTCGATGCCGGGCAGCGAATGGATCAGGCCTTCGCGCCCGCCCATCCAGCGGCCGACGCGCGCGGCGATTCGCGTCGCGAAGGCATACAGCGCGGGCCGCACCACGAGGAAGCTCCACAGCGCGATGGCGGCGCGCTCGCCGAACGGGCGCAGCTTCATGTCGAACTGCCGCTCGCGCCACTTCCTCATCAGGTCGGGCAGCGGGATTTTCACCGGGCACACCACCTGGCATTCGCCGCAGAAGGTCGCCGCGTTCGGCAGGTCGCCGGCATTCTCGATGCCGACGTAGGTGGGCGTGAGCACCGAGCCCATCGGGCCGGGATACACCCAGCCGTAGGCGTGGCCGCCGACATTCTGGTACACCGGGCAGTGGTTCATGCAGGCGCCGCAGCGGATGCAGCGCAGCATCTCGTGGAATTCGCCGCCGACGACGTCGGCCCG
>CAZTYC010000230.1:0-4397 GCA_964617435.1 uncultured Burkholderiales bacterium
TCTGGATCGCCGAGTACATCTGCGCGACCTTGTTCTCGCGGATCAGGTTGCGGATCGCCGGCGTGCCGATCATGATCTCGTGCGCGGCGAGCCGGCCCTGGCCGTCCTTCGTCTTCATGAGCGTCTGCGAGATCACCGACACCAGCGACTCCGACAGCATCGCGCGGACCATCTCCTTCTCCGCCGCCGGGAACACGTCGATGATGCGGTCCACGGTCTTGGCGGCCGACGAGGTGTGCAGCGTGCCGAACACCAGGTGGCCCGTCTCCGCGGCCGTCATCGCCAGGCGGATCGTCTCCAGGTCGCGCATCTCGCCCACCAGGATGATGTCCGGGTCCTCCCGAAGCGCGCAGCGCAGCGCGTTCGAGAACGACAGCGTGTGCGGGCCGACCTCGCGCTGGTTGATGAGGCACTTCTTGGCCTCGTGCACGAACTCGATCGGGTCCTCCACCGTGAGGATGTGGCCGTACTCGTTCTCGTTGACGTAGTTGATCATCGCGGCCAGCGTGGTGGACTTGCCCGAGCCCGTCGGGCCGGTGACCAGCACCAGCCCGCGCGGCTGGTTGGAGATCTCGGCGAAGATCTTCGGCGCGTTCAAGTCCTCGAGCGAGAGGATCTTCGAGGGGATCGTGCGCATCACGGCGCCGGCGCCGCGCTGGTGGTTGAACGCGTTGACGCGGAAGCGCGCGAGGTTGGGGATCTCGAACGAAAAGTCGCATTCGAGGTTTTCCTCGTACTGCTTGCGCTGCCCGTCGTTCATGATGTCGTACACCATGCCGTGCACATCGTCGTGCGACAGCGAGGGCACGTTGATGCGGCGCACGTCGCCGTGCACGCGGATCATCGGGGGCAGTCCCGCGGACAGGTGCAGGTCGGAGGCTTTGTTTTTGACGCCAAAGGCCAGGAGTTCAGCGATTTCCATTTATACTTTTCCTTGTGATCTCGCGGCCCCGACCCGGTGGTTTTTCACTCTGAAAAACGGCGTCCCGCGGCCCTTTGACATGCGTGCCGATTATGTCCCCAATCAGAGCGAACTTGCAACAAGCGCGCCACGCGATCGACGCCGCCCTTGCCGGCTGTGTTGGCGGGAACGCGCGCGAGGTGTTGCTGGTGGCGGTGTCGAAGACGCATCCGGCGGACGCGGTGCGCGCCGCATTCGATGCCGGACAGCGCGCTTTCGGCGAAAACTACGCCCAGGAGGGCGTGGCCAAGATCACCGCCCTGGCGGACCTCGGTGCGGCCGGCCTCGAGTGGCATTTCATCGGCCCGCTGCAGAGCAACAAGGCCGGGCTGGTGGCGCGCCATTTCGACTGGGTGCAGAGCGTGGATCGCATGAAGATCGCGCAGGCGCTGTCGGCGCGCCGCACCGGCGCGCCGCTCAACGTGCTCATCGAGGTCAACGTCAGCGGTGAGGCCAGCAAGTCGGGTGTGGTGCCGGCTGAAGCGCTGGGATTGGCGCGCGCCGCGTCGGCGCTGCCGAACCTGCGCGTGAGGGGCTTGATGACGCTCATCGAAAACGCGCCCGACGAGGCAACGCAACGTGCGCAATTCCGCGCCCTGCGGCAGTTGTTCGACCTCGGTCTCGCCGGGGGCCTGGCGTTCGACACGCTGTCCATGGGCATGTCCGGGGACTTTCGCGTGGCCATCGAGGAAGGGGCGACCATGGTGCGCCTGGGCACGGCGGTCTTCGGCAAGCGCGCCCCGCAGCCTTCGGGCCTGGAACGCGCGGCATGAAGATCGGCTTCATCGGCGGCGGCAACATGGCGCAGGCGATCGCCGGCGGCCTGCTCGCGCGCGGCGCGCGGCCGGCGGATCTTTGCGCCGTCGAGCCGTTCGAGTCCGCCCGCGGGTTCTGGATCGATCGGGGCATGCCGGTCTTCGCCGCGTTTGAGGCCCAGGTGCTCGATGCGCAGGTGCTGGTGTTGGCCGTCAAGCCGCAGGCGATGGCCACGGCCCTCGCGCCGCTGGCGGGACGGCTGACCGGCCAGGTGGTGCTGAGCATCGCGGCCGGCATCCGCGTGGCGGACCTGGCGCGCCAATTGGGTACCGCAAACGCACCCTATTCCAACATCGTCCGCAGCATGCCCAATACGCCGGCGCTGGTGGGCGCGGGCATGGCCGGCCTCTATGCCCCGGCGGGCGTGGGCGCGGCGCATCGGCGCATGGCGGAGTCGTTGCTGCTGACGGTCGGCAAGACCGCCTGGTTCGATCGCGAGGACCTGCTCGACGCGGTCACCGCGGTCTCGGGCAGCGGGCCGGCGTACGTGTTCTATTTCATCGAGGCGCTGGAGCAGGCGGCGCGCGAGCTCGGCATGAACGCGGAGCAGGCGCGCCTGTTCGCCACGGAAACCTTTCTGGGCGGCGCGCGGCTTGCGGCGGAAAGCGGCGAGGATCCGGCCGTGCTGCGTGCAAGAGTGACCTCGCCGCGCGGTACCACCGAGCGCGCGATCGGGGAGTTTGACCGCCTGGACCTCAAGAAGGGCATGGTGGCCGGCGTGCTCGCCGCCTGCGCGCGCGCGAAGGAACTCGGCGACGAAATGGCGGCCAGCCCCGGGAGCCCGCCCGCATGATCCAGGCCCTGGTCTTTGTGCTGGAGACGGTGTTCGGCCTGTTCACGCTGGCGGCGTTGACGCGCTTTTATGCCCAGGCGTTTCGTGCGCCGTTTCGCAATCCCTTGACCGACTTCGTCGTCGCGCTCACCGATTTCCTCGTCAAACCGCTGCGCAGGCTCATCCCCGGCGCGTTTGGCCTCGACCTGGCCTCGCTGGTCACGGCGTGGCTGGCGCAACTGGTGTTCCTGGCGATCAAGGTCGCGTTGCTGGCACCGGAGGCGGTGGTCACGCCATCCTTCTGGCCCGGCCTCATGCTGTGGGCGCTGGTGTGCCTGGTGCGGGTGTCGTTGTACCTGCTCATCGGCGTGGTGCTGATCCAGGCCCTGTTGTCGTGGACCTCGCCCTACCATCCCATCGGCCCGTTCTTTTCGGCGCTGACGCGTCCCTTCCTGCGGCCCCTGCAGCGGGTGATTCCCCTGGTCGGCGGGGTGGATCTGTCCCCGCTGGTGCTGCTGGTCGTGGTGCAGGTGCTGCTGATGCTGCCGGTGGCGTGGCTGGAGGCCGCGGTGACGCGGCTGCCCCGCCTGCTCGGCGCCTGAGCCCGCACCGGCGCGTCCAATTGCACGTCCCCCGCGCCATTACGTTACACTTTCTCCTTTCAAGCGGCTGCAGACCGCAAATCGGACAAGGGGAGGGTGCAGTGATGGGCGTCACCAGGATCAACCCGAAGCGTTTGCGGCGCGCTGCCTAGCGCCCGGCCCATTGCCTGCCAGCGAGGACAGACAACCGTGGATTTCGACCCGGCCATCAACTCCCGATTTGAAAGCGAGATCGCCCGCTACAACGAATGGCGCGAGGGGCTGACCCGCGCGGTGCACGATTACCACGACTGGCTCGAGCGCACCAACCAGCTCGACGTGCAGCAGTCGATCCGCTTCTACGACCTGCTGGAGACCCTCAACCGCGGACGCCTGCAGCTGGCGTTCCTCGCGGAATTCTCGCGCGGCAAGTCCGAACTGATCAACGCGCTGTTCTTTTCGAGCTTCAAGGAACGCCTGCTGCCCTCGGACGTGGGCCGCACCACGATGTGCCCCACCGAGCTGTTCCACGATCCGAACGAGGAGCCGTACCTCAAGCTGCTCTCGGTGGAAACGCGCTATCGCGACGAATCGATTTCGCAACTCAAGAACATGCCGGTCGAGTGGTCCAAGATCCGGCTGAACGTGGACAGCGTGAAGGAGATGAAGCAGGCGCTGTCGGCGCTGGCGGACACCAAGCGCGTGTATGCGCTGGACGCGCGCATGATGGGCCTGCTGCCGATGTTCGACGAATCCGGCGAGGGTCCCAAGGAAGACGACATTGTGGAGGTGCCGGCCTGGCGCTACGCGATGATCAACTACCCGCATCCGCTGTTGTCCAACGGCCTGTCGGTGCTCGACACGCCCGGCCTCAATGCGCTTGGCCTGGAGCCGGAACTCACGCTCTCCACGGTGCCCAACGCCCACGCGGTGCTGTTCCTGCTGTCCATCGACACCGGCGTCACCAAGTCCGACCTGGAGATCTGGGAACGCTATGTGAAAACCGGCCTGCCCGCCAAGATGGCGGTGTTGAACAAGGTCGACCTCATGTGGGACGAGCTGAAGACCCAGGACGAGATCAACGCCGGCATCAAGCGCATGGTCGACACCACCGCGACCCAGCTCGGCCTGCCACCTGAAAAGGTGTTCCCGATTTCCGCGCAGAAGGCCCTGCTCGGGCGCATCAAGGGGGATCGCGAGCTGGTCGTCAAATCCGGCATCGAGCCGCTGGAGACCTACCTCGCCAACGAGATCGTGCCGATCAAGC
>CAZTYC010000231.1:0-4388 GCA_964617435.1 uncultured Burkholderiales bacterium
GACAGCTCGATGCCGATGTGGGCGATGGGCGAGCCGAGCGGGCCCATCGAGAAGGGCACCACGTACATGGTGCGCCCGCGCATGCACCCGGCGAACAGCTCATTGAGCCGGCTCCGCATCTGCGCCGGATCCACCCAATTGTTGGTTGCCCCCGCATCCTCCTGCTTTGCAGAGCAAATAAAGGTGCGGTCTTCCACGCGCGCCACATCGGAGGGGTCGGACAAGGCCAGGTAGGAGTTGGGGCGGAGCTTGGCGTCGAGCTTCGTGAAGGTACCCGCCGCGACCAGTTCGCCACAGAGGCGGTCGTATTCCGCCTCCGAGCCGTCGCACCAGTAGATCGAGTCCGGCTGGGTCAGGGCGGCAACTTCCTCCACCCAGGCCCTGAGCTTCGGGTGGCGCGTCGGGGCGTCGCGCATGGGGACGGGATGGGCTTGGGCATGCATCGGCTGTTCTCCTGGCAATAGATGCAACCGGATCAGTTTCGGCCCCTGAACGGGGGAGCGAAATCCGGGTGCCGCTGCAGCGAGGGATGCATGCGAGGGCACCTCTTTTCTCGGATCCGGGTGCGCTAATCGATAGTCCGCCATTATCCCATAGTGACCCCGTGCGGGCATCCGGGATCCATGGCGCTTCAGTTTGAAATCTTGTCCGTTCGGAGGGCGTAAAGCCGCAGTTTTTCCAGGTTGTCGCCGGGCCGCGCGCCCTCCCACACCAGCGTTGCGTCCGCGGGGACGGGAGCCGGACGGTCACGCGTGCCCTGTGTCAAGACCAGGGGACAGCCCGATCCGGCCTCGTCAAGCCGGAGCGAGGCCCAGTAATCCAGCAGCGCGCGTTGCGCATCGCCCACGCCGATGCCGGCCACGCAGCGGCCCCCCGGGGGCGCCTGCGCCAACAGCGATTGCGCCACGCCGCGATAACTCCTGACGTGGTCGAATGCGGACAGCGCGAGGAGGTTCGGCAGGACCCACAGGATGGTCAAGCCGGCGGACCAGTTGACGATGGCGCGCCGGTTGTTCCGGTGTGCGCGTGCCACGGCGTAGAGCCATACCAGGGTCAGCGCCAGCGCAATGGCAAACGGCGCAAACGCGAACTCGAAGGTGAAGCCGGGGGCCTGCCGCGCGACGGCACGCGCTGCCGCGGCGGGAATGCCGGTGACCGCCGCGCTCCAATAGAGCCACAGCGCAAGCGCGCCCAATCCGAAGAACACCAGGCCAAACCAATCGACAAACCGCGCGACGCCGCGCGGAAGGCGGTCGGGCGCGCCGGATGCGGCGATCGCGAGCGGCACCAGCAGCCCCATGGCCACCGCATCATTGGCCTTGCGCAGCAGCGAGACGCCGACGAGCAGCACCAGGAAGGCCGCCAACGGCAATGCGAGGTCCTGGCGATCGCGAATGCGCCGGCGATCCTTCGCCCACACCCAAAGCGCGAAAGGCAGCGAGGGGAGGGCATACCAGGGAAGAACGGTCACGAAGTAGGTCCAGTCCGTCGCGCGCCGGCCCTCCCGCAGGGGCAGTCCGAGGAGGGCGCCCCACCAACGCTCGAGTGGTTGTCCGGACCAGACCAGCAAGACCGCAAAAAGCGCAGCGGCCGCGACCGCAAAACCGAGCGCGATCAGGACACCCTTGCGCGGGGCTCGGTTGCCCAGGTCGCGCTGAAGGGCGACGGCCGCCAGTGCGATGGCGATCGGAAACAGCGCGGGAATCAATCCCGTCGATAGCGCGATGATCGCGCAGCCGGCGCCTAGTGTCACGCCGCCCTTCGTCCCGTCTGAATTGATGCGCGTCAGCCCGTAGAGCGCCATGGCGAATCCGGCCAGCCCGAGGACCTCGGGATTCATTTCGTGGCCGCGCAGGAGCAATCCCAGGCTGCCCAGCAGCAGCAGCACGGCCATGCGCCCGGCGCGTTCATCGTGCAGGCGCGTCGCAGCCTTCTTCACATACAGGAAGGTCACCACCATGCAAAGCCCGGTGGCCAGGCGCGCGCCGTCATGCAGGGGCATCGCGCCGGACGTCAGGTAGGCGGTGAGCGAGGCCAGCCAGGTATAGAGCGGTGGATACTCGGGGTACGGCACGCCGGCGACGTGGGGCGCCACCCAGTGCCCTTGCCGCAGCAACTCAAGCACGGTGCCGAAGGTGATCGCGTCGTCGGCTTTCCAGGGATCATGGCCGAGGAGTCCGGCAAGAATCCACGCGGCACAGACGATGTAGAACAGCGCGGTCTTGACCGGCGTGGCCCGGCCATCAAAGATGATGGGGCCGGTCAGCGGTCCTCGGGTATCGGGATTCGCCAATCCGCCGCCTACCGGAGGGACTTGACGAGTCGGCCCGGTTCGATGGTGCCGGTCGGATACGCTTGATTGATGAGACGCAACTGGCCTTCCATTGCGCCCGGTTCCGGCGTGGCGCGCGCGAGGTCGCGGAACCCCTGTCCGGCAGCACCGCGCGGCATGGGGACAACGTGCAGCGTCGTGGGCTGCGCGCGGCGCGCATCCTCGGCGTTCATGCGGCGCACGCTGTTCATGATCTCGAGGACCTCGCGGCGGTATTGCTGCTGGGCTTGTGGCGATTTTGCCAGCGGCACCATGATGAAGTCCGCATCCGCAATGCTCACCACGGTGGCCTCGAGCGGGCTGCCCTGGCGCGAGCCGGAAAAATAGGTCGCCGGATTGCCGTTGATGGTGATTCGCTCGGCGCGCCCCTGGTCCGGATTGAGCATGGTGCGGATGGCCTGCTCGTGGTTGCCACGGGGATTTGCCGGCGCAATGATCACGGCGGCAGTCTGGTCGGGCGAAATCACGGTCAATTTGTCGGACTCGTTCTGGAACTTCCAGCGCTCCGGCCGCGTCATCGTGAAACTGAGCGGTTCATGATAGAACTGCCTTCCGCGCGCGACGCCGCTTTCGCGCGAATCACCGAAAGTCAGGCCGTCGATCGCGCGCAGGTAACGGTCGCGCCCGGGATCGGTGTGCGCCTTGGGGGGGATCAGCCCCGAGGCGTACTTCGCATGCGCGAGGCGTTCCTCGTTGGCCGGGTGCGTGGACATCCACGCGGGCATGCGGTTGAGCCGCGCCGCGCCGCCCGCGCGCGCTTCGTCCTCGGCAAAACTCTCCTGCAATTTCAGCACTTCGATCACGCGGACCATGGCGGCTGGATCGTAGCCCGCGCGGTCCAGGTACTCCACGCCAAGGCCGTCGGCCTGGTTTTCGTGATCTCGGCTGTGCGGAAGCAGGAAGCCCGCCTGCGCCACGCCCGATCCCAACTGCTGGGCCGCCTGCGCGCCGCGCTCGCCGCCCACGTACGCGCCGGCGAGCGTGGCAAGGAACAGCCCGATCCCCGCGACCTGCTGGTCCCGGCTTTGCCGGGCCACGTGCCGCGCCGTGATGTGGCCCATTTCATGCCCGAGCACGCCGGCAAGTTCCTCCTCGCTGTTCAGGTACGCCATGATGCCGCGCGTGATGTAAACGTAGCCGCCGGTGGTGGCAAAGGCGTTGACCTCGGGGCTGTCGAGCACCGTGAAGGTCCACGGCAGGTTCGGCCGGTGCGACTGCCGCGCGATGCGCATGCCGACCTCGGACACGTACGCCTGCAGCGCGGGTTGATTCAAGCGCGGATATTGCTTGAGGATTTCTTCGTGTTGCGCGCGGCCGTTGGCGATCTCGTCGCCCTCGTCCATCGTCGCGATTTCCTTCTTCCCCGACACCGGATTGACGACGGTCTTGCAGGCCGGCAATGCCAGGCCCAGAACCAACACGAGGACGGTGTTCAGCAACCACGACGGGACGCGGTCTGGCCTGCGGAATGGGTTCATGGCGGCTCCCTGTCTGCAAAAACTGGCTTCGATTCTAAGGCGGTTATGCAGCGCCGGTGCGGTCGCTGATTTTTGCCAGCCATGAAAAAAGGCAGCCGAAGCTGCCTTTCTTTTTTTAGCTGCGCGAACGACCTTACTTCGCGGCTGCCTTGGCGCCCGAAGTGCGGGCATGGCGCTGGCGGAATTTGTCGATGCGGCCGGCGGTGTCCATGATCTTGTGCTTGCCCGTGTAGAACGGGTGCGATTCCGATGAGACTTCGATGCGGATCACGGGATATTCCTTGCCATCGGTCCACTTCATTTTTTCGCGGCCCTTGACGTCGACGGTGGAGCGCGTCAGGAATTTGAAATCGCACGATGAGTCGAAAAACAGCACGTCATGCAATTCGGGATGAATCTTGGCTTTCATGGGGGTTCCTTTCGCAAAGGGTCTGCCGCGTTGACGGGGTTCAGCGAACCGAACCGCCGGGGCCACCTCTAGGCGTTTAAGTGTTTGAAGAATTGGGAATTATCGCAGGATTCTGGTGCGTTGGCAAAGTCCGGCGGGACTGGAAAATGAAGGGGAGGGATTACATCGC
>CAZTYC010000232.1:0-4352 GCA_964617435.1 uncultured Burkholderiales bacterium
CGCTGTTCGCCACCGGCGACAAGGACCCGTTCGACGGCAAGGCCACCGGCTTCGACGCCATTTTGGAAAACCCGCAGTTCGCCGGCGCCGACACCAGTTTCTTCATCCGCCAGGCGGTGCCGCTCATCGGTGGCGGCGGTGTGGCGCTGTCGCAACGCAACGGTGTGCTGCCGTCGTTGCGCTCCTCAAAAGACCAGGGCCAGTCGAACTTCGTGAACCCGGGCCTGCTGCTTGCCGGTGTCGGGGCGGACGCCGACCTCACGCCGCAGCTTCGCGTGCTCGGGAATTTGTCCAAGCTCAGCTTCGTGAACACCTCGAGCCTCGGCGTGCTGCGCAACCAGGCGCCACCGTCGAAGGACCTCGGCGTGGACCTCTCGGTCGGTGCGCAGTACCGGCCCTTCATGTCGCAGAACGTGGTCCTCAATGCCTCGGCCGCCGCCCTGCTGCCGGGCAGGGGGCTCAAGCAGCTGTACGACGAAGGCAAGCGCGGGCCGCAGTACTCGGTGCTGGTGAACCTGTTGCTCACGTATTGAAAGCGGATGGCCCGGTGAACACACAGATGATCACGACACAACGCGATGAACCCGCCATGATGCGAAGGCCAAACCCCTTGGCGGACGCGGCGACCGGGGCATTTTGGCCCGGAACGGCGCGCCAGTGCTTGGGTTTGCTGTTCATGGGCCTGGCCGTTGCCGCGGTGACCTTGTCCGCCGACGCGCCCGCCTCGGGCGGCGGTGCGCTGCTCGACATCAAATACACGCCGTATCCGCCCGCGCCGGAGCGGCAGTCCGTGATGGATGCCGACCGCAAGTCCACGGGCTGCGTGTCCTGCCACAGCGCGAGCGACCGGCACACCATGCACCAGAACCCCGGCGTGGTGCTCGGCTGCACCGATTGCCACGGCGGCGATGTGACTGTGTCGCGCCCGCCCAACACGACGTACAAGGACAGCGGCCGCGAGGCGTACGCGATGGCGATGCACCGCGCACACGTGAACCCGCGCAACCCGAAGGCCTGGAACTGGCCGTCGTCGGCCAACCCGGAGGGCTCGTACACGCTGCTCAACAAGGAAGCCAAGGAATACATCCGCTTCGTCAACCCGGGCGACCTGCGGGTGGCGCGCGCGGCCTGCGGCGCCTGCCACCTTGAAATCATCCAGGCCGTCGAGCGCAGCATGATGGCCACCTCCTCCATGCTGTGGGGGGGCGCGGCGTACAACAACGGCATTCTCCCCTTCAAGCGCTACATCCTGGGCGAGGCGTACGACGAGAACGGGGTCGGCGCGCTGATCAAGAACCCGATCGTCCCGACGCCGGAAATGACCAAGATGGGCATCCTGCCCTCGCTGGCGCCGCTGCCCGCGTGGGAAACCATCCCGCCGGCCGACATTTTCCGCGTGTTCGAACGCGGCGGACGCGTCATCAACTCGCAGTTCCCGGAGGTGGGGCTGCCCAACAGCACCGGCGCGCTGCAAAAGCTCGACGAGCCGGGCCGCCCCGACATCAAGCAGTCCAACCGCGGGCCGGGCACGGGCCAGCGCATCGCCGTGCCGGTCATCAATATCACCAAGACGCGCCTCAACGACCCGCACCTGTGGTTCCTCGGCACCAACGAGCAGCCGGGCGATTACCGCTCCTCCGGCTGCACCGCCTGCCATACGGTGTACGCCAACGACCGCGATCCCTCGCGCTCCGGGCCGTACGCGAAGTTCGGCCACGAGGGCAAGACGCAGACCGCCGACCCGACCATCAGCAAGACCGAGTCCGGACATCCGCTCAAGCACGAGTTCACGCGCGCCATCCCCTCCTCGCAGTGCATGGTCTGCCACATGCACCAGCCCAACGTGTTCGTGAACAGCTTTTACGGCACCACGATGTGGGACTACGAGGCCGACGCGCCCTCGATGTGGCCGAAGTCCCAGAAGTACCCGACCGCCGCCGAGGCCCGCAAAATCCTCGACCGCAATCCGGAGGAAGCGTCGATCCGCGGACTGTGGAGCGACCCGGAATTCCTCAAGAAGGTGTCGGAGCTGAATCCAAAACTCAAGGACACGCAGTTCGCCGATTACCACGGGCACGGCTGGAACTTCCGCTACATCTTCAAGCGCGACCGCAAGGGCACGCTGCTCGACAAGGATGGCAAGGCGGTGTCGGACAACGACCCGGAGAAGTTCAAGAAATCGGTTCACCTGTCGTCGATCCACCTCGACCTCGGCATGCACTGCGTCGATTGCCATTTCTCGCAGGACGCCCACAACAACGGCCACATCTACGGCGAAGTGGCCGCGGCCGTGGAAATCGATTGCGTGGACTGCCACGGCACGGCGGATAAATACCCGACCCTGTTCACCTCCGGGCCGGCCGCCAAGCCGGGCGGGCGCGACCTGAAACTGTTGCGCACGCAGGACGGCAGGAAGCGCTTCGAGTGGATCGATGGAAAGCTGTTCCAGCGCTCGGCGCTGAACAAGGACCTCGAGTGGGAAATGAGCCTGGTGAAGGACACCGTCACGCCGGGCAACCCGAAATACAACGAGAAGGCGGCGCGCGCCAAGCTGATGCACGCCGGTGCCGGCGGGCGTGCGGGCGAATGGGGCCCGGCGGACCCGAATGCGAAGTCGCCCACCGAGTTCGCGCACTCCAACGACAAGATGACCTGCTACACCTGCCACCTGTCGTGGACCACCTCCTGCGCCGGCTGCCACCTGCCGATCCAGGCCAACTGGAAAACCGAGCGGCACCACTACGAGGGCGGCGAGACGCGCAACTACGCGACCTACAACCCGCAGGTGGCGCGCGACGACATGTTCCAGCTGGGCCGGCACGGCCCGGTCAAGGGGGCGCGCATCGCGCCGATCCGCTCCAGTTCGGCGCTGATCCTCTCCTCGACGAACTCCAACCGCGAGCGCATCTACGTGCAGCAGCCGCCGATCGCGGCGTCCGGGTTTTCCTCGCAGGCCTTCGCGCCGCATTACCCGCACACCGAGCGCAAGATCGAGACCAAGACCTGCAGCGACTGCCACGTGAGCCAGGCCAACGACAACAACGCCATCATGGCGCAGCTGATGCTGCACGGGACCAACTTCGTCAATTTCATCGGATTCAATGCCTATGTGGGCGCGCAGGGACACGTGCAGGCGGTGCAGGTCACCGAGTGGGAGGAGCCGCAGGCGGTGATCGGCAGCTACCTGCACCAGTACGCCTACCCCGACTGGTTCGCCGACCACCAGAAGCGCAACCTCGAATCCCCCGAGACCCATTTCCACACCACGAAGGGCGCGGCGCGCTGCATCGCGCTGCGCGGCGAATACCTGTTCGTGGCCGAGGGCGCCGGCGGTTTCCGCGTGTATGACGTGGCCAACATCGGCAACAAGGGCGTCTCGCAACGCATCATCACGGCGCCGTTCTCGCCGCTCGGGCACGACGCGCACGTGGCATCCACCAACGCGACCTGCATGGCGATCCCCACCAACCAGGCCATCGCGCCCACGCGCAACACGGGCGAGCTCATGCGGGTGACCAACCAGGAGCAGGCGTTCCACCCGATCTACCACTACGCGTTCATCGTCGACGCCGTGGAGGGCCTGATCGTCACCAACGTGGATACCTTCGCCGACGGCGAGCCGCGCAACAATTTCCTCACCCGCGCGGCGACCTGGAACGAGGGCGGCGTGCTCACCGGCGCGCGGCACATCACGCTCGGCGGCTACTACGCCTACATCACCACCGACAGCGGGTTGGTGATCCTCAACCTCGACGATCCGCTCAAGCCCAAGGTGGCCGCACGCGTGCCGATGGCCGACCCGCGCGCCTCGGCGCTGCAGTTCCGCTACCTGTTCGTCACCACCCGCGAAGGCCTCGAAGTCGTCGACGTGACGTTGCCAGAAAAGGCCGCGCTCGTCGGCAGCGCGCGGGTGAAACTGGCGGATGCGCGCGGCATCTACCTCGCGCGCACCTATGCCTACGTTGCCGCCGGCAAGGACGGGCTGTCCATCATCGACATCGAGAAGCCGCACGCACCCTTCGAGTTCAAGCGCTTCAACGCGGACGGCAAGCTCAACGATGCCACCGACGTCATCGTCGGCACCACCAACGCCTCGCTGTTCGCGTATGTGGCCGACGGCGTGAACGGACTGAAGGTCGTGCAGCTGACCTCGCCGGACCTGCAGCCCAAGTTCTACGGATTCTCCCCGGAGCCGAACCCGAAGCTGATCGCGTGGAAACAGACGCAATCTCCGGCGCTGGCGCTGGCCAAGGGCCTGGACCGCGACCGCGCGGTGGACGAGACCGGTGGCCAGATTGCCATCTTCGGCCGCATCGGCTCGCGGCCGTTCACGCTGGAAGAGCAGCGCCGCT
>CAZTYC010000233.1:0-4339 GCA_964617435.1 uncultured Burkholderiales bacterium
CGTTGGCCACGATCACGCACTCGGTCCCCTCGATGCGGCCGATGCCCGTGATGACCCCCGCGGCCGGAGCATCCATTCCGTCTTTGCCGTACATGCCCCATGCGGCCAGCGGGGATAACTCCAGAAAGGGCGAGCCCGGATCGAGCAAGGCCTTGACGCGATCACGGGGCAGCAACTTGCCGCGCGCGGTGTGCTTGGCATTGGCTTCCGGTCCGCCGCCCTGTGAGACGCGCTCGGTATTGGCGTGCAACTCCGCAACCACGACGCGCATGTGCTCGGCATTCGCGGCGAAGGCGGGAGACTGGGTATCGAGTTTGGTTCGAATGGTTGGCATGGCGGGCCCGGAGGGCGAGGAGGGTTGGATTCGAAGAAGGCGGCTTGCCGGGTCGGCCGATGAATCAGCGTGCTGGCGAATTCACGAACTGGCCAGGCTGCGCGCAATCAGCATGCGCTGGATTTCACTTGTCCCTTCGTATATCTGCGTGATGCGCGCGTCGCGGTAGTAGCGTTCCACGGGATAGTCTTCCAGATACCCGTAGCCGCCATGGATCTGGATGGCTTTCGAGCACACCCACTCGGCCAGCTCGGAGGCGTACAGCTTGGCCTGCGAGGCCTCCGTGAGGCAGGGCAGTCCCTCAGTGCGCATGCGCGCGGCGTGGTGGATCAGCAAACGCGCGGCGCTGATGCGTGTGGCCATGTCCGCCAGCAGATTGGCAATGGACTGGTGCTCGGCAATCTTCTTGCCGAACTGCGTGCGGTCGTTGGCGTAGGCCACGGCGGCCTCGAACGCAGCGCGCGCAATGCCCAAGGCCTGCGCGGCAATGCCGATGCGGCCGCCTTCCAAGTTCGACAGCGCAATGGCGAGCCCCTTGCCGCGTGGACCGAGGAGATTGGCTTCGGGAATGCGGCAGTCCTCCAGCAGGATCGCGCAGGTGTCCGAGGCGCGGATGCCAAGCTTGTGCTCGGGACGCTGCACATTGAAGCCGGGCGCAGTTGCGGGCACGATGAATGCGGACAAGCCCTTCTTCCCCAGTTCCGGATCGGTGACCGCGAACACGATGGCCACCGCCGCGCGCTTGCCGTTGGTGATGAATTGCTTGGCGCCGTTCAGCACCCACTGGCCGTCGATGAACTTTGCCGTGGTCTTGAGGTTATTGGCCTCCGACCCAGCCTGCGGTTCGGTGAGACAAAAGCATCCGATCTTCTTTCCCGCCGCCATGTCGGGCAGCCACGTTTTCTTTTGTTCGTCCGTGCCCCAGGCCAGGATCGGCCCGCAGCCGACCGAGTTGTGGACGCTCATCATGGTGGATGTGGAGGCATCGCCCGCGGCGATTTCTTCGATCGCCGCGGCGTAAGCCGTGTAATCGGAGAAGCTCCCGCCCCATTCCTCGGGCACCACCATGCCCAGCAGCCCCAGTTCGCCCATGTGGGTCACCACGGCATCGGGAATCCACTTGTCCTTGTCCCACTGCGCGGCGTTCGGGGCCAGCTGCTCGCGGGCGAAGTCGCGCGCCATGTCGCGGATCATGCGTTGTTCTTCAGTGAGGAAATCGTGCGCGCTCATGAGGAGGGTGTCCGTTGCGTTGCCTTATTTTGCCTCTTCAACCTTCTTGAGGGTGTCGTCTGCCTTTTTGGCGGCCTCGTCCGCGACGGCCTTGGCCTTGTCCATGGCCTTGAACTGCTCTCCGTACACTGGGTTGTCGCGCACGGCCTTGGTGGCGGCGTCCTTTTCCGCCTGTGCTTGTTCGGGGGTTTGGCGCACTTCCTCCTTCTTGCCGCACCCGGTGGCGGCAAGCACAACCGCCGCGAGAATGAAGACTGTCCGTTTCACCATGGCTGTTCCTTTCCGGTGTAATCGAAAAACCTGCCGTTGCTGGAGGGCGTGAGGCCCGCAATCACGCGCTTCATGCCCGCGATGCTGGTGGCCGGATCGATGTCGGCATCCGCGCCGCCCATGTCGGTTTTCACCCAGCCCGGGTGCAAAGAAACGCAGGTCACGCCTTTCGGCCCCCACTCGTTCGCGGCGGTCTTGACGACGGAGTTCAGTGCCGCCTTGCTTGCGCGATACACCACGCGTTTGGGCGTGGATTGCTGGCTGATCGAGCCCATCGTGCTGGAAATGAACGCAAACACGCCGTTGCGCTTTGCCAATGCAGGGGCCACGACCGGGATGGCGCGCAGCGCGCCAAGGACGTTGGTGTGCATCACGGCGTCGAATTCGTCGGCCGGGCAGGGAATGGCTCCTTCGCTCTGCGGGCCGAGGATGCCGGCGTTGTAGACCGCCACATCGAGCCCGCCGCCATCGAGCGCGCGGCCCAGGTTTGCAAACGTCGATTCATCGTTGACGTCGACGCGCAGGGCCGTCGCCCCGCAGTGACTCAGCAATGTGTCCTGCTCGGGGCTGCGCGTGGTGCCGATGGTCAGCCAGCCGTCGGCGCGGTATTGGCGCGCCAGCTCCAGGCCCAGGCCGCGGGATGCGCCGATGATGAGGATGGATTTCACGGGGTCCTATTTTGAGGGGTCGGCCCGGGGTGGGGGCACAAGGCGTGCCGAAAGTCTCTTGGACATCCGGCACAAACACAAGGACTGGCGCGCTTTCCAGGCCAAAAACGCCCGGAAAGCCTTATCTGGCAAGGAGTTTCGCTATCGTGACGGGGTGCCGCCTTTCAAGTCTCGCGCGGAATCCGGTCAGCACAGTTCGACGCCAATGGCCGTGGCTTCGCCGCCGCCGATGCACAGCGACGCAATGCCGCGCTTGCCGCCGCGCGCCTTGAGCGCATGCAGCAGCGTCACGATGAGTCGCGCGCCTGTGGCGCCGATCGGATGGCCCAGTGCGCAGGCGCCGCCATTCACGTTCACCTTGGCATGCGGCAGGTTGCAATCCTTCATGGCGGCCATGGTGACCACCGCGAAGGCTTCGTTGATCTCGTAGAGGTCCACGTTGTCCGGCGTCCAGCCGAGCTTGGCTTGCAGCTTCTGGATGGCGCCGACCGGGGCCGTGGTAAACCACTCCGGCTCATGCGCATTGGAGGCATGGCCGACGATGCGGGCGATCGGCTGGATGCCCTTGGCCTTGGCGTCCGACTCGCGCATCAGCACCATCGCCGCCGCGCCGTCGGAAATGGACGACGACGATGCCGCCGTCACCGTGCCATCCTTGTTGAACGCGGGCTTGAGGCTGGGAATCTTGTCCGGGCGGCACTGGCCGGGGGTTTCGTCGGTGTCGAGAATCACATCGCCGGTCTTGCCCTTGCTACTCACGCCGGCAATTTCGGCCTTGAAGGCGCCGCTGGCCACCGCACCCTGGGCGCGCTTCACGCTCTCCAGTGCAAACGCGTCCTGCTCCTCGCGCGTGATGCCGTACTTGGCGGCTGTGGCGTCGGCGAAGATGCCCATGGATTTGCCGTCGTAGGCGTTTTCCAGGCCGTCGAAGGCCATATGGTCGAGTACCTTGACGTGGCCGTAGCGATAACCCTGGCGCGCCTTGGGCAGCAGGTGCGGCGCATTGGACATGCTCTCCATGCCGCCCGCGACCACCGCGCCGGAGACCGTCCCGGCCAGCAGGGCATCGTAGGCCATCATCGTTGTTTTCATGCCGGAGCCGCACACCTTGTTCACCGTCGTGCAGGCCGTCGATTTCGACAGGCCGGCCGCCAACGCGGCCTGCCGTGCCGGCGCCTGGCCGAGTGCGGCGGGAAGCACGCAGCCGATCAGCGCCTCGGTCACATCCTCGGGCTTGAGGCCGGCCTGCTCGACGGCCGCCTTGATGGCCGCCGCCGCCAGTTGCGGCGAGGTCATGTTCACGAACTGACCGTTCATGGAACCGATGGGCGTGCGCTTGGCGCCGACGATGACGATGGACTCAGACATGA
This sequence comes from uncultured Burkholderiales bacterium, assembly GCA_964617435.1. Lineage (GTDB taxonomy): Bacteria > Pseudomonadota > Gammaproteobacteria > Burkholderiales > Usitatibacteraceae > UKL13-2. The sequence continues at coordinate 3,873 of CAZTYC010000233.1, forward strand.
TTTCCTTCCTGTGCGAATGTCAAACCGGCAATGGCCGGGCTTCAAATAAAAGTGGGACGGATGGGCCGCAGCGCGATGCGAATTGCGGTATGCAAAGGTTCATGCGGATTCGCCAAACAACTCGCGCCCGATCAGCATGCGGCGGATTTCGTTGGTACCGGCGCCGATGTCATAGAGCTTGGCATCGCGCAGCAGGCGGCCAGTCGGATATTCGTTGATGTAGCCGTTGCCGCCCAGCGTCTGGATGGCTTCCAAGGCCACTTTCACTGCGGACTCCGAGGCATAGAGAATGCATGCCGCCGCGTCCTTGCGCGCGGCACGTCCGCGGCCCTGATCGAGCATGGTGGCCACGCGGTACGAAAACGCGCGGGAGGATTGCAGCGCCACGTACATGTCCGCCACCTTGCCCTTCATCAGGCCAAACGTGCCGATGGGCGCGCCAAACTGCTTGCGCTCGTGCAGGTACG
>CAZTYC010000234.1:0-4325 GCA_964617435.1 uncultured Burkholderiales bacterium
ATACGACGAGGCCATCGCACCGGGGTGAAAAGCGGTGATCTGGTTGGCATCCAGGTCCGTCGTGATGAAGGCCTGCGCCATGAATGCGCCGGGAATGGCGCGCACGTGGGTCAACGCAATGCCGAGCTGTTCCAGCCTTTCGCGGTAGGGGCCAAAGTCATCGCCGACTGTTGCCATGATCATCGGATCGCCGTCGAGGAGCTTCAGGTTGTACGCGATATTGCCGGCCGTGCCGCCAAACTCCTTGCGCATGTCCGGCACCACGAAGGCCACGTTCAGGATGTGGATCTGGTCCGGCAGGATGTGGGTGTTGAATTTGCCGTTGAACACCATGATGGTGTCGTAGGCCAGCGATCCGCAAATAAGGGCAGGCATTTCCGATGGAGCCTTCGGGAGGAGATGGCCGATTATAGGGTGCCGGCCTCGGTCCGGCCCGGCCCGCGCCGCGCGTTTCGCGGCAGCGGCGCGCTAGGGATAGTAGGCGCGCACCGCATACCCGGAGGCCGGCACCTTCGGAACGACTTCCGCCACGAAATTGATGTACACCTCGCTTCCCGCCGGCACATGCGCATCGGCTGCGGGTGGCGCGCCCAGGTAGTCCTGCGGACGCAGGGACTTGCTGAGGACGGTCTGGTTGGCGTTGTCCGTCAAGCGCAGTTCGAGCCAGGGATAGTCCATGGGGAGTCGCCCGCGATTGGCCAGCGTGGCCGTGACCTGGATGCGGTTTGACTTGCCCGGCTGTTCCAACAAGTCGGAGGCCTCAATCTTCATCGCCGCCTCGTCGCGTCCATAGGGCAGGTCGCAGCGGAGTTGCTCGCAAGCCTGGGCCAGCCAGGGGCGCGTTTGCGGCCAGTGGTTGGCCAGGTCCGCGCGAAACACATACGCTGCATGGGCAACCGCCCCCAACCCGGCGAGGACCGACAACATGATCCATCCAGCTCCCTTGTTCGCAGGGGGTTCGCGTCGCGCGCCTGCGGCACTCGCGAGCAAGGGGTTGGCGCCATTTCCGGGTTCCGGCCTGGCGTCCGCACGGAGGGGTGCGCGGTCGGGTGGCGGCGAAGGCTCCAGCGTTTCAAGATCCTCCAACACGATTGCCGTGGCGTCCGCCTCCAGATCGGGATCGGCATTTGACGCCGAATTGGCGCCTTCTGGCCGGCCGGAGGGCTCCGGTTCCGTTTGGATTATATCGAGCGGCACATGGGGTCCCGTGGTGTCCGGACCGCGCGTCAATGATTGGAATGCGTCGAACACATGCCGGCACCGCCCGCACATCACGCGTCCCTGGCGCACATTCAACTGGTCAGTCAGGACCTTGAATTGCGCAGAGCAGTTCGGGCAGGTGGTCAGCAGCATGGCGCGAGTATAGCGGCGCGGGCGCGCGGCCAGCGTTCAGGCGCGGCGCATCCCCGCCAGGCAACTCCAGCCTTCGATCGAGCGCCAGCATTGCAGGTCAAACCACGGCGCGTAGATCGCAACGAGATCCTCCGCCTGCTCGTCGAGCAGGCCGGCCAGCACCAAATGCCCGCCGGCCCGCGTGTGGCGCGCCAGCGCCGGTGCGAGGGCCTTGAGCGGATTGGCGAGGATGTTGGCCAGGACGATGCCGGCAGGCTCGCCCACCGGCTGGTTCGCATCGCGAAAATCGGCCGCCACGCCGTTGGCGCGCGCATTGTCGCGTGCGGCTGGCAGAGCGACCGGGTCGATGTCGATGCCCAGCGCACTTGCCGCACCGAGTTTCATTGCGGCAATCGCCAGGATTCCGGACCCGCACCCGTAATCGATCACATGCGCTTGCGCCAGCAATGGCCCGTGCTCCTCGAGCCACTGCAGGCACATGCGCGTCGTCGGGTGCCCACCGGTTCCGAACGCCGCGCCCGGATCCAGGCGGATGACGATGGATGCGTCATCGGGAACGTCATGCCACGAGGGCACCACCCACAATCGTTCGCCGGCTCGGATCGGCTGGAATTGGGCGCGTGAAAGCGCCACCCAGTCGGCATCCGCCAGCGGCGCGACGACAAAATCCGCCGCCACGCATCCGCTGAGCGATGCCGCCCGAGCCACGGTGGCGCGCGCGTCGGCCTGTGCGGGCAACAGGGCCGTAAGGCGGCACACCGCCCACAGGGTCGAATCGGCGCCCGGTTCGGCAAAAATCGGCATTTCCTCCGCGGTGCCTTCGCGGGCGTCCGCGAGGTCCACGGACAGCGCACCGCATTCCATCAGCGCATCGCCGAGCTGGTCGGCTTGCGCGTGGGGAATCTCCAGCGTGATGTTCCAATAGCTCATGCAGGGTGCCGCGCCGGCCGCGCAGCCTCAATCGCCTTCGCCGGCGATCTTCTTGAGTTTGGCCATGCGTTCCTCAAGGTAATGAATCGACGTGCCACCGGCGATGAAGGCGGCATCATTGAGGAGTTCCTGGTGCAATGGCAGGTTGGTCTGGATGCCTTCGACCACCATTTCCGACAGCGCGGTGCGCATGCGCGCAAACGCCTGCTCGCGCGTGTCACCGTGCGCGATGACCTTGGCGATCAGCGAATCGTAATGCGGAGGCACGAAATAGTCGGCATACACGTGGGAATCGACGCGGATCCCCGGGCCACCCGGCACATGGAAGCGCGTGATGCGCCCCGGGGAGGGCACAAAGGTGACCGGATTCTCCGCATTGATGCGGCATTCGAGGGCATGGCCGCGCAACGCGACATCCTTCTGGCGAAAACGCATCCTTTGGCCCGCAGCGATGCGGATCTGCTCCTGGACGATGTCGATACCGGTGATCATTTCTGACACCGGGTGCTCCACCTGCACGCGCGTGTTCATTTCAATGAAATAGAACTCGTCGTTCTCGTAGAGGAACTCGAACGTGCCGGCGCCGCGATATCCCAGCTTCACGCAGGCTTCGGCGCAGCGCTCGCCGATGCGGTCGCGCACTTTTGCCTTCATGACCGGCGCCGGCACCTCCTCGATGATCTTCTGGTGGCGACGCTGCATCGAGCAGTCGCGCTCCCACAAGAAGACCGCGTTCTTGTGCTCGTCGGCGAGGACCTGGATTTCCACGTGACGCGGCTTTTCCAGAAACTTCTCCAGATACACCATCGGGTTTCCGAATGCGGACTGCGCTTCCGCGCGGGTCATCTGGACGGCGTTGACCAAGGCCGCCTCGGTGTGCACGACGCGCATGCCGCGCCCGCCCCCGCCGCCGGCGGCCTTGATGATGACCGGGTAACCCACTTCCGCCGCGATGCGGCGGATTTCCTTGGCGTCATCCGGCAGGGCGCCATCCGAACCCGGCACGCAGGGGACGCCGACCTTCTTCATGGCCGCCTTCGCGGCCACCTTGTCACCCATGGTCCGGATGTTTTCCGGTCGCGGTCCGATGAACACAAAACCGGAGTTTTCCACACGCTCGGCGAAATCGGCGTTCTCGGAAAGGAAGCCGTACCCGGGGTGGATCGCCTGGGCGTCCGTCACCTCGGCCGCGCTAATGATGGCCGGGATGTTGAGGTAGCTGTCCTTGGACGGCGCCGGACCGATGCAGACCGACTCATCGGCCAGCATGACGTACTTGGCATCGGCATCCGCTTCCGAATGCACCGCCACCGTCTTGATGCCCATTTCGCGGCACGCGCGCTGGATGCGAAGCGCAATCTCGCCACGATTGGCAATCAGCACCTTTTCAAACATCGCGCCCGGTTTCTGGGCGCTGGAGAAGACCGCCATCCGTCCCGCCTATTCGATGATGAACAATGGCTGGCCGTATTCGACGGGCTGCCCGTTCTCGACCAGGATCGCCTTGACCACGCCCGCGGTATCCGATTCGATCTCGTTCAGCAGCTTCATGGCCTCGATGATGCACAGCGTCTGGCCTTTCGTCACAGACTGGCCCACTTCGACGAACGATGGCGCGCCCGGGGACGGCGAGCGATAGAACGTGCCGACCATTGGCGATTTCAACTGGTGGCCCGCAGCCTCCGCAGGGGCGGGCGCCGGGGCGGGTGCCGCGGCGGCCGGAAGGGCCGCAGGCATGGCCATCGGGGCCTGCATGTGCATTTGGGGAGCATAGGCCGGGGCGGTGCCGTGCCGGCTGATGCGGACCTTTTCCTCGCCCTCGGTGATTTCCAGCTCGGCGATGCCGGACTGTTCGACCAAGTCGATCAGTGTCTTGATCTTGCGCAGATCCATTGGGTATTGCCCTCCTCCGTTGTTGCCCATCGTCGCCCGATCGACAATCCGGGTCGCGCTGGACTGGTGTTCTGGCGCCGCTCCGAAGATCCAATACGATCAAGGCTGGAAGCAGGCAGATGTGAGAATCTTCACATTCTAGCGCCTGA
>CAZTYC010000235.1:0-2672 GCA_964617435.1 uncultured Burkholderiales bacterium
GACCGCTTCGGCCACGAGCTCACGCTCACGCGGGTGCGCCTGTACGAGACGCCGAACTGCTGGGCGGACGCGGAATCCGGGCGCGGAAATATTCCAAAACCCTAGGATTGGCGCGGCGTTTTGGACATTTTTGGCCTGAAAGCGGCGTCCTTTCTTGAGTTTGGCTTTCCGCCGTAACAAACACTGTGACCCGTGTCAACGGGATTGCGCCTGGATCGTCTGTTAGATTTCGACGCGCCGATCCACACACCCTTGGAGTACCCATGCTGAAAGGAATTGCCCTCGCATCCGCCGTCGCGGGCCTGGTGTCCGCCCCCCTGTTCGCGCAAGCCAAGCCCGAAGACGCCATCAAATACAGGCAAGGTGCCTACCGGGTGATCGGCTGGAACATGGGCCCGATGGCCGCCGTGGTAAAGGGCGAAGTGCCGTACAACAAGGAAGACTTCGCGCGCCGCGCCGAAATCGTGGCGTTCGTGTCCAAGCTCACGCTGGAAGGCTTCACGCCCGGCACGGACAAGGGTGAGACCAAGGTCAAGCCCGAGGCCTTCGCGAAGATGGACGATTTCAAGGCCAAGATGACCAAGATGAACGAGGAGACCGCCAAGCTCGCGGCAGTGGCCAAGACGGGTTCGTTCGACGACATCAAGAAGCAGTTCGGCGCCACCGGCGCCTCCTGCAAGGCGTGCCACGACGATTACAAGAGCCGCTAGTCCCGCACGCTCTCCCGCAGCACCCAAACGCCGCCTCGCGCGGCGTTTTTCTTTGCCCCCGCTCAGGCCCAGATGCGGGTGACGACAGCCCACACCACGGCGGCGGCGACGATGGCCCAGGCGAGTGCGATCCACCCACTGGCGAAGCGCGGCTCGGCGGCGCCTCCCACCGCCTTGCGGCCGGTGAACATCGGGCCGATCAGGTTGTCGCGCCGGATGGCCAGGTACCAGACGATCGCCAGCACGTGGAGCGCGACCAGGCCGATGATGAGGTCGCCGCTCCATTGATGCAGCTGGGTCAGCGTGTCGCTGGTCTCTTTCGACACCATGACGTACAACGGCCCCTCGAAGGCGATGTCGTCGTTGGTGAACAGCCCGGTGACCGCCTGGAACAAGACCGCGACGAGCATGGCGATCACATTGAGCGCGCCCAGCGGATTGTGGCCGGGCGCGGGTTTCCAGCGTCCCTTCACGTAATCCATGATGTCGCGGGGCCCGCGAAGGAACTGCGCGAAGCGCGCCGTCTCGCTGCCCGCCACGCCCCACGCCAGGCGGAACAGCACCAGCCCCAGCGCGACATAGCCGGCCTTTTTGTGCCATTCCATCCATTCGCCGCCAAGCTTGCCCGTCACCAGCAAAATCATCACGCAGATCGCCAGCAGCCAGTGGAACACGCGCGTGGGCGCGTCCCAGACGCGGATGGTGCCGGCGCTCATGCCGCCGGTTCCAGGCGGATCAGCGCGCCATTCGGATCGTCCGTCAGCAAGTAGAGCAAGCCGTCCGGTCCTTCGCGCACATCGCGGATGCGGCCCAGTTCGCCGGTGAACAGGTCTTCCTGCGAGACAGCCGCGTCGTTCGACCCGTTGAGCACCACGCGCACCAGCTTCTGCTTCACCAGCGCCCCGACGAACAGGTTGCCCTTCCATTTCGTGAACACCTTGCCCGAATAAAACGCCATCCCGGAGGGCGCGATCGAAGGCGTCCAGTGCAAGAGCGGCTGCGCCATGCCTTCCTTGGCCGTGCCCTCGCCGATCCTGGTGCCGCTGCCGTAATTGGCGCCGTACGTGATCACCGGCCAGCCGTAGTTCACGCCGGCCTTGAGGATGTTGATCTCGTCGCCGCCCTGCGGGCCGTGCTCGTGCGCCCAAACTTGCCCCGTCACCGGATGGAGCGCCGCGCCCTGCATGTTGCGGTTGCCGAGCGTGAAGATCTCCGGCTTGGCGCCCGGCGTGTTCACGAAGGGATTGTCCTTCGGCACGCGGCCGTCGTCGTGCAGGCGGATACTCTTGCCGGCGTGGTCGTTGAGCTGCTGTGCGCGCTGCGCCGCGCCCTTTGACGGAGAATCGCCGCGGTCGCCGAAGGTCACATACAGAAATCCCTCACGATCGAAGACGATGCGCGAACCGAAGTGGTGACCTGCCGCCGACTTGGGCTGCAACTTGAAGAGCACTTGCACATCGGTCATGCGCGGCGCATCCCTGGTACCGCCCAGCTTTCCGCGCGCCACCTCGGTGCCGTGCAGGCCGTTCTCCTTGCCGTTGTAGGTCCAGTAGACCCACCCGTTTTCCGCGTACCTCGGGTGCAGCGCCACATCAAGGAGCCCACCTTGCCCGTGTTCAGTGACCTCGGGCAACCCGGCGACCGGCGCCGGAAGCAGCCTGCCGCTCTCGACGATGCGCAACGTGCCGCGCCGCTCGGTGACGAGCAGGCGCCCGTCCGGCAGGAAGGCCAGGCTCCAGGGATGGTAAAGCCCCTCGACAACCTTGACGGCACGGACCTTGTAGTCGCGCGCCTTGAACACCTCTGCCTGCGCAAACGCGGAAACCGGCGTCAAGGCGGCTGCAAAAATGGAAATCGCCGTCGAAGCGGCGATTGAAGGGGATCGAAACACGTTGGACCTCACCAAGATTGTGGCGGATGGGGTGGGATTCGAACCCACGAACGACTTGCGCCGTTGCCGGT
>CAZTYC010000235.1:2772-4315 GCA_964617435.1 uncultured Burkholderiales bacterium
CGGTCTGATGCTGGTAGCATTCCCGTCATTTGCACTGTTCCGAAAGGAAAAACTCATGTCCCAAGACAACCCCGTTCTTTCTCCGATACCGTCCTCCGCCCCGGCAGCAACCTTTGGCGCCGCGCAGCAGCGCGTGCTGCGCAACACCTACCTGTTGCTGGCCCTGTCGCTGGTGCCCACGGTGCTCGGGTCCGCCGTTGGCATGGCGATCGGTTTCTCGTTCTTCAAGGCCAGCCCGGTCATCAGCTTCTTCCTGTTCCTGGCGATCGCCTTCGGTTTTTTCTACGCCATTGAAAAGACCAAGAACAGCGCCTGGGGCGTGGCCATCCTGCTGGGCTTCACGTTCTTCATGGGCCTGATGCTCTCCGGCCTGCTTTCCAAGATCATGACGCTCAAGGACGGTGGCACGCTGATCGCCGCGGCCTTCGGCGGCACCTCGCTGATTTTCTTCGGCATGGCCACACTGGCCACCACGTTGAAGCGCGATCTTTCCGGCATGGGCAAGTTCCTGTTCGTGGGCGCGCTGATGCTGCTCGTCGCGGTGTTCGCCAACATCTTCCTGCAGATGCCGGCGCTCTCGCTGGCCATCATGGTGGTCGCCATCGGCATCTTTTCCGCGTTCATGCTCTACGACATTAACCAGATCGTCACGGGCGGCGAAACCAATTACGTGTCGGCCACGCTGAACATCTACCTGGACATCTACAACGTGTTCAGCAACCTGCTGGCGCTGTTGGGCGTCACCAGCAGCGACTGACCCCCGGCGTCAGGCATTCAAAAGGGCGGCTCCCTGTTCACCGGGGGCCGCCCTTTTTGTTTGAATGCGCTTTGCAAACCCCAGCACTGGCGCGGCTCTCAAGGCCAAAATGCCCAGAAAGCCGCACCGCGCCTGGCGTTTTGAAAGTTTTCGCTAGGGAATCATCCGCCCGGCGCGGTTTTTCACGTAGTTCACATCCACGCTGGAGATCGTACCGTCGAGGTTGATGTCGAAGCGCGCGTTGGTCGCGTCGACCGTGGCGGCCCCGCTGCGGCGCTTGAGCGTGATGACATCCGCCGCCGTCACGCGCTTTGAATCGTTGATGTCCCCCTGGAGGAACCCCACCGCGGCGTTCGCCGTGTAGCTGCCGTTCACGCCGGTCATCACGATGGCAATGCGCTGGTTGTCCTCGAGGCCGTCCAGCGGCAACTCGACGGCGTTGCCGCTGAGGGTGTACGCGCCCCGCGGCGTGCTTGCGCCATCCTTGTCCACCAGCGCGATGGCGCCCACGCTGGTGACCGGCAGGTTGAACTCGAAGACCAGCTTGTGCGGCCCGCCGCGCGGTTCCACGGTGATGGCGTCGTGTATGCCGCGCCCCAGGGCGATGTCGATGTCGAGGTCGCCGACATTGCGGTGCGCCTTGCGCGACTTCACGGCCATCAACTGCAAAGGGACGAACGGCGTGACCATCACGCTGTTCGACGCCGGGCCGGTGGACGATGTTGTGGAGGCGGTCACCGTGCAAGCGTAGGTCACATTGTTGGACAACGGGATCACGATCGGCGA
>CAZTYC010000236.1:0-4280 GCA_964617435.1 uncultured Burkholderiales bacterium
GGCTGCGTTCTACCTGCTGCGTGACTGGAACCTGCTGGTCGACCGCATCCATGCGCTGTTGCCGCGCCACATCGAGCCGGTGGTGGTGCGCCTGGTACGCGAATCCGATGAGACGCTCGGCGCATTCCTGCGCGGCCAGCTCAGCGTGATGATCATTCTCGGCGTGCTGTATGGCGTGGGCTTGTGGGCGGTCGGCATCAGCGTCGGTCCATTGATCGGCATGATTGCCGGACTCATCAGTTTCGTTCCCTATCTCGGCGCCATCGTCGGCGTCGCCATGGGCGTGATTGCCGCGCTGGTGCAGTACCAGGATGCATTCCACGTGGCCATGGTGCTGATCGTGTTTGCCTCGGGCCAGTTGCTGGAAGGTTATGTGCTGGTGCCGAAACTGGTCGGCGACCGCATTGGCCTGCATCCCGTCGCCGTCATGTTTGCCATCCTTGCCGGTGGCGAGTTGTTCGGTTTTGTCGGCGTGCTGGTGGCACTGCCGCTGGCTGCGGTGATCATGGTGCTGCTGCGCTATGCCTACCAGCGCTACACGCAAAGCGAGATGTACCAGGAGCCACCCACGGATTCGGCCATCGTGCTGGAAGTAAGCATTGCCGATTCCGTGCGCGTTGCAAAAGGCGAAGCCGAATCGACACCGAAAGCCGCGCCTGCGCCAGCGGAACCCGACAAGCCCGCATGAGCAACCAGCTTCCGTTGGCCCTGCGCTGGCCAGCGCACCAGCGCTTTCAAACGTTTCTGGTCGAGGGCACTGGCCCCTTGCTGGATTTGTTGCAGGATCCGGCAGCAGGCGATCCGATTTTCATTTGCGGGCTGCACGCCAGCGGCAAGACGCACCTGTTGATCGCCGCCTGCGCACATGCTTCCGCAGCAGGTCAGGTTGCGCAATACCTCGACCTCGCACGCTTTGCGGAAGGTTCGGAGGACGGCATTCGCGCCTTGGGCGGCAGCGATCTGCTTGCCTTGGACAACGTGGACTCCATTGCCGGCAATTCTGCATCCGAACACGCCTTGTTTGACCTCTACAACCGCTGCCGCGCGGAAGGCACGCGCCTGCTGTTCGCCGCACAAGAATCACCGGCTTCACTTGGCCTCACTTTGCCGGACCTGGTTTCGCGTCTTGCATCCAGCACGCAGTGGTCACTGCGTGCGCTCGATGAGGCAGGCCGACGCACGGTACTGCGCGAGCGCGCCGCACAACGTGGCATCGCGCTTGAGGATGAAGTGATGGACTGGTTGTTCAACCGCCACTCGCGCGACCTTGCAACGCTCACAAGCCTGCTCGAACGCATCGACCGCGCCGCACTCGCCGCCAAACGCCGGGTTACCGTGCCTTTCCTGCGTCAGTTGCTGGATGGCTAGAGCAAACTACTGGACATCGCAGTCTAGTTGCCATGATGTTCGCGACGCGACTCGAAATCGGCACCTCCACAAGTTTGATTTCCTGTGGTCGAAATGCAAAAAATCTATACTTGATTGACTCCAATCCTCTTTCGACGCCGATTGCCAAGCCCGGAGTGTCAGAACGGATGAGTGCCGCACCTTCGCATGGACTGCCCCTACAATCGCGGCTCAGGAAAGAGGCGGGAACAGATAGAAAGTACATTCAAGGCATATGCCAATGCATGCTCGAAATAGAGTAGTATCGAAATTGAAGTTCCATCAACCGAGTTGGCAGGTTTGGTGCCGAACTACCTCACGACCATGAGGGAAAGCGGGGAGATAGCTTGGTTCCAAAATAGGGTCCGGAACGTATGAAGAATGGAATAACTAATGCAGTCAGGATCATGGCCAGATTTGTTCTGGGGTTTTTTTCTCTGGCAACGGTCTTGCACGCGCAGACACCTCCTCCTCTCGGCACTCCAAGACTTGAGCTTTCCATGAATGGAGTTGTGTTTGCTATTGCCCAGTTGCCGGATGGCAGCTATCTCATTGGAGGAAACTTCGAGTCTATTGATGGACAACCGCGTTCCAATCTTGCGAAGCTTCGCCCCGATGGAACGCTGGATACATCGTGGATATTGAATGTGGACGGCTCCTTCAGCGCAGTCTACGCAATTGCGGTGGACAGCAATGGCGAAGCCTACATCGGCGGAAATTTTGCTAGCGTAGGCGGAGTCGCGCGTACCCACGTCGCCAGACTAGTCTCCGGCGATGTTGCCGGAGTCGATCCCGATTGGGGACCGCTCATCGATAGCTTTGGAGTTAGTGCGCTTGCGCTCGATGAGTCATCGGTTTACATAGGAGGACAATTCAATGCGCTTGGCGGTGAACATCGTCGTGGGTTGGGAAAGGTGCCAAAGGATGGCATTGGACCGGGTGCCGTGGATCATGATTGGTTCCCTATGGAGGGTGTAAGCGGAGCTGCCGAGTTTAGAGCCCTGCTTTATGATGGAGCCGGTTCTCTTTTCGTCGGGGGGGCGTTCAATAGGATCGGTGGGCTGGAACGCCGCGACTTGGCGAAGTTGTCCACGAGCGGATAGGGGGCGGCGAATCCGGAATGGAACCCTCAGGTTGATAGATCGGTCAATGCGCTTGCGTTTGGTCCGGGCAATTCGCTCTACATTGGTGGCGATTTTCAGATTGTGGACGATGAATATCGAGGCGGAGTAGCCAGGATCGCTTCGGGCGGCATCGGAGAGGTGGATTTGAACTGGCAAGGGTTTGGCCAGCAATCCATTCGAGCGAACGCACTTGGCGTCGATTCGCTGGGGCGTGTCTACTTAGGGGGGGAGTTTGGCGAAATTGTTCCATCCATGGGCAACATCGCCAGGTTTCTGAGCAATGGAGCATTGGATCCGGCGTGGAGTACGCGCACGGATGCACGTGTTGATTCATTGGCGATTGGCACGGGCGATGTCCTCTATTTAGGCGGACATTTCACGCAAGTGGGAAGCGAAGGTCGTGTGGGATTGGCGCGAATTTCGCCCAGCGCGACGGTGCTTGCACCAATCAACGCAGCAATCAATACCAATAGCGCGGCGGTGACTTCAATGGCACGTGCCCCCGACGGCTCCCTGGTCATAGGGGGTGAATTCGAGGTCGCAAACGGAGTTGCGCGTAAAAACATACTTCGAATGACTCCCGGGGGGGAGCTTGATCCGATTTGGAATCCGGGAAACCAGAGTAAATTTAGACAGGGGATAAAGAAGATTCGTTCGCTAGCGGTTGATTCCACCGGCAATGTTTACGTAAGCGGTGGCTTTGAGCGCATTGGGGGGGAGCCGCGGGTAGGGCTTGCCAAGCTTCAGTCTTCTGGGGGCGGATTGGCAGACCCTGCTTGGCGAGCTGACTTGGATCCGGGCGCTGCCGTGGAGGCGCTGGCGCTGGGAGAAGCAGGGTCTATCTTCATTGGTGGGTCGTTCGACAATATCGGTGGTGTTCAGCGCCACAAGCTTGCAAGAATTTCGACCTTGACTGGTTCGCTCGATCTCTCATGGAATCCGAATCCGGATAGTGAGGTCATGGCTTTGCTTATAGGAAACGATGGATTCCTCATAGTGGGCGGGTTTTTCCATACGATAGGCGGTCAGTCGTTCAAGTATCTTGCCAAAATTGATTCGGGTGGAACGGGAGCTGCAGATCCTCAATGGAATCCGGTTCCGAATAGTGGCGTCGAGACGCTAGCTAGAGACCCAACCGGAGAGTTGTATATCGGTGGGTATTTCGACAAGGTTGGAACAAAATCTTTTGCTGGGTTGGCCAAGATTTCGGGCGCCGGTATTGGAAGTCCGAGTTCACTCTGGGAAGAAACCATGGCGCCGCCCGGGACATTCCAGCACATAAAGGTAATCGCTTTCGATCCTGGAGGAACGCTGTATGCCGGTGGCGATTTCCCTCAGGTTGCTGGCCAGCCTCCGACCAGACTGTTTCGGTTTTCCGGAAGGACGGGCCAAACAGACCTGCAGTGGAAGCCGCGTCCTGATGGCGACATTCGTTCGCTAATGGCAGGTGTCGATGGAACCGTCTATGTCGGGGGAGAGTTCGAGCAAATTGGTGGGCAGCCTAGATCGGCCTTTGCGGCATTTCGATCGGACGTGATCTTTGAGAACTTCTTCGAATAGCTAACTGATCGATATGGAGATCGATAGGGTCATGATTGATATGATAGATAGGGTCACCATTTCGCCGCTCGCGTCAACAGGCGCATAGGTGCCCGTCCTGCAGCTTGCAGGATTGCTTGGACGAGCCCGGATTTGAATTGCCGTCGCCGCAACATTGTTGGTGGTTTGCGGAAGGACTCCGCGCCAGTCTCGGCAATTGCTCCTGCATTG
>CAZTYC010000237.1:0-4266 GCA_964617435.1 uncultured Burkholderiales bacterium
GTCTCGGTCAGCTGCCGCACACCGATGCGCACCGGCACATCGAGCCAGAAATCGAACCGGCCGCGCTTCTTTTCTTCATTGGCCGGCCACTCGAACCACGAAAAGTTGTGGAACAGTTGCGCCTCATAGAGCATCTGCTGGGTGGTGCGATCGCCGCCCAGGTGCAGGCCCGAGGTAAACGTCACATAACTCGGATCGAGGTTGTGGACGATCGCATCGCGCAGGCGGCGCGAATACTCGGCCGGCGGCTCGCTCTCGGCCTTTTGCTGACCTTCGGACTTGCGTGGTTGCTCCGGGCCGACGAATTCATCGCGTCGCATCAGCAGCGCGGCGAAACAGCGTTTCGCCTCGTCCTGGTCGGTCTTGTCGTAGCAAATGCGAAGCTCGTCCTCGATCGCGGCGTGCGCGGGCGGCGCAAAGACCGCCATCGCGGCCGCCGCCAGTGCCCATGCCCGCGCGCATCGTCGTGCGCGTGGTCGCGCACCGGCGATGCGAATGGTTTTGCCGTGTGAGTTCATGGCAAAACTTTACACGACGCAAACGGCCGCAGCGCAGGCCCGAAGGCCACGCTACGCTGCGCCGCGCCATGCGGCAACGACCTGCCGCTATTTCAATGCGCTGCGCAGTTGTTCCAGCGCGGACGGATCCTCGATGGTGGTGAGGTCCCCGGGATCGCGCCCTTCGCAGAGCGCCTGGATGGCGCGGCGCAGCAGCTTGCCCGAGCGCGTCTTGGGAAGGAGCGTGACGAAATGCACACGCGCCGGCCGCGCGATGGCGCCCAGTTCCCGGTCCACCGTGGCCATGACTTCCTTCTCCTGCACGGCGGCGCCCTCGCCCGCCGTTTTCGCGGAATCCTTGACGACAGCGAACGCCACCGGCACCTGCCCCTTGAGGGCGTCCGCCACGCCCACCACCGCCACTTCGGCGATGTTCGGATGCGCCTGGATGGCTTCCTCGATTTCGCGCGTGCCCAGCCGGTGGCCGGCGACGTTGATCACGTCATCGGTGCGGCCCATGATGAAGTAATAGCCGTCCGCGTCGCGCGTGGCCCAGTCGAACGTGGTGTAGATCTGCTCGTCCCGGAACTGGGTGAAGTAGGTCTTGACGAAGCGCGCGTCATCGCCCCAGATGGTGCTCATGCACCCCGGCGGCAGGGGCGGGACGATGCACAGCACGCCCTTTTCGTCGGGCGCCACCTCCTTGCCGGTTTCCTCGTGCTTCAGCTTGAGCTGGTAGCCGTAGGTGGCGAAGCTCGGGGAGCCGAGCTTGCGCGGCGTTTCCTCGACGCCAGGCTCCGCGGACAGGATCGGCCAGCCGGTTTCGGTCTGCCAGTAGTTGTCGATGACCTTGACGTTCAGTCCCTTCTCGATCCAGTCAGAGGTGGGCTGGTCGAGCGGCTCGCCGGCCAGGTACAGGTAGCGCAGGGACGAGGTGTCGTACTTGGTCAGGTACGCCGGGTCCTGCTTCTTGAGCACGCGCACCGCGGTGGGCGAGGAGAACATCGCCACCACCTTGTATTGCTCGACGATCTTCCACCAGATGCCGGCATCCGGCTTGATCGGTACGCCCTCGTACATGATCGTGGTGGACCCGTTGATCAGCGGACCGTAGACGATGTAGGAGTGCCCGACCACCCAGCCGATGTCGGAGGTGGAGAAGTAGCATTCGCCCGGCTGCGTGGCGTAGATGTGGCGCATGGAGGACGCGAGCGCCACCGCATAGCCGCCGGTGTCGCGCTGCACGCCCTTGGGCTTGCCGGTGGTGCCGCTGGTGTAGAGGATGTAGCTCGGGTGCGACGACTCGACCCATTCGCAGGGCACGGTGTCATTCTCGTGCTTCGGTTTCAGGGCCGCGTAATCCATGTCGCGGCCGGGAATCACCTGCATGGTCTTGTCCAGCCCGCGGTTGACGATGATCACGTGCTTGGGCGGATTCACGGCGAGCTTGATCGACTCGTCCGTGAGCGGCTTCAAGGGAATCACCTTGCCCATGCGCGAGCCGGCATCCGCCGTCACCATGACTTTCGGCTTTGCGTCATCGATGCGCGCGGCCAGTGAGGACGCCGCAAAACCGCCGAACACCACCGAATGGATGGCGCCGATGCGCACGGTGGCGAGCATCGCGAACACCGCCTCCGGAATCATGGGCATGTAGATCAGCACGCGGTCGCCGCGCCCGACGCCGAGTGACTTCAACGTGGCGGCGAAGGCGTTCACTTCCTCGAACAGTTGCGCGTAGGTAAACGTGCGCGTCTGCTCGACTTCCGGGGAGATCCACACCAGCGCCGGCTGGTCCGGCCGCGTGGCCAGGTGGCGGTCCACCGCGTTGTAGCAGAGGTTGGTCTCCCCGCCCACGAACCATTTGGCAAACGGCGGCTTGGAAAAGTCGCAGACCTTGGAAAACGGCTTCACCCAGTCGACCAGGGCGGCCTGCTCGGTCCAGAACGCGTCACGTTCTTCGATTGAACGGCGGTAGTGCTCGCGGTAAGTAGCCATCGATCCCCCAACTGGACATTTGATGCAGCGCACAAAAAGTATCGCCGACCGCGCCGGTCCCGACCATGGGGAAAAACCCCAATAAAAATGGGGCTATACCAAGAGCTTCTTGATGGCCTCGACCAGTGCGTTGGATTTTGCGGGTTTGGTCAGGTATCCGTTTGCCCCGTGCTTGAGGCCCTTGAGGATGTCGTCGAGCGACCCGAGGCTGGTCAGCATCAGCACCGGCAAATCCTTCAGGTTGGGATGCTGGCGGATGCGGTTGAGGATGTCGAACCCGTTGGCATCGGGCAGCAGCACGTCGAGCAGCACCAAGTCCGGCAGCAGTTTCAAGCCTCCCACGATGGCCTCGCGATTTGCCGCATGGCGCACCTTGAACCCGTTGGCAGAAAGGATGCGCAGCAGCAGCGTGGCCGTGACGACGTCATCTTCCACCACCAGGACCTGCGGCGGCGTGTTCTTGGGCTTGCGCCTGGGTGCGGCATCGTTGAGGCGGACGAAATAGCCGTTGCTGGTCAGGTTCGATTCCCCGATGATGGCCTCTTCCTCGAATTTCTTCTCCTGCGCCGGCGTGGTCACCGGCGCGGGGACCTTGGTTTCCTCGGCGAAGGCGCGCGTGAAATCGAGGTCGAAAAACTCGTCTTCTTCTTTGGTGGTCATGGGTGTTGCAGGCTTTTCACGCGGCGGAACTGCTCAGGGATGCCGGGAATTGTAATCGGTGACCGGGCCTTGATCGCAGACACACACAATTGTTGATCTTCAGCGATTGACGTCCACCACCAGCCGGCCGCGGATTTGGCCGGCCAGGATGCGCGGTGCCGCCTCCAGCGCGCCGGCGAGCGGGATCTCCGTGGTCATGGTTTCCAGCAGCGCCGGATCGAGGTCGGCGGCGAGGCACGCCCAGGCCTCGGCGCGCCGCGCATGGGTCGCATACACGCTGTCGATGCCGGCCAGCACCACGCCGCGCAGGATGAACGGGGCCACCGACGCCGGCAGATCCATGCCCTGCGCGAGCCCGCACGCGGCCACCACCGCGTTGTACCGGCATTGCGCCAGCGCATTGGCCAACGTGTGCGACCCCACCGAATCGACCACGCCCGCCCACCGCTCGCGCTGCAGCGGCTTGCCGGGTGCGGACAGCGACGCCCGGTCGATCACCTCCGACGCGCCGAGCGATTTCAGGTAATCCGCCTCGCCGGTCCGTCCCGTGGAGGCGACGACCCGATACCCGCGCCGGGCCAGCAAGGCGATGGCCACGCTGCCCACGCCGCCCGCCGCGCCGGTCACCAGGATTTCGCCGGCCGTCGGCTCGACGCCCTGCTGCCGGAGCGCGCAGACCGCCAGCGCGGCGGTGTATCCGGCGGTACCGATGGCCATCGCCTGCCGGGTGCTGAATGCCGCGGGCAGGGGCACCAGCCAGTCGCCCTTGAGCCTGGCGCGCTGGGCCAGGCACCCCCAGTGCGTTTCCCCGACGCCAAACCCGTTGAGGACCACCTTGTCCCCGGCCTTCCATTTCGGGTGGGCGCTGGAGACGACTGTCCCGGCGCCGTCGATTCCGGCCACCATCGGCCAGGTACGCACCACGGGCGAGGTGTTGCAGATCGCCAGGCCGTCCTTGTAATTGATCGTGGAATGCTCGACGGCCACGAGGACGTCGCCCGCTTCAGGCAGGCGCGATTCGTCGATCGATGCGACGGACGCATTGAATGCATCGTTGTCTTTCGACAGGTAGATTGCGTTGAAACTGGCCATGGCGTTCTCCGTTTTCGAG
>CAZTYC010000238.1:0-4240 GCA_964617435.1 uncultured Burkholderiales bacterium
GCTCACGATGCCCGCAGTAACGGTGCTCTCGAAACCGAACGGCGAGCCGATGGCCAGCACCCATTCGCCGACGCGCAGCTTGTCCGAGTCGCCGATCGGCGCCTTGGGCAGCCCGGTGGCGTCGACCTTCAGCACGGCGATGTCGGTGCGGTCGTCGCTGCCGATGAGCTTGGCCTTGAATTCCCGCTTGTCCTGCAGCGTGACGGTGATCTCCTCCGCGCCGTTGACCACATGGTGGTTCGTGATCACGTATCCATCGGCCGACATGATGAACCCGGAGCCCTGGCCCAGGTCACGCAAGGGCGGATCCTGCTGGCCGCGCGGCGCGTTGCGGCGCGGATTGGGCTGCTGGCGCGGCGGCTGGTCAGGGAAGTACCGGCGGAAGAATTCCTGGATGTCGTCCTCGTCGAGCTGCAGCTGCTGTCGCGCGGCCGGACGTCCCCGCGTGCTCACGTTGACGACCGTCGGCGCCTGCTTCTCGACCAGGTCGGCAAAATCGGGCAACTCGCGGGCGACGGCTTCCACCGGCGCCCCGCCCAGGGACAGAAACAGCGCAACCAGCGCGCCTGCCAGCACTACGGATGGGTTACGAATTGACATACTTTCTCCATTCACAAAAAACCGCGCCGGGTCACGGCCCGGCGCTCAAATGTTGTTGGGCCCCGCCTCAACGCCGGCGAATGCCCTCCGCAAACGCCTGCACGGCCGCGGCCGGGACCTCTCCCATCACTGTGACGCTGCTGTCCGCCACGGAACGGGTGGTAAACGCCGTCGGGCCGTCTTCGGAGACCACCGTGAGGCCCTGGATGGGCTGACCGGTGCCGGACTCCACGAACACCGACACATTGAGGACGCCGTCCGAAAAAACAAGGTGCGACACCGGCGCGGGGCGACCGACGAGGTTCCGGGACATCTCCATGACTTTCCGGAAGCCGGCCGGGATGTTCCCGAACTGGAACACCGCATCGACGCTTTGCGCCGCGCGCGCGGTCTGCTCGCGCACCCAGCCGTTCAACTGCTCGTAGCGCGACTTGATCGGCTGGCGGGCGATGTTTCCCGACACGTCCACCTGGGTGAACATGAATTGCTCGATCATCTGGTTGCGGTCATTGAACATCTGCGCGCGCAACAGCAGCCCGGTGCCCAGTTCCGAGCACAGCTTGTGCATATAGCGCATTGCATCCTTCGGCTCGAGGATCACCCACTGGCATTCCAGGCCGGCAATGCGCTCCACCGGCCCAAGCTTCGCGCGGTAGTTTTCCAGGATGGTCTTGGCGTTGGCCGTGATGAGGCCGGGAAAAAAGCGGCCGCTCATGCGGCGGTCCACCCGGATGGTCTTGGTGTCCGGCTGGTAGCAGAACATTTCGTCGTTCTTGCGGATGATTTCCGCGCGCGGGCCGTCGAGGGATTCGATCTTTTCGTGCTCCACGCCGCTCTTGTCGACGATGTGCGTCACCCGCGAGGTGCTCACCCGCTCCGGCGTCTGGTGCACGTACACGCCGGTGAACGGCAGCTCGCGCGCCGAATTGGCGATGCGATCGACCCAGTCCATCGCCGGATCGGTCTTGGCCGGACCGAAAAAGGTGGAAAGGTGGGCCGGCACCGCAGGCGGCACGGGCTGCGCCGGCTGCGCTTGCTGGGCCGGCACCGGGCCGCACAATACGCAGGCGGCGGAAAGCAGGAACGCGCGGGAGCGCACTGAAACGGGGGAAATCATCATCAACATGGTCAAGCCGGGACAGACGCTGCGCAGTATCCGGTCACCGCTCGCCCGCCGCGCGCGGTTGCACCAGCGTGGCCTGCTGGAACGCGGAAGGGTTGGAGAACTGGCGATGCATCACCAGGTAATCGTTCACGCGCTGCCCTTCACGACCGGCCTTGGCCTTGCCGGTCACGTTTTCCACCAGCACGGCCGGCGGCGCCTTTTGCACCAGTTCCACGGGGGCCACGTTGGTTCCCGACTGCGTGCGCAACGCCACCACGGCCACGGCGGACAGCGTCACCAGGGACGCGGCGGCGGCCAGCGCAATGCGGGTGCGCCGCTCGGACGCCTTGCGCGCCATTGCCCCGGGCGCCAAGACCGTGGGCTCCTCGGACAGGCGGTCGAAAATCGCCTGGCGGCAGGCCAGCGCGGAAGGGCCGGCCTCGCCGCGCAGGCTGGCGCCGATCAAGTGGTAGCAATCCCACTCGCTGCGGCCCGCCGCATCGGCTCCGAGCGACTTGATGACACGCGAAGCTTCCTCGCGCGCCAGTTCGCCATCCATCAACGCCGAAATTTTCTCATTCATGATCTGATCCTGATTTCTTACTCTAACAGCCTTGCCCTTTACCAGCGGCGATCCTTCGAAATATCCAGTTGCGGGCGTAGTTTTTCCGCCACAGCCTCCCGCGCCCTGAAGATCCGCGAACGCACGGTGCCGATCGGGCAATCCATGATCTCGGCGATTTCCTCATACGACAGGCCATCGATCTCACGCAGCGTGATCGCGGTGCGCAATTCCTCCGGCAGTTTGTCGATGGTGTTGTTCACAATCTGGGCGATCTGCTTGGTCGCCAGTTCTGCATCCGGCGTGGCGATGTCGCGCAGGCCGACCGCATCTTCAAAGCCTTCGGCCTCTTCCGCATCGAATCCGGTGGACGTGGGCGCCTTCTTGCCCTGCGTCACCAGGTAATTCTTGGCGGTGTTTACGGCGATGCGATAGAGCCAGGTGTAAAAAGCCGAGTCGCCACGGAAGCCGGCCAGCGCACGGTAAGCCTTGATGAAGGATTCCTGCGTCACGTCCTCGATTTCCGCCTGGTCGCGGATCAGGCGCGACAGCAGGCGCTCCACCTTGCGCTGGTATTTGATGACGAGCAGTTCGAACGCCCGCTTGTCACCGGACTGGGCGCGTTCCACCAGTTGCTGATCGATTTCCCGATCGCTCATCAGCGCCTTCCCTTGGGGTGCCTTCGCGAGTGATTGACTGCCGGCGTGCGCGCCGGTTGCCGGCAAAGCGCGGTTTCCAGGCCGGGAGAGGCCTGCAGCGTCGGGTATTATAAACGTCAGTGTTGACATCGCTGATCCCTGTTCTTGGCTGGCGCCCCTTGCGTCAGCTACGCCGGATAGACCGGGAAAGCGCCCGCAAGTTCACTTTTGCGCCCCATCCACCCCTTTTCGCGACCCGCGCATGAAAACCTGCGACATCCTCATCATCGGCAGCGGCCTGGCGGGCATGTCGCTGGCTCTGCGCCTGGCGGCGGACAAAAAGGTCCTGCTGGTCACCAAAAGCGAACTGCTCGATGCGGCCAGCGCCTGGGCGCAGGGCGGCATCGCCGCCGTGCTGTCCGACGAGGACGATCCGGAGAACCACATTCGCGACACCCACGTGGCCGGCGCCGGCCTGTGCCGGGACGAGACCGTGCGGTTCGTGGTCGAGAACGGCCGGCGGGCGGTGGAATGGCTGGTTGCGCAGGGCGTGCCGTTCACCCAGGACGAGGGCGCGCTGCACCTCACCCGCGAAGGCGGTCACTCCCACCGGCGCATCGTGCACGCCGCCGACGCCACCGGCCGGGCGGTGCAAAAGACGCTGGTCCAACAGTTGAAATCGCACCCGAACGTGGAGGTGTTGGAGCACCACATCGCGCTGGACCTGGTCACCACGCGCAAGCTGGCGCCGAGTAGCAAGGAGAACCGCTGCGCGGGGGCGTACCTGCACGACAAGCGTTCGCATCGCACCTTTCCGGTGGCCGCGCGTTTCACGGTGCTCGCCACCGGCGGCACGGGCAAGGTGTACCTCTACACCAGCAACCCCGACGTGGCGACCGGCGACGGCCTGGCCATGGGATGGCGCGCCGGGTGCCGCGTGGCCAACATGGAATTCATCCAGTTTCACCCGACCTGCCTCTACCACCCCGCGGCCAAGTCCTTCCTGATCACCGAGGCGGTGCGCGGCGAGGGCGGATGGCTCAAGATTCCCGCCACCGGCGAGCGCTTCATGCCGGCGCACGATGAGCGCGCCGAGCTCGCGCCGCGCGACATCGCGGCGCGCGCTGAGCGGCCTGGCCAGGGCCTACGGCGGCACCCGCGAGTCGTATCGTGAGGAGGCGCCGCAACACCTGGTGGGGCTGCCGGCCTTTGCGATTGCGCGCACGCCGGTGACGAACGCGCTCTACGCGGCCTTCACCGCCAGCACCGGCACCCGCGTGCCAATCTACTGGCATGGCCCGCAGCCGCCCGAGCCGCTGCACACCCATCCGGTGG
>CAZTYC010000239.1:0-4230 GCA_964617435.1 uncultured Burkholderiales bacterium
TCGAATTTGGCGCCAAGGGAACGGAATTCATGTTCGGCGGGCTGGTCAGTCCGGATGTATTCAAGCCGGGCGGTCTGGGCTTCATCTTCGCCTTCCGCGTGTTGCCGACCATCATCTATGTGACGGCCCTCATCGCGGTGCTCTATTACCTGGGCATCATGCGCTGGATCATCACCATCCTTGGCACGGTGTTCCAGAAGCTGCTCGGCGTATCCAAGATCGAGTCCTTCTGCGCGGTGACCACGATCTTCCTCGGCCAGAATGAAATGGGCGCGGCGGTGAAGCCCTTCGTCGCCCAGCTGAAGGGTCCCACCATCTTCGCCATCATGACGTCCGGCATGGCCAGTGTGGCCGGCGCCGCGCTGGCCGGCTACGCAGGACTGGGCGTGCGCATGGAATACCTCATCGCCGCGAGTTTCATGGCGATTCCGGGCGGCTTGCTGTTCGGCAAGCTGCTGTGCCCCGCCACGGAAACCGACAACGTGCGGTTCGACAACGTGCACTTCGACGAAAAGAAGCCCGCCAATGTGATCGAGGCGGCCGCCTCGGGGGCCGCGCTCGGCTTCCAGATCGCCTGCGCGGTGGGCGCCATGCTGATTGCCTTCATCGGGCTGATCGCGCTGCTCAATGGCGCCGTGTCCGGCGTCGCCAGCCTGATGGGCTTCAAGGGCGTGAACATGGAAACGCTCCTGGGGTACGTGTTCTCCCCCATCGCCTACATGCTGGGGGTGGCTTCCGAGCACGTGACGTTCGCGGGCAACCTCATCGGGCAGAAACTGATCCTCAACGAGTTTGTCGCGTATGTGAACCTGGCGCCGTACCTGAAATCCCCGGCGGAGGTGACCGCGGCGGGGCTGGCGGTGATTGATCCGAAGTCGCTCGCCATCCTGTCGTTCGCCCTGTGCGGATTCGCCAACATTGCCTCGATCGCCATCCTCGCGGGTGCCTTCGGCAGCGTGGCACCGCAGCTGCGCGGGCTGGTGGCGCAGTACGGCCTGCGCGTGGTGGCGGCGGCGACGCTGTCGAACCTGATGAGCGCGACCATCGCCGGAATCTGCATCAGCATGAGGTAGGCCGAATGCTTCCCCAGGAAATCATACGCAGGAAGCGCGACGGCGCGGTGCTGGAGGCGCAGGAGATTTCCGCGTTCGTGGGCGGCATCGCCGACAACAGCGTGAGCGAGGGGCAGATTGCGGCCTTCGCGATGGCGGTCTTCTTCCAAGGCATGACCATGCCCGAGCGCGTTGCGCTCACCATGGCGATGCGCGACTCGGGCCGCGTGCTCGACTGGCGCGCCTTCGACCTACCCGGGCCGGTCATCGACAAGCACTCGACGGGCGGCGTGGGCGACGTGGTGTCGCTCATGCTCGGTCCGATGCTCGCCGCCGTCGGCGGCTTTGTCCCGATGATTTCCGGGCGCGGCCTCGGGCACACCGGCGGCACGCTCGACAAGTTCGACGCCATTCCGGGCTACCGCACCTCCATCCCCATCGACGTCTTCCAGAAGACCGTCCGCGACGTGGGTGTCGCCATCATCGGCCAGACGTCCGACCTGGCGCCCGCCGACAAGCGTTTCTACGCGACCCGCGACGTCACGGCGACCGTCGAATCGATTCCCCTGATCACCGCATCCATCCTGTCCAAGAAGCTCGCCGCCGGCCTGCAGGCCCTGGTGATGGACGTGAAAACGGGCAGCGGCGCCTTCATGCCCACGCCGGAACAATCCCTGGAGCTGGCGCGTTCCATCGCCAGCGTGGGAACTGGCGCCGGGGTGGAGACCTCCGCGTTGGTGACCGACATGAACCAGCCCCTGGCGCCGTGCGCCGGAAACGCCATCGAGGTGCGCTGCGCCATCGACTACCTCACCGGGGCGGTGCGTCCGGTACGCCTCCACGAGGTCACGCTCGCGCTGTGCGCCGAATTGATGGTGACCAGCAAGCTTGCCGCGGACACCGCCGGCGCGCGCGTGAAACTTGAAAGCGCATTGGGGAGCGGCCGCGCCGTCGAGCTGTTCTCGCGCATGGTCGCCACCCTGGGCGGTCCGGCCGACCTCGTCGCCGCGCCGGACAAGCATCTGGCCCGTGCGAGCGTGGTGATCCCCGCGCTTGCACCGCGCGACGGATTTGTGCATGCCATGGACACCCGGGCGTTGGGGATGGCGGTCGTGGAACTGGGGGGCGGGCGGCGCGTGGCGTCCGACGTCGTCGATCCGGCCGTGGGGCTGACGGAATTCGTCGAGCTCGGCCAGCGGGTGCGTGCCGGACAGCCCCTTGCCGTGGTGCACGCTCGCGACACCGCGGCGGCGGATGCTGCGCGCCTAGCCGTGCAACACGCCATCACGATTCGTGACGAGGCGCTGCCCACGCCCCCCTTGATTGCGCATACCATTCACGCACATTGAGACCGAACCCAAGGAGGCCGCAATGCCCAAGACTTCGACGCTGGTGTTGGTGGGAACCCGCAAAGGGTTGTTCATGCTGCGGGCGGACAAGTCGCGCGGCAAGTGGTGGATCGAGGAGGGCAAGCCGCAGTTCTACGGCCAGCAAGTCAACCATGCCGTGCTCAACAAGGCCACGGGAACCCTGATTGCCGCGGCCAAGCCGGGCCATATCGGCGCGCAGGTTTATCGCTCCACGGATGGCGGCAAGTCGTGGGCGGAGGCCAAGGTGCCGCCGGCGTTCCCGAAGCGGGACAACCCCGGCTACGGCTGGGCGGTGAACCACGTGTTCTGGATTTCGCGCGGTCACGCTTCCATGCCGAAGACCTGGTTCGCCGGTACCTCGCCGCATGGCCTGTTCCGTTCGGACGACGACGGGGTGACCTGGGCCTCCGTGGACGGCTTCAATCTGGATCCATTGCGCATCACCCTGCTGGGGGACGAAAAGGAAAACGTGCCTGACGGCGCGGTGTTGCATTCGATCAATGTCGATCCCTTCGATTCCAAGCACATCATGCTCGGCATGTCGGGCGGCGGTGTGTTCGAGAGCTTTGACGAGGGCAAGTCATGGAAGCCCCTGAACCGCGGTGTGCAGGCCGATTTCCTTCCAGAGCCCGATGCCGAATGGGGGCACGACCCGCATTGCCTGCGCATGCACCCCGCCGTGCGCGACGTGGTGTACCACCAGAACCACTGCGGCATCTACAAACTCGACCGGGCCGCCCACCGCTGGGTGCGCATCGGCGACAACATGCCGAAGGCGATCGGCGACATCGGCTTCCCGATGACGCTGCACCCGAAGGACCCGAACAAGCTGTGGGTCTTTCCCATGGACGGCACCACGGTATGGCCGCGCATGTCGCTGGAGGGCAAGCCGGCGGCGTATGGCTCCGCGGATGGTGGCAAGAGCTGGAAACGGCTGGACAAGGGATTGCCCACGTCCCACGGCTGGTTTACGGTCAAGCGCCAGGCCATGGGCGCCGATCAGGCCGACCCCCTCGGCCTGTATTTCGGGACGACCAGCGGCGAAATCTGGGCGGGCTTCGACGAGGGCGCCCGGTGGACCTGCCTCATGCAACACCTGCCGTTGGTGCTGTCGGTGGAGGCTTTTACGTTGTGAGCGCTGCGATTGCCGTCCCCGTGCGGCTGCCGACGCCGCTGGTCGAATACACCGCCGGGGTGCGCGATGTGCAGGGACGGGGGGCCACCCTGTCGGACGTGCTCGACGACCTCGACCGCCAATACCCCGGCATCCGCTTCCGGATGATCGACGAGCAGGGCCAGGTGCGGCCGCACCTGCGTTTCTTCGTCAACCGCGAATTGAAGCGCAGGATCGACGTGCCGCTTGCGGCGGGAGATGAAGTGCTGGTGGTGGCGGCGCTGTCAGGGGGATGAGCGGGGACGCGTGGCATGAACTGCTTGATGCCTCCACAACAGACGCGGAGGTCTGTTGGTTCCGGCGGCACCGGGCAAAACCGTTTGACCGGTGAATTCCCGCCTCCACTCTCGCGAATCCGGGCCGCATGCAGGCGGCAAGGTGGGCCTGCGGCGGTGGAAGGGCGCCGCGCGGTGACTAACCGTGCAAAATCTTCGACAGGAAATCCTGCGTCCGCGGATTCCTGGTCGTGTTGAAGAACTCGTCCTTGGTGCAGTCTTCCAGGATCTTGCCGCCTTTTTCCATGAAGATGATGCGGTCGGCGACCTTCTTGGCGAAGCCCATCTCGTGGGTCACGCACATCATGGTCATGCCTTCCTTGGCCAGTTCGACCATGACATCGAGCACCTCGTTGATC
>CAZTYC010000240.1:0-4217 GCA_964617435.1 uncultured Burkholderiales bacterium
GGCCGTGGCCGATCTCGCGGCGCTTCGGCGAGCCGACGCGGCCGGTCTCGCCGGTGGAGTAGGGCGGGAAGTTGTAGTGGAACATGTAGCGGTCGTGGTACTCGCCCTGCAGTGCGTCGATGATCTGCGATTCCTTCAGGGTACCAAGCGTGGCGACCACGATGGCCTGGGTTTCGCCACGCGTGAACAGGACCGAACCGTGGGTGCGCGGCAAGACCGTCGGGCGAATCGAGATGGGTCGCACGGTGCGGGTGTCGCGTCCGTCGATGCGCGGCTCGCCATTGAGGATCTGACCGCGGACGATCTTGGCCTCGATGTTGAAGATCAGCGAATTGACTGTGTTTTTGTCAGGCGCACCCTCGGCACCCGTGCAGAGCGCGGACACCACGCGGCTGCGGATCTCGTCCAGCTTGGCCGAGCGCAGCGACTTGGACTTGATGCGGAAGGCCTCGTTGATGTCGTTGGCGGCCATGGCATTGATCTGGTCGATCAGCGCCTGCGGCGGGGCGGGCGGCGTCCAGTTCCAGGGATCCTTGCCGCCTTCGTCGGCCAGTTCCAGGATCGCGTTGATGGCGGCTTGCTGCGCATCATGACCGAACACCACGGCGCCCAGCATGACGTCTTCGGGGAGTTCGTGGGCTTCCGACTCGACCATCAGGACCGCGGTTTCCGTGCCGGCAACGACGAGGTCCAGCTTGGAGGTTGCCAGTTCGGTTTTGGTGGGGTTGAGTACATATTGACCGTCCACGTAGCCGACGCGAGCCGCACCGATCGGACCGTCAAACGGCACACCGGCCAGGGTCACGGCAGCAGAGGCGCCGATCATGGCGGGGATGTCCGGATCAATTTCAGGGTCGCAGGAAAGGACGGTGGCGATGATCTGCACTTCGTTGTAGAAGCCATCCGGGAACAGCGGGCGCAGCGGGCGGTCGATCAGGCGGCAGGTGAGGATTTCCTTTTCAGACGGGCGTCCTTCGCGCTTGAAGAAGCCGCCCGGGATCTTGCCTGCGGCAAACGTCTTTTCCTGGTAATCCACGGTCAGCGGGAAAAAATCCTGGCCTTCCTTTGCCTCGGAGCGTGCCACGCACGTCACCAACACTACGGTGTCGTCCATCGACACCAGAACGGCACCGTCTGCCTGGCGGGCGATTTCGCCGGTTTCGAGGGTCACCGTGTGGCGCCCGTAGGGGAATGATTTCTTGATCGCTTTCATGCGAATTCCTTCTCTCTGTCTCGTCGTTTGGTAATTCTTGGCGTCGCCATGCCTTGGCGGCGAAAAAAAAGCCCGCTGAACCGGAATTCAGGGGGCTTTGGGGTTCGGCGGCTTGATTACTTCCGCAGGCCGAGTTGGTCGATCAGCTTGCGATAGGTATCGAGCTTGGTGCGCTTCAGGTAATCAAGCAGGCTGCGGCGCTTGCTGACCATGCGGAGCAGGCCGCGGCGGCCGTGGTGATCCTTTACGTGTGCCTTGAAATGGTCGGTCAACTCGTTGATGCGGTTCGTGAGCAATGCAACTTGCACTTCGGGGGAGCCGGTGTCGCCCTTGGCGCGTTGAAATTTCGCAACAACTTCCTGGCTGGTGGCCATGGGGGTTTCCTTTCGATTCGCGTCCCGTTTCGCCGGGACTTGCGGCCGTTCGCAAGCGTTGGCGGAATGCCAATGCAACGCGTCAGCGGAAACAAAGATTTTAGCAGTAGTTCGGGAAAAAGCGCAAGAAAATCAATCGCTTTCCAGTGCGGGCCGGCTCATCAGCCGCTCGGGGACTAGCGACAGGGTGTCGCCATTGGCATTGACCGCTGCAACACCCAGGAACGTGTTGCAAGGGCCATATACCCGGACCAGACGGCCCGTAGTGGGGTGGGCATGCTCCAACGGCCTGCCGTTCGAAAAGGCGGTGGCCTGCGCTTCGGACAATTGGACGCTTGGCAGGGACTCCGCCAATGCGTCGGATGGTAGGAGAAGGCGATCCCGCTCGGCGGCCGGCATCGCTTCCAGGCGGTCAAACGTCGCAGCTTGGCTCAAGCCCAGGGCGCCGGAACCGATGCGTTCAAGGTTGACCAGAAAAGCGCCACACCCCAGTGCGGCGCCGATGTCCTCGGCCAAGACGCGCATGTAGGTCCCTTTGCTGACGTGGGCCTCAATCGTGACGAGTGGCGGATTCCACTCAACCAGGGCGAGGGAAAAAACCTGAATCGCGCGCGTCGGCCGATCGGTTTCGAGGCCCTTGCGCGCCAGTTTGTAGAGAGGGACACCCCCCACTTTGATCGCCGAGTGCATGGGCGCGGTCTGCATTTGAGGGCCGACCTTTCCGCCGAGCGTGCCGCACACATCCTCTTCAGCGCAATCAACCGGCCGGGTTTCGATGATCTCGCCTTCGGTATCCCCCGTGCTGCTGCGCTCTCCGAGTTTCAGCGTTGCCCGGTAGCGCTTGTCGGCATCAAGGTGAAAGCGCGCGAATTTTGCCGCTTCCCCAAAGCAGATGGGGAGCAAACCCGTTGCAAATGGATCGAGGGTTCCGGTGTGGCCCGCTTTCGCCGCGTTGAAAAGCCGCTTCGCCCAGCCGACCGCTGTCGTGGACGAGATCCCCGCGGGCTTGTTCAGGAGCAGCACGCCGGACACCGCGCGCCTTGCCTGCTTCATGGGGTTTCGGGGGTTGGTGGATGCTTGCGATCTTCCTCGATCGCGTCATCGATCAGCTTGGAGAGGTTCACACCACGCTCAATCGAGGTGTCCAATTCGAAATGCAGCTGCGGCACCGTCCGGATCGGCAGCCGGTGGGACAACTGCGAGCGCAGGAACCCCGCCGCGCTTTGCAGGCCGTGCCGGCAGGAGTTGACTTGCGCCTCGCTGCCCATGGAGGTGAAGAACACCTTGGCGTGCGCATTGTCGCGGGTCACTTGAACTTCGGTCAGGGTGACCATGGACACGCGGGGGTCGCGCAACTCCAGGCGGATGAGCTCGGACAGCTCCCGCTGGATCGCGTCGGCAATCTTCCGATTGCGGGTGTCACCGGCCATTGGAGACGTCCCGGTCAGGCCAGAGTCCTGGCAACCTCGACCGTTTCGAAGATTTCGAGCTGGTCACCCACCTTGATGTCGTCGAAATTCTTGAGCGACAGGCCGCATTCGAAGCCCGCCTTCACCTCGCGCACATCATCCTTGAATCGCTTCAAGGAATCGAGTTCGCCCGTAAAGATGACGACGTTGTCGCGCAGCAGACGCACACTGGCGCCGCGTTTTACCAAGCCTTCCAACACGAAGCATCCGGCAACCGCGCCCACCTTGGAGATCTTGAACACGTTGCGGATGTCCACGAGGCCGAGCACGCTTTCCTTGATCTCGGGAGACAGCAAGCCCGCAAGCGCCAGCTTCACGTCGTCGACTGCTTCATAGATGATGTTGTAGTAGCGGACCTGGACACCGGACGACTCAAGCAGCTTGCGGGCAGCGGCGTCCGCACGGGTATTGAAGCCGATGACGATGGCCTTGGAAGCCAGCGCGAGGTTGACGTCGGACTCGGTAATGGCGCCGACCCCCGTGTGCACCACATTCACCTTGACCTCGTCGGTCGAAAGCTTGGCCAATGCATGGGCCAGGCCCTCGTAGGAACCCTGCACGTCCGCCTTGATGATGACCGCAAGACTCTTGGCCGCGCCTTCGCCCATTTGCTCGAAGACGTTTTCGAGCTTGGCCGCGTGTTGCTTGGCCAGCTTGACGTCGCGGAACTTGCCTTGCCGGAACAGAGCGATCTCGCGTGCCTTGCGTTCGTCGTTCAGCACGATGACGTCCTCGCCGGCATTGGGGACATCGGTCAAACCCTGCACTTCAACGGGGATCGACGGTCCGGCCTTGTTCACCAGTTTTCCGGCCTCGTCGGTCAGCGTGCGAACGCGACCAAACGCAGAACCGGCAAGCAGCATGTCGCCCTTCCTCAGGGTGCCGGCCTGCACGAGGATCGTCGCAACCGGGCCCTTCCCCTTGTCCAGGCGCGCCTCGATCACCACGCCCTTGGCGGGTGCATCGTTGACCGCCTTCAATTCCAGGACTTCTGCCTGCAGCAGGATGGCCTCCAGCAATTCGTCGATGCCCTGGCCGGTCTTTGCGGAGACGCCGCGGAACATGACCTCGCCGCCGTATTCTTCCGGAAGCACGTTTTCGGCCACAAGTTCCTGCTTGACCCGGTCGAAATTGGCTTCCGGCTTGTCGATCTTGTTCATC
>CAZTYC010000241.1:0-4215 GCA_964617435.1 uncultured Burkholderiales bacterium
TCAAGGACAACATCGCCACGGCCGATCGCATGCAGACGACGGCCGGGTCGCTGGCGCTGGTGGGATCGAAGCCCCCGCGCGACGCGCAGGTGGTGCAGCGCCTGCGCGATGCCGGCGCGGTCATCCTGGGCAAGACCAACCTGTCCGAGTGGGCCAACATGCGCTCGATCCGGTCGACGTCCGGCTGGAGCGCGCGCGGCGGGCTCACGAGAAATCCGTACGCGCTGGACCGCAATACCAGCGGATCGAGTTCGGGTTCCGGCGCCGCAATCGCCGCAAGCCTTGCCGCGATTGCGGTGGGCACCGAAACCGACGGGTCGATCATTTCGCCTTCCAACGTCAACGGCCTGGTGGGCATCAAGCCGACCCTGGGATGGGTGAGCCGCACCGGCATCATCCCCATTGCGCACTCGCAGGACACCGCCGGGCCGATGGCGCGCAACGTCACGGACGCGGCGTTGTTGCTCGCGGTCCTAGCCGGGCCGGATGCGCTCGATGCGGAAACCGCCCATGCATCCGGCCGGGTGCTCGATGTGATGGGGGCGCTTGATGCAGGCGCCCTCAAGGGGGCGCGCATCGGCGTGGTCAGGAGCCAGTTTGGCGGCCGCAATGACCTGGCCTCGGCGGTCGTTGAGAAGGAGCTCGACGTCCTGCGGCAATGCGGGGCCACGCTGGTGGAGGTGGCCGAGGTGCCCAATGCGGGAAAACTCGGCACCCATGAATATGAAGTGCTGCTGCACGAGCTCAAGGCCGACATGGCGGCTTACCTCAGTGCCTTTGCGCCGGATTCACCGATGAAAACGCTCGCGGACCTGATCGCCTTCAACGAAGCGCAGCGTGCGCAAGAACTCAAGTACTTCGACCAGGAACACTTCCACCGTGCCGTGGCCAAGGGCGACTTGAACAGCAAGGAGTATCTCGAGGCGCTGGCGACCGGGCGGAGGCTGGCGCGTGAGGAAGGGCTGGACAAGGCATTGGCCGAGCACCGGCTCGATGCGCTGGTGGCGCCCTCCGGCGGCCCGGCATGGCTCACCGATTTCATCCGCGGCGACAACTCGGGTGGCAGCTTCACCACGCCGGCCGCCGTGGCCGGTTATCCGCACATCACGGTGCCGGCAGGCTTCGTGCAGGCGCTGCCCGTCGGGATGTCATTCGTCGGCCCGGCATGGAGCGATGCACGCCTTATTGGTTTCGCATACGCGTATGAGCAGGCCTCGAAGCGGCGGCGCCCGCCGAAGTTCCTCAAGTCCGCCTTGGTGGTTTGACGCGGCGCGCACCGGCGAGATCAGTCGTCGTCGAAAACCAGCAGCGCGTAATTGGACAGGTGCAATCCCAACTCGGAGCCCCTGCCGATCTCGTTGTTGAAGCTGAAGTTGTCGATGGCGTAATCGGCCACGTTGGGCGAAAGCGAAGGATTCAGCCGGCGCGCCTTGGCGACGACATAGGCCATGTCCGCGCGCGAGAGGTCGATGGAAAACGAGCGGGATGCGGGCGTTTCACAAAGGTGCGAATTGTCGTCCGCCGCACAATAGAAGCTCTGCCCGGTCGTCTTTCCAAACGCCGGGTTGTCGCGGAACATGGTGGACACGATCACCTTGCCCGTGCCGGTATCAAACGCGAAATGGTCGTCCTCTTCCCGCATGGCGACCGGCACGGTCTGCGCGGCTCCAATGGTGATGTAGAGGTTCTGGTGGCTCTTGGTGTCATACAGCTCGATCACCGGGTGGCTGATGGCGTGGTCGCTTTGCACATGGCGCCGCACATGCGCGATGCCGAGGTCGAACTGCAAACGGATGCGTCGTTCGGCCCGGGTGGACCAGGGCATCAGGCGGCGGTCGCTGGCGCCTGGCTCCGGTGCGGCCGTCGAAAACTGGTAGATCGGGTTGATGCTCAACGCGTTGACTTCCGGGAACTCCGGGTTCGGCACAAAGTCCCGCCCGTGCAGATAGATGCCGAATCCGGCGGACGACGCGCCGGCGATCGGCGGAACCTGGATGAATGAATGCTCAAGGACTTCGCCGGGGAACGGGCCGGCGATCGGCGACACGATTTGTCCGAAAACACCGGTGAGCGACTGGGCAAGATACGCCGCGGGTGGCGGTGCCGGAGGAAACGGCGATCCGGGTATCGTCGCCAATGAGGGGAACGCCCCGTCGTGCCGATACGCAAAGCGCGGCAACTGGTTCAGGGCGATGCAGGGTCCCTGCCGGACCGATTCATCTTCGCATTCGGCGCTGGGCATCACGTCCTGTGACAGGAGTTCATAGCCGGCCAGGGGGGCGTGGTCCAAGCCCTCCATGCAAAAGTCCACGCCTTCGTCCACCCAACCTTCGCGCGTCAGGCGTGCATGGACGTTTGCATCGGCGGAGTAGCGGTGCATGGGAAACCGGTAGAAGCGCCGCACGGCGACCGGGCAGACGCCGTCCTCAGGATCGAGCGCGGTAAATCCGGAGCCCTCGTAGCGCCACCCCAGTTGAGGGTTGGAACGCAACAATTCGCATTCGAATGGCCGCACGGTATAGAAATGGCTGTTGACCGTCGGCGCGTAAAAGCGGCACACCGGGCGAGGGGTTCCCGTTGAGTAGCGGTAGTGCCAGAACGAGATGCCGGTCTTCCGCCATCCGTCGCCGACAAAACCGGACAGCAAGACCTTGATCTCTCCAGGATCAGCGGTGAGGAAGCGCCGGCCGGTGCGGTCGTTGACGAATTCCTGCACGTGGGCCGCCGGAACATTGATGAAGCGCGCCTCGGACGCCCGGGGCATCGCAATGGCGATCAACGCGATAGGCAGGCTGAACCAGCGAACCAGCGCGGGCATCGGGTTGTGGGATCGGGGCGTTGACATCAGGCCTCGTGGCGGGTTTCCAAGGATTCCGATTGTAGGAACACCGCCTGGGAAATGGAATTCAAGCCGCGCGCCAATTGGACAAGGTGCGCGCATTGCACCTTCGGGGACCCAAAAACGCTACTCGCGGCCTATTTCTTCCATTCCGGGTGCGCATCTCGCAGGTCGCGCAATTCCTCGATCAGCGTTTGATAGAACACCAGGCGCGCGGGCTCGATGGTCTTGAGCTTTTCCGTGGCGGCCAGCACCGCGCACTGCGGTTCCGCGAGGTGCGCGCAGTCGTTGAACTTGCAGCGCCCCAGATAGGGCCGGAATTCGCGCATCGCATCGGCCACTTCCTGATCGCTCAAGTGGAACAGGCCGAAGGACTGCAATCCGGGGGTGTCGATGATGGCGCTGGTGTCGTCGAGCCGGTACAGGCGGGTAAACGTCGTCGTGTGCTTGCCCGAGTCCAGGGCGTCCGAAATCTCCCCGACCTTGGCCACATCGCGCATCACCAGATTGTTCACTGTGCGGGATTTGCCCATGCCCGATTGGCCGACCAGCAGCGTGGTCTTGCCATCGAGGTAATGCCGCAGCGGCTCGATGTCGAACTTGGCCGACATCGGCAGCACGGGATAGTCGAGTTTCTCAAGGTGTGCGATCTGCTTCCGCGCCGCCTCGAACTCCGGCAGGTCCTTCTTGTTGAGCATGACGATCGCCGGGACCTTGGCCGCCTCGCAGGCAATGAGGCACATGTTGAGAAAGGTTTCGGAGAACGTCGGCTTGGGCGCGATGATGATGACCGCCTGGTCGATGTTCGCGGCGAGGGTCTTTTCCTTCCATTGGTCCGCGCGAAACAGGACGTTCCGGCGCGCATACACGCGCTCGATGCGCGCATGGGCGGGCCCGGTCAGCGTGACTTCCACCTCGTCGCCCACCGCCACGTCCTGCTTCTTGCCCTTGCGGGTGCAGACCAGCTGGAGGCGATCCCGCGTCTCGGCAAGGAATTCGCGGCCGAAATCGCCGGTGACTAGCGCATCCATGAAGCGTCCGGCGCGGGCCTTACCGGGGCCACAGCGCCTCGACCTTGGCCGCGCATATCAAATCGTTCAGGGTCACGCCGCCCGCATCGTGGGTCGAATACGCCATTTCGCAGCGGTTGTAATGCACGCCCATGTCGGGATGATGGTCCTCGGCATGCGAGATCCACGCGGTGGCATTCACAAACGCCAGCGTCTCATGGTAGTTCCGGAATGAAAAAGTCTTGCGGATTTCCTTGCCCACGCGCTGCCAGCCCGGAAGGGCGCCGAGGTGCGAGTCGATGTCGGCATCGCTCAACGCCCGCGCTTGTCCGCCCGGCGCGCACTTCATGCTGCTCAAGTCCATGG
>CAZTYC010000242.1:0-4179 GCA_964617435.1 uncultured Burkholderiales bacterium
GGCTGGCGCGTCGGCGGGCCCCGGCCCGTCGGGCGACGCCCCGCCCAAGGAGAAGGACATGGGCAACGTTGTTGACGCCGAGTACACTGAAGTCAAGGACAAGAAAAGCTAAATCCGGACGCTTCGCGCCCATTTAGCCGGCCGGATTCGAACGACCACTGCGGGGCGTTCAATCCGGCCTTCACGTTTCAGGGTTTGGGAATTTCATGGCAAACAAACGCGACTATTACGACATCCTCGGCCTCAATCGCGATGCTTCCGACGAGGACATCAAGAAGGCCTATCGCAAGCTGGCGATGAAATACCATCCGGACCGCAATCCGGACAGCAAGGACGCCGAGGAAAAATTCAAGGAGGCCAAGGAAGCCTACGAGGTGCTTTCAGAAGCGGAAAAGCGTCGCGCCTATGATGCGTACGGCCATGCCGGCGTGAACCCGCAAATGGGCGGCGGCGGACCCGGCGCCGAGGGATTCGGCGGCTTCGCCGAGGCGTTCGGCGACATTTTCGGCGAGATCTTTGGCGGTGGCCGGCGCGCGGGCGGCAACCAGGTGTACCGCGGCGCGGACCTGCGCTACAACATGGAGATTTCGCTGGAGCAGGCGGCGCGCGGCACCGAAACCAAGATCCGCATCCCCACGCTGGATGAATGCGGCACCTGCCACGGCAGCGGCGCCAAACCCGGTACCAAGCCAAAGGTTTGCGAAACCTGCGGGGGCCAGGGCCAGGTGCGGTTGCAACAGGGCTTCTTTTCCATCCAGCAGACCTGCCCGAAATGCCATGGCACCGGAAAGACGATTTCCGACCCTTGCGTCACTTGTCATGGCGCCGGACGCACCAAGGGCCACAAGACCCTGTCGGTCAAGATTCCCGCCGGGGTGGATGACGGAGACCGCGTGCGCCTGTCCGGCGAGGGCGAATCCGGTGTCAATGGCGGCCCGCCGGGTGACCTGTACGTCGTGGTGCAACTCAAGGCGCACAGCGTGTTCCAGCGCGAGGGGGCGGACCTGCATTGCGAAATGCCGATCAGCTTCACCGTGGCGGCGCTGGGCGGCGAAATCACCATCCCGACACTGGAAGGCGAGGCGCAAATCAAGATTCCCGCCGAAACCCAGAGCGGACAGGTGTTCAGGCTGCGCGGCAAGGGCATCCGCCCGGTGCGCCAGACCTCGGCCGGCGACCTGATGTGCCATGTCGTGGTCGAAACGCCGGTGCGCCTGACCGACCGGCAGAAGGAACGGCTGCGCGTGCTGGCGTAAATCAACAAGACGGAGGGCGACAAGCACAACCCGCGCGCCACGTCCTTCTTGGACACGGTGAAGGACTTTTTCGCCAATTGACGAAAACGGCCGTACTTTGCGGCGAACGCCACCTTGCGACGCAAGTGAAGCCGCGAAGCAGCGGCGGAAGCCACAAGGTCAAGGATTTCCTTGCCAATTGACGCCGGGTCTTGCTGCGAACGCTCACTCGCGCAGCCAGTTGAGGCGCGAAGCGCCGGCCGCGACCTGAAGGTTATGGATTACGTGGCGTCCTCATGGCGCGCGCCATGCTTGCGGCACGCAACCGCGGATTTGCCGCCCCATCCGCGGTCGTGGCCCCCGCCAGTTCCGCTAGAATGGCGCCGCCTGCCACATGGTTCGGTTGCACCCCGGAGAGAACTACATGAAATTGCTTCAATCGCTGATTGCCTGCGCCCTTGCCTGCGCGTTCCTGCTGCCGACGTCCGCATCCGCCCAGGGCGTGACGGCCGACACCATCACGGTGGGCCAGACCGGCGCCTTGTCCGGCCCGTTTGACGAGATCGGCAAGGAATCCAAGGCCGGCATCGAGGCGTACTTCAACGTCGTCAACGCGGCCGGCGGAATCAACGGCCGCAAGCTCAAGCTGGTGTCGCTCGACGACCAGGGCAACACCGACAAGGCCAAGATCAACGTGCAGAAGCTGATCAATGACGAGGGCGTCATCGCCGTCGTCGGCATGAACGGCGACCCCGGCGTGCGGGCGGCGTACGGCCAGTTCGACAAGGGCAAGACACCGCTCATCGGCGCCATCAGCGGGGAGCCCTCGCTGTTCGACAACACCAACCGCTACGTCATCAACCTGCGCGCCAGCTACGCGCAGGAGGCCCACCGCATCGTCGAGCAGTTCACGCAGCGCAAGATCACCAAGATCGCGCTGTTCTTCCAGAACGACGCGGCAGGCCGCGGCGGCCTGGCGGCACTCGATGCCGCGATGCGCGAGAGGAAACTCCCGATTGTCCTGTTCGGCAGCGTGGAAGCGCATTCGACCAACGTGCAAACCGCCGCGGCGAACCTGCACAAGTCGGGCGCGGAGGCGGTCATCATTTCCGCCAACGCCAAGTCGGCCGCGGCTTTTGTGAGGGAAATGAAGCGGCTCGGCTCGCAGGCGCAGTTCTTCGCCCTCAGCCTGGTCGGCGCCAAGTCGTTCCTGACCCTGCTCGGCGAAGACGGGCGCGGCGTGGGCGTTTCGCAGGTGGTGCCGGTGCCGACCTCCGAATCCGAGCCGCTTGGCAAGGACTACGTCAGGGCCATCGGCGGGCAGGCCAACGCGAGCTACGCCTCGCTGGAGGGCTACATCGCCGCCCGCGTGCTCGTGGAGGGCCTGAAGAAGGCGGGCAAGATGCCGACGCGCGAATCACTCGTCGATGCCATCGACAAGATCGGCAATTTTGACCTGCAGGGATACCGCGTGAAGCTTTCGCCGCAAAACCGCAACGGCTCGAGTCTGGTGGAACTGACGGTCATCGGCGCGCAGGGTTACCGGAAGTAGCGCGGAGCGGCTCCCGCAGGCCGCTTTCCGAATCGAATTTTCCTTATGTCACCTGCCCGGACATGACCGGGTGATTGCGGGTAATTGCGTGCGTTTGCGGGCGTTTGCCGACGTCAGGGCCCGATCACATCCGCCCCCTTGGGTGGCGTGAACGCAAATTCCGCCGCCGGCACCCGGGCGTTCTTTTCGAAGCGGGAAAACGCCAGGCGCGTCTTGTTGCCGAACGCGTCGCCCAATTCCATCGTGCTCAGTTCGCCCTTCGCGAACCCCATGCGGATCCTTTCGATGCCGGCGTCCTTGCTGCGCGGAATCGCCTCCAGCCATGTGAGGCCCTCGGCATCGGGTTGCGCCACCAACGTGAACGCGGTGGCAATGTCGTTCTTGCCTGAGAGCAGCGCGGCCGGGGTTGAGGAAAACGCCTGTTCCAGCTTGCGGATGGTGACCTGGTTCAATTCCGGATCGAACAGCGTGACGCGGCCGGCATCGCCGATAATCAACTGGGCCGGCTTCTCATAACTCCAGCGGAATTTCCCGGGCCTCACGAAGGCGAACTGCCCCTGGTTCTTCTGCGTGACCTTGCCCTGCGCGTCAGTCACGGTCTGTTCGAAACTTGCGCGCCCGGACTGCGTCTGGGCAACAAAACGCTCGAAATCCGCGAGCGCATTGGCGCCTGCCGGCCATGGGGCCGCAAGCATCAATCCAATCACGGACCCGCGAAGCGTGCGGTTCACGCCTCACCCCGGTTGGGCGCGATGATCTCGCGATTGCCGTTCGACTGCATCGAAGAGACCAGGCCGGCCTTCTCCATGTCTTCCAGCAGGCGCGCCGCGCGGTTGTAGCCGATGCGCAGGTGCCGCTGCACCAGCGAGATCGAGGCGCGCTTGTTCTGCAGCACCACCTGCACGGCCTGGTCGTAGAGCGGGTCGCTTTCGGCGCCCGCGCCGCCGTTGGCGCCGTTGATGTCGATGGTTTCCTCGGGCGCGTCGAGGATGCCCTCGATGTACTGCGGCTCGCCCTGTTTCTTGAGCCAATCCACCACACGGTGCACCTCGGCATCGCCGACGAACGCACCGTGGACGCGCTGCGGGAAGCCGGTGCCCGGCGGCAGGTAGAGCATGTCGCCCTGCCCGAGCAGGGCTTCGGCGCCCTGCTGGTCGAGGATGGTGCGGGAATCGATTTTCGAGGACACCTGAAATGCCACGCGCGTCGGGACGTTGGCCTTGATGAGGCCGGTGATCACATCAACGCTCGGCCGCTGGGTGGCGAGGACAAGGTGGATGCCCGACGCGCGCGCCTTTTGCGCCAGGCGCGCGATCAGTTCCTCCACCTTTTTGCCAACCACCATCATGAGGTCCGCCAGCTCGTCGATGACCACCACGATGAGCGGCAGGT
>CAZTYC010000243.1:0-4148 GCA_964617435.1 uncultured Burkholderiales bacterium
GCCTGGTGGTGCGAATTCACGCCGCGCAGGTTGTCGATATGCAGCGTGGCGAGCGCGTGGTTGACGAAGCCCTGGAAGAACTCGATGAAGAGGTCGACATCGAACTCGCCGACGCGGGCGCGCGTGAAATTGACGTGGTACTCCAGGCCCGGCCGGCCGGACAGGTCGATCACCACGCGCGAGAGCGCCTCGTCGAGCGGGACGTAGGCATGGCCGTAGCGGCGGATGCCGGTCTTGTCTCCCAGCGCCTTCGCCACCGCCTGGCCGAACGTGATGCCGACATCCTCCACCGTGTGGTGCGCGTCGATGTGCAGGTCTCCCGCGGCTTTCACCTCGAGGTCGATCAGGCCGTGGCGCGCGACCTGGTCGAGCATGTGGTCGAGGAACGGGATGCCGGAGTCGAGCGTTGCCACCCCCGTGCCGTCCAGGTTCACGGCCACGCGGATCTGCGTCTCCTTGGTGTTGCGGGTGATGTCGGCGGTTCTCATGGCGTCGGGGCGGTTCGGGCCGTCTGCCGCAGCGCGGCGAGCAATGCGTCGTTTTCTTCGGGCGTGCCGATTGTCAGGCGCAGGGTGTTGGCGAGCAGCGGATGCGATTTCGCGGTGTTCTTGACGAGGATTCTAGCGGCAAGCAGGTGGTCGAACGTGGCGGCGGCATCGGGCACGCGCACAAGCAGGAAATTGGCCTGCGAGGGAAACACCGTCACGCCGGGCAGGGCCGCCAGCGCGGCGGCCACGCGCGCGCGCTCACCCACCAGCCGGCGCGCCTGTGCAAGCAGCGCGTCCTGGTGCGCCAATGCAAAGGTGGCGGCGGCCTGCGTGAGCGCGTTGATGTTGTAGGGCAGGCGCACCTTGTCGAATTCCGCCACCCACTTGCGCTTGCCGACCAGCAATCCCAGCCGCAAGCCGGCCAGCCCCAGCTTGGAAACGGTGCGCATCAGGACGGCGTTGTCGTGCTTGCCGATTTCCGGCAGGAACGGGGTGTCCGCGAACGCAAAGTAGGCTTCGTCGATGACGACCAGCGCGCCCACCTCGCGCGCGGCGGCGATCGTGGCCTCGATCTCGACGTTTGAAAACGTATTGCCGGTCGGGTTGTTCGGCGAGGCGAGGAACACCAGCGCCGGTCGCAGCCGGTGGATCGCCGCCAGCCAGGCCTCGCGGTCCAGCGAGAAATCGGCGTTGAGCGGCACCCCGGCATAGCCCATGCCCGCGAACGTTGCAATCATCCGGAACATCACGAACGCGGGTTCAACGGACAGGATGGTGGCGCCGGGGCGCGCCACCGCCAGCGCGAGCATCTGGATGATTTCGTCCGAGCCGTTGCCGAGCAGGAGGTCGAGTTCGTCCGGAATGCGCATGGCGCGCCGCAGCGCGGATTTGAGCGTCGCGGCATCCGCGCTCGGATAGCGGTTGAGCGCCGCCTCCGCCAGCGCTGCGGCGAGGCCCTCGCGCAACCCGGCCGGAAAGGCAAACGGATTTTCCATGGCGTCGAGCTTGATGAAGCCCGCCGCGTCCGGCACGGGATAGGCCTGCAGCGCGCGAATCTCCTCGCGCACCAATTCGCGGCTCATGGCGCCTTGAACCGCAGTTCCGCCGAGCGCGCGTGCGCTTCCAGCCCTTCGGTGCGCGCCAGCGTGGCCGCGGTGCGCCCCAGCGTTTGCGCAGCCGCTTCGGACACCTGGATGACCGAAGAGCGCTTCTGGAAGTCGTACACGCCCAGCGGCGAGGAAAAGCGCGCGGTGCGCGCCGTGGGGAGCACGTGGTTCGGGCCCGCGCAATAGTCCCCGAGCGATTCGGAGGAATACCGGCCGACGAAGATCGCGCCCGCATGCCGCACTTTCGGCACCCAGGCGGCGGCATCGGCGAGGTTCAGTTCGAGATGCTCCGGCGCGACGGTGTTGGCCACGTCGATGGCCTCGTCGAGGTCGCGCACCTGGATCAGCGCGCCACGGCCCTCCAGCGACGCGCCGGCGATGGCGCGGCGCGGCAGCGTGGCGAGCTGTCGCCCGAGCGCTTCGGCCACACGGTCCAGCAATCCGGCGTCCGGCGAGACCAGCAGGGCCTGCGCGACCTCGTCGTGCTCGGCCTGCGAAAGCAGGTCCATGGCCAGCCACGCGGGGTCGGCGTGACCATCCGCAACGACCAGGATTTCCGACGGACCCGCCACCATGTCGATGCCGACCCTGCCGAACACCCGGCGCTTGGCGGCCGCCACGTAGGCATTGCCCGGGCCGACGATCTTGTCGACCGCCGGCACGCTCTGCGTACCGTAGGCCAGCGCCGCCACGGCCTGCGCGCCGCCGATGGTGAACACGCGGTCCACGCCGGCGAGCGCGGCGGCGGCGAGCACGGCGCGATTGCGCACCCCCTCCGGCGTCGGCGTCACCATCACGATCTCGCCCACGCCCGCCACCTTCGCCGCCACGGCGTTCATCAGCACCGAGGACGGATAGGCGGCCTTGCCGCCCGGCACATAGATGCCGACCCGGTCGAGCGGCGTGACCTGCTGCCCGAGGACGGTGCCATCGGCTTCGGTGAACTGCCACGAGGGCTGGCGCTGATGCTCGTGGTAGGCGCGGATGCGCTGGTGGGCCGCGCCGAGCGCGTCGCGCACGGCCGGCTCGAGGCCCGCGAGCGCGGCCTGCAGTTCGGTGTGCGCGATCTCGAGCGGCGGCGGCGTCCAGCGGTCGAATCGCGCGGTGAATTCGATTAGCGCGGCATCGCCTTCGCGCTGCACGCGCTCGATGATGTCCCGAACCGCCTCGTCGATGGACGCGTCCTGCGAGTTTTCGAAGGCGAGCAACGCCGCCAGGTCCTGCCGGAACCCGGCCTCGCGCGAGTCCAGACGGCGGATCTTCATGGCATCAAGAGGCCAAACTCCAGCACCGACGCGGCTTCCGGGCCAAAAATTGCCCGAGCGCCTTGCCAGTGCTTGCGTTTGGCTTCCGTGGTTCTGCGTTTCATGCGGCCGCCTGTTCGAACGCCTGGATCAATGCCTGCAGGCGTTCGCGCTTGACCTTGAGCGCCGCGCGGTTGACGATCAGCCGCGAGGTGATCGGCATGATTTCCTCGACCGCGACCAGCTGGTTGGCCTTGAGCGTGCTGCCGGTGGATACCAGGTCGACGATTGCATCGGCCAGTCCGGTCAGCGGCGCCAGTTCCATCGAGCCGTAGAGCTTGATCAGGTTCACGTGCATGCCCTTGGCGGCGAAATGCTCGCGCGCGGTGTCGACATATTTGGTCGCCACGTTCAGGCGCGCGCCGCGCGTCACCGCCGCGGCATAGTCGAAATCCGCGCGCGTGGCCACCATCATGCGGCACTTGCCGATCTTCAGGTCCAGCGGCTGGTAAAGGCCCGCGCCGGAGTGCTCGAGCAGCACGTCCTTGCCCGCCACGCCCAGGTCGGCCGCGCCGTGGCTGACGTAGGTCGGCGTGTCGGTGGCGCGCACGATGACGATGCGCACGTCGGCCACGTTGGTGGCAAGGATGAGCTTGCGCGAGCGTTCGGGATCCTCGGCGGGCACGATGCCGGCCTGCGCGAGCAGCGGCAGCGTCTCCTCGTAGATCCTGCCCTTCGAGAGCGCCAGCGTGATCATGCGATGCGCTCGATCCTCGCGCCGATGCCGGTGAGTTTCTGCTCGATTTTCTCGTAGCCGCGGTCGAGGTGATAAATGCGGTCGACGACGGTCTCGCCGGCCGCCACCAGGCCCGCAATCACCAGGCAGGCGGAGGCCCGCAGGTCCGTGGCCATGACCGTCGCGCCGGTGAGCCGCTCCACCCCGTGCACGATGGCCGTGTTGCCCTCGACGTCGATCTTCGCGCCGAGGCGGAGCATTTCCTGCACGTGCATGAAGCGGTTTTCGAAGATGGTTTCGGTGACGATGCCCGTGCCGGCGGCGATGGCATTGAGCGCGATGAACTGCGCCTGCATGTCGGTGGGAAAAGCGGGGTAGGGCGCGGTCTTGAGATTGACCGCCCGCGGCCGCGCGTTCATGGCGATGCCGATGGTGCGCTCGCCGCGCGTGATGGTGGCGCCGGCCTCGGCGAGCTTGTCGAGCACCGCGTCAAGCGTGTCGGCGCGCGCATGGGTGAGCGTGACGTTGCCGCCGGTGGCGGCCACCGCGGCAAGGTAGGTGCCGGTCTCGATGC
>CAZTYC010000244.1:0-4141 GCA_964617435.1 uncultured Burkholderiales bacterium
TGGAGGCGATCTACGAATTCGACGTCAAGGACATGCCGGTGACGGTGGCCGTGGACAGCGCGGGCGATTCGGTGCACAAGTCCGGCCCGAAGGCCTGGCAGGCGAAGATCGGCAAGATTCCGGTCGTCGTCGCCTAGGGCGTTGCCGCGCGCATGTCCGGCGTTCGCGCGGCGTCCGTGCCCACCGGCGGGTTTGCAGCCGGGTTGCCTGCCACCCCGCACTTCGCAGTGGTGGCGGGGGAAGCCGGCTACCGCGCCATTCTCGCCACCTTCATCCGGACAGCGTGGCCCTTCGCCGCGATCGATGAGGTCGATCCGTTTTCCCAAACACTGCTCGGCCTCGGCGTCACGCTGCGCGAGCAATGCGATGCCATCGTCGTCGCCGGATTGGGCACGCTCAACGAGGCGCAATCGGCCCTGCAGCGGCTGGGCGCGGGCAGCACGCGGGGCGACCTGCCGCCGGTCATCATGCTGGTGAGCGACGAACTCATCGAGCAAACGCCGAAACTGCTGTCCGCCGGCGCTGGCGCCGTGTTCCATCGCGATGCACTCTCGCGCGAGACGCTGATCGACGCCCTGGCCGGATTCGCACCGGCCCAGACCCATACGGTGCCGCGTGCGTTCCGCACCACGCATGAACGCTCAGAGTTCGGTGCCTTCGAGTTTCAAGCCGACGGGGAGCGCATTCGCGTCGCGATCGAGCGCTTCAGGCCGGTGGCGCCTCCCGCCAACCACACGCTGGCCCGCGTATTTCTCGCCGAGCACATGTCCGATGGCGCGCGCGTGGTCGTCAAGATCGGCACCGACACGCCGTACCATGAGCCCGCGCTTGCCCGGAAGTTCTGCACGCGCTACGCCTTCCTGTCGTCCCGCGTCGGCGGCGGCATCGTGCGCTACCTCGACGCAGGCCTTGCGGGGTCCTGGCCCTACGTGGTCATCGAGTACCTCGGCGAGACCGACCTGCGCGCGCGGCTCTCCTCTCCCATCGAGCCGCTGGAGGCCGTGCGGATCCTGCAGCGCATCCTCGCCGCACTGGCCGAATTGCACGCCGGGAAGATCGCGCACCTCGATCTGAAGCCGGAGAACATCTTCTTCCGCGCCGACGGCAGCGTCGTGCTGATCGACTTCAACATTTCCGCGCAGTTTGGCGACCTGCCGCAACACGTGGCGCCCGGCGAGTTTCTCGCCACGCCCGACTACCTGAGCCCCGAGCAGGCCAGGAGCCAGCCCGTCGACGGGCGGTCCGACCTCTATGCCCTCGGCGTGATCCTGTATGAACTGCTCGCCGGGGAACGGCCGTTCCTGGGCGACAGCCCGGTGCAGGTCATCTTCAAGCACCTGCACGACGAAGTCCCGCTGCTGCCGCAGCGCGCGCGCGGACTGCAGCCGGTCGTCGATGCGCTGCTGGCCAAGGACCCGGCCGGCCGGCCGCGCGACATCGATGCCGCGCTGGCGCTCCTTGCACCGTTCGCGGCCCGCCCGGACGCGATTCGCGGGGCGGACTGACCGATCATGCTGCCCGTCGGTTCCGCGGATTCCTGTTTTCTGGCGCGTGCAATTGGTGCCGCGCCGCTGTTCATCCTGGCCGAAAGCGCGCAGGACGCCGAGCGCCTGGCCGAGGAAATCGCGTGGTTCGCGCCCGCCGCGCGCGTGCACCGCCTCCCGGATTGGGAAACACTGGCCTACGACCGGCTCTCCCCGCATCCGGATCTCACATCCGAGCGCATCGCCACGCTGTACCAGTTTCTGCAGGCGTCCTTCGACGTGGGCATCGCACCCGT
This sequence comes from uncultured Burkholderiales bacterium, assembly GCA_964617435.1. GTDB lineage: Bacteria > Pseudomonadota > Gammaproteobacteria > Burkholderiales > Usitatibacteraceae > UKL13-2. Next base: position 1,781 of record CAZTYC010000244.1, read on the forward strand.
CACCACGGCGATGGCGAGGCTTTGTCCAAGGGAATACATCGCCGGCCGCGCGTTCTTCATCCAGGCCGGCAGGCGCCTGAATGTCGAACGGCTGCGCGAGGACCTGGCGCTGGCCGGCTACACCCATGCCACCCAGGTGATGGCGCCGGGCGAGTTTGCGCTGCGCGGCGGCTTGGTGGACCTGTTTCCCACCGGGTCGGCGGTGCCCTACCGCATGGACCTGCTCGGCGACGAGATCGAATCGATCAAGACCTTCGACGTCGACACCCAGCGCAGCATCTATCCGGTCAAGGAAATCCGCCTGCTTCCCGCGCGCGAATTCCCGCTGGACAAGGAGGGGCAACTGGCGTTCCGTGAAGCCTTCCGCGAGCGCTTCGAAGGCGATCCCTCGAAGTCGCGCCTGTACAAGGACATCTCCGCCGGGCTCGCGCCCGCCGGCGTCGAGTATTTCCTGCCGCTGTTCTTTTCCTCCACCGCGACGGTGTTCGATTACCTGCCCGCCGCCACGCGCCTATTCCTGCATGGAGACGTGGCGGCGCGCGCCGAGCAGTTTTGGGCCGATACCAAGTCCCGCTACGACCTGCTGCGCGGCGACCGCGATTACCCCATCCTTCCGCCCAGGGACATCTTTCTGCCGGTGGACGAACTGTTCGCCGGCGCAGGGCGGTTTGAAAGACTCGACCGCGCAAAAGTGTACGGACGCAGCGCCTCGCTGCCCGCCATCGACGTCGACCGGCGCGCCACCGACCCGCTCACCAAGTACAAGGCCTTCGACGCCTCCTACGCCGGCCGCATCGCGGTGATCGCGGAGAGCATCGGCCGGCGCGAAACCATGCAGGCCATGTTCGCCGAGCGCGGTATCAGCCTCGGGGTGGCGGAGCAGTACGCCGGGCTGGCCGCGCTGCCACGCGCCATCCTCACGGGCCCGCTGCAACGCGGCTTCGTGTTGCCGGACGAGGACCTCGCGTTCGTGACCGAGGCCGAGCTCTACGCCACCGAGGTGCGCCAGTCGCGCCGCCGCGACAAGTCGCGCCCCACCGGCGAGGGCATGCTGCGCGATCTTGCCGAGGTCAACGTGGGCGACCCGGTGGTGCACGAGCAGCACGGCATCGCGCGCTATGCGGGCCTGGTCCTCATGGACATGGGCGAAGGGGCGCAGGAGTTCCTGGAGCTGCACTACGAGGGCGGCGACAAGCTGTTCGTGCCGGTGGCGCAGCTCTCGTATATCTCGCGCTACACGGGCGCCAACCCGGACGACGCCCCCCTGCACCGTTTGGGCAGCGGCCAGTGGGAGAAGGCCAAGCGCAAGGCGGCCGAACAGGTGCGCGACACCGCGGCCGAGTTGCTCAACCTGTACGCCCGGCGCGCGGCGAGGAAGGGCTTTGCGTTCCCGGTGAAGTTGAATGAGTTCGACGCCTTCTCCTCGAGTTTTCCCTTCGAGGAAACGCCCGACCAGGCCGCGGCAATCAAGGCGGTGATGGAGGACATGTCCTCGGGCAAGCCGATGGACCGGCTGGTGTGCGGCGACGTGGGCTTTGGCAAGACGGAGGTGGCGCTGCGCGCCGCGTTCATCGCGGTCAATGCCGGCCGACAGGTGGCGATCCTGGTGCCGACGACGCTGCTGGCCGAACAGCATTTCCAGAATTTCGCCGACCGTTTCGCCGAATGGCCGGTCAAGGTGGCCGAGTTCTCGCGCTTTCGCACCGCCAAGGAAACGGCGGACGCGCTGAAGGGCGTCAATGACGGCACGATCGACATCGCCATCGGCACGCACAAGCTCATTCAGAAGGATGTGGCGTTCAAGAACCTCGGGCTGGTGATCATCGACGAGGAGCACCGCTTTGGCGTGCGCCAGAAGGAGGCCCTGAAGGCGCTTCGCAGCGAGGTCGACGTGCTGACCCTCACTGCGACGCCCATTCCCCGCACGCTGGCCATGTCGCTCGAGGGCCTGCGCGATTTCTCGGTCATCGCCACCGCGCCGCAGCGCCGGCTGGCGATCAAGACCTTCGTGCACCGCCAGTCGGACGGCCTGGTGCGCGAGGCGGTGCTCAGGGAGCTCAAGCGCGGCGGGCAGGTGTATTTCCTCTACAACGAGGTCGAGACCATCATCAACCAGCACGAGCGGCTGGCCAAGCTGCTGCCGGAGGCGCGCATCGCCATCGCCCACGGGCAGTTGCCCGAGCGCGAACTCGAGCATGTGATGCGCGACTTCTACCACCAGCGCAGCAACGTCCTGCTGTGCTCGACCATCATCGAGACCGGCATCGACGTGCCCTCGGCGAACACAATCATCATCCACCGCGCTGACAAGTTCGGCCTGGCGCAGCTGAACCAGTTGCGAGGCCGCGTGGGAAGCTCCCA
>CAZTYC010000245.1:0-4138 GCA_964617435.1 uncultured Burkholderiales bacterium
GACTTGATCAGTTCGCTGATTTCGGCCGGGTTGATTTGCATCGCCAACTCCAATTGCTGAGGTTTGATTCGTTGGAGCAGCGCGCCATGGATGCCGCGCTGCCCGTGTTGTTTGTCGCTGCCTAGGCCGCGAGTGCGACAGCCATCTTGTCGAGCGTGTCGCGCACCGACGCATGGATCACGTCATCGCCGACCTGCACGCGCGCGCCGCCGATCAGGGAGGCGTCCACCTTCACGTCCGCTTCCACGCGCTTGCCGTATTTCTTCGCCAAGCCGTCCACCAGCGACGCCTTGTCCGCGTCCGACAGCGGAAATGCGCTGGTGATGACCGCCTTGACCACGCCATCGTGGTCGCGCTGCAGGCGCGCGAAGTGCTCGCTGATGAACGGCAGGAGCGCCGCGCGCTGGTTCTCGATCAACGCCATCACGAGGTTCTTCAGGACCTCGGGCACGTCGCCGCCCGCCACCGCGAACAGCACCCCGGCCTTTTCCTTGGCGCTCACCTTGGGGTTACCGAGCACAGCCGCCGCTTCGCGCGTGGCCGCGCCCGCACCCATCAGGGCGAGCTTGCCCGCGAAGCCCGGTACATCCTTGCCTTCAACCGCCGCGCGGAACGCGGCTTCGGCGTAGGGCCGCGCGACCGTGGTGAGCTCGGCCATTACAGTTGCGCCTTGAGTTGGTTGAGCATCTCGGCGTGCGCCTTGGCGTCGATTTCCTTCTTCAGGATCTTCTCGGCTCCGGCCACGGCCAGGGCCGCAACGTGCTCGCGCAGCTGCTCCTTGGCCTTCTGCTGCTCCTGGGCGATCTGCGCATGCGCGGCGGCGATGATGCGCTCCGCCTCCAACTTGGCCTGCGCCTTGGCTTCATCGATGAGCTTCAAGGCCTGCTTTTCATTGGCAGACTTGATCTCGCCGGCGGCATCGCGCGCATCCTTGAGCAATGCGGCCTTCTGCTTCTCGCCGTCGGCCAGGGCCATCTTGCCCTTTTCGGCTTCGGCCAGACCATCGGCGATCTTCTTGTTGCGCTCTTCGATCGCGTTGGTGAGCGGCGGCCAGATGAACTTGACGCAGAACCAGATCAGGAACGCAAACGAGATCGCTTGAACCAATAGCGTCGCATTGAGATTCATGGCGACGGACCTTTCGTTCTTGTTTGACCGGAATTACTTGATGGCGGAGAGCAGCGGGTTGGCAAAGCCGAAGAACATGGCGATACCGACACCGATCAGGAACGCCGCGTCGATCAGGCCGGCGAGCAGGAACATGAACTTCTGCAGCTGCGGGATCAACTCGGGCTGGCGGGCGGCCGATTCCAGGAACTTGGAACCCATGATGCCGATGCCGATACAGGCGCCCAGCGCGCCCAGACCGATGATGAGGCCGATACCGAAGGCCATGTAACCTTGAACGAGGGCGATGAACTGTGCCATTTTTCTTCCTTTCGTTTACGAAGCGACTAAGTTGAAATCAAAAACCGTGGATCAGTGATGCTCGTGCGCCATGGCGATGTACACCGCCGAGAGCACCATGAAAATGAAGGCCTGCAAAATGATGATCAGGATGTGGAACACCGCCCATGCCCAGGTCAGCACGCCGGCGGCGACGCCCGCCACCATGCCGCCGATAGAGAAGCTTGCGATCATGCCCATCAACCCCAGCAGCATGAACACCAGCTCGCCCGCGTACATGTTGCCGAACAGCCGCATGCCCAGCGAGATGGGCTTGGCCAGCAGCTCGATGATGTTCAGCAGCAGGTTGGGAATCCACAGCGCCGGATGCGCGCCAAACGGCGCGGTGAACAGTTCGTGGATGAACCCGCCGGCACCCTTGGCCTTGAAGCTGAAGAAGATGGTGAGGAAGAACACCGTGAAGGACATCGCGAAGGTGGCCGACAAATCCGTGGACGGCACCGCCTTCCAGTTGTGCAGGCCCAGCGCGCCGGAGATCGTCGCGACCCAATCGATCGGCAACAGGTCCATGAAATTGAACATGAACACCCACACGAAGATCGTGAGGGCCAGCGGGGCGAGGAACTTGCGGTCGCCGGGGAACACGTCCTTGACGGTATTGTCGACGAACTCGACCATCATCTCGATGAAACTCTGCATGCGCCCCGGCACCCCCGAGGTCGCCTTGCGCGCCACCAGCCAGAACATGCCCAGCCCGACGAGGCCGAGAATCCAGGACATGACGATGGTGTCCATGTTGACGGTCCAGAAACCGCCTTCGCCCACCGAGACCTTCAGGTTGGTCAAATGGTGGGAAATGTATTCCGAGGGGGAAGAATATCCGGACGCCATGATTTCTTATTTGATGATCAACAGTGCCAACCAATGCCCGGTGAGGGCTGCTCCCATCCCCGCCAAAACCCACAGCGGGACCAACCAACCGCTTGCCAGCAACAACACCAGGCTCACCGCGATGGTGAGCAACTTCGCCACTTCCGCGAAGAGGTGCCTCCCGAGCACCCGGCCCGCCGGCTTTGCGCTGACGCTCTTTTCGCGCGCCACGGCAAAATAGACGAGGTTTCCTGCGAGTACCGCGATGCCGCCGGCCAAAAGGGATCCGGCGACATTGAATCCTTGCAGCATGCCCATCGCCGCGAGCATCAATACCAGCACACACTGCACGCCAAGCACTTTGCGGTAGGTGGTGCCGAGGCTGTCGGCCAACATGCGTGATTTCTCCGGTGCCACCCTACGCTTTGGACACAGGGCGCAAAGCCTGACGATTATAAAAGGCGGCAGCGCCCCTCGTCAAACCAATTTGCGGCAATGCAGCATGGATTTGAAGGTGCTAACCGCTTGAATACAAAGTGCTTTGAAATGTTGTGGTGGGGGCGGGTGCTTTCGCACCGGCTGGTGAACTTGGTGTCGTAACTCGAGCACTGGCGCGGCTTTCAGGCCTTTTTTGCCTTGGAAGCCGCGCCAGTGCTGGTGTTCAACTTTTCAGTTTCGCCCGCTCGAGAATGCCGTCCAAGTGGTCGAGGCTCATGAACTCGATCACCAGCTTGCCCTGGCCCTTCTTGTTGGCGCGCACCACGACGCGGGTTCCAAGTTTGTCGGCGAGGTCGTTTTCGAGCACGCGCACATCCTGCGCAGGGGCCGGGGTGCCGGAGGCGGCCTTGGTGGTCTTGGGCGGCGAGAGTTCGTGCTTCACCAGGCGTTCGGCCTCGCGCACGGAAAGGTTCTTCGCGACGATCTGGTGGGCCAGTTCCACCTGGCGCGACTTGGCCAGCGCAAGCAGGGCGCGCGCATGCCCCATGTCGATCTTGCCATCCATCACCATGTCCTGGACGGCCTTGGACAACTCCAGCAGCCGCAACAAGTTGGTCACCGCTACGCGCGAGCGCCCCACGGCGCGCGCTGCTGCGTCGTGGGTCAGCTTGAACTCGTCGATCAGGCGCTTGATGCCGGCGGCCTCTTCGATGGCGTTCAAGTCCTCGCGCTGGATGTTTTCGATCAGGCCGATGCCCAGCGCGTGTTCGTCCGGGATCTGCTTGACCAGCGCAGGCACCGTGACCAGGCCGGCGAGTTGCGCGGCACGCCAGCGCCGCTCGCCCGCGACGATTTCAAACTTGCCCGGCCTGGTTTCGCGCACCAGGATCGGCTGCACCACGCCGCGATCCTTGATCGATTGCGCAAGTTCCTCCAGCGCCGCCTGGTTCATCCGCGTGCGCGGCTGGTACTTTCCGGGCGAAAGGTCCCCGACCAGCACCTCGCGCAGCTGGCCCTCGCTCCGGGCGGTATCCGGCTTGCCGCCGGACAGCAGCGCGTCGAGTCCGCGCCCGAGTCCCTTGGGCTTGATCATGCGGCCTCCTTGAACGGGATGCCCTGGCGCGTGAGCAATTCACGCGCGAAGGCGAAATGCGCCTGGGCGCCCTTGCTTGCCGGATCGTGCAGGATCACCGGCTTGCCGAAGGAGGGCGCCTCGGCGATGCGGATGTTGCGCGGGATGACGGTATCGAACACCTTGGCGCCGAAATGGCTCTTGATCTCTTCGGACACCTGCGTGGTGAGCGAGGAGCGCGGGTCGTACATGGTGCGCACCAAGGCTTCGATTTCGATGTCCGGGTTCAGGTTCGCCTTCACTTTGCGCAGCGTGCCGACCAGGTCGCTGAGGCCCTCGAGCGCGTAGTAC
>CAZTYC010000246.1:0-4087 GCA_964617435.1 uncultured Burkholderiales bacterium
CTGCACCGAGGAAACGTTTCCCATCAAGGCGGGCGCGCAGCGAGTCGCCGCCGAGCTGGGCCTGATGCTCATCGCGCCCGACACCAGCCCGCGCGACACCGGTATCGAAGGCGCGACACGCGACTGGGATTTCGGCGAGGGCGCCGGCTTCTATCTCGATGCGACCGCCGCGCCGTGGAGCAAGCATTTCCGCATGGAATCCTGGATCCTCACAGAACTGCTGCCGCTCCTGGTGGAGCGCTTCGGCCTGGAATCCTCGCGCCTCGGCATCACCGGCCACTCGATGGGCGGGCACGGCGCGCTCACGCTGGCGCTGAAGCATCGGTCCAAGTTCAAGAGTGTTTCAGCGATCGCGCCCATCGCGGCTCCCAGCGAGTGTCCATGGGGGGAGAAGGCGTTCGGCGGTTACCTCGGCCCCGACCGCGCGGCCTGGCGCGCGCACGATGCGTGTGCCTTGCTGGCGAACATGACCTGCCCGTATCCGGAAGGCGTCCTCGTCGACCAGGGCTTGGGCGATAAATTCCTCACCGAACAACTGCGGCCCGAGCGGCTTGAAGCCGCCTGCCTGGCGGCGCGGCAGCCCCTGACCCTGCGCCGCCATGCCGGCTACGACCACGGGTATTACTTTGTGGCGAGCGTCATCGAGGATCACCTGCGGTTTCATGCACAGCGCTTGACCGGCGGATAACAACCGGCGGGCTGCGCGCGGCAAGTCGGCCTACTTTGGCGGCTCCGAAAACACCCGCGCCAGCACTTGCTGGTCCCGCATGGGCATGGACATGATTTCACCGAACACGGTTTTCACCATCCAGCAGGACGTGTCGTTGGTGGTCATGGACGGGAAATTGACCACGCGCATGAGCACGCCGCGCTCCGCATCCGAAAAGCGTTCCGCCAGCCTGCGGATGGACGCCGCCGCCTGAACCTGCGACGTGGATGGCATGGGCACGCCGTTGAGCTCCGCGGCGATGGCGCGCTCCACCAGCGCAAAGTAGCGCTCGATGTCCGCCGGGGACATTTGTTCGATCGCCTTGAGGATCTTGGGCTGGAGCTGCCGGTTGCGCTCGGCGTCCGGCCGCACCAGCGCCGCGCACGTCGCCACATCCATGTGCTCGACCAGCTTGAGCGCAAATTCCATGCGCTGAACCAGCGCCGCGTCATCCAGGCGCCGGATGCCGCTGTCTGCGATCTCGAAACCAAGCGCCTTCGGGTCCGCTCCCGCGCGAATGCGTGCGTTGGCCTTCGAGACCAGGGCCTGGTCGCTGGAGAGCCGCTTCACCAGCGCGGCAAACGGCTCGTACGCGCGCGAGGTCTTTTCGAACGGGTTGGGCAGCGCTTTCTGCGCGCTGCAGGCGCGGTAGCCGGCCACCAGTGCAATGAGCGCAATGGCCACAACCACTGCGCGGGAAATGGTGGAGTTCACGCGACGGCGCCGGTTGAGCGTTTCGATTGATTCACAGACAAAGGGAATGTTCCTTCACGCAGGCTGCGGGTTGCGTTTCGCCGGCGCCCGGCCCCCTCGAACCGCAAGCACCGCGGGGCTATCCCGTCTTCGGCCTACAACTCGACGAACGGCTTGAACCCACCCCAGAACATGCGCTTGCCGTCGAACGGCAGCTTCTTCGGGTCCATGATGGCCGCCAGGCGCGGATCGGCCATGATCTTCTTGTTGGCGCGGTCGCGGACTTTCTTGTTGGGAAACGTCGCCCAGGAAAAAATCACCACTTCGCCGGCCTTCAGCTTGACCGCCTGCGGGAAGGACGTCAGCTTGCCCGGCTTCACGTCATCCGCCACGCACTCCACATACTGGATCGCGCCGTGGTCCTTCCACACCTTGCCGCACAGGCGGGAGATCTTCTTGTAGGCCGCCAGATTCTTTTGCGGAACCGGCAGCACAAAACCATCGACATAAGCCATTTGCCTCTCCTCTGACAATCGACGAAATACGATGTTAACCGCATCAACTTGCGTTGGAGTGCAGCAGCGCGCTCACGCGCGTACGCTGGCACGACTTGTTGGACGACGACGCGGATGCTCCAAGCGCCAGCTACCGCCGAAAGTCACCGGTGCGCTCAGGTTGATACACAACCTTCAGGATGCGCACTTTGAGCAATCCACCGCCCGGCTTGGGCCACGATATTTCGTCGCCTTCGCGTAACCCAAGAAGCGCACTACCCACAGGGGCGAGAACCGATATTTTCCCCGTGCCTTCGCCAATGTCGCCAGGATAGACGAGCGTCAGAGAAAACTCGGTGCTAGATGCCTCCATCCGGAAGACCACCGTTGAGTTCATTGTGACGACGTCATGCGGCATTTCCCCGGGGTCCACAATATTGGCCCTGTCCAGTTCGGCTCGCAGATCTTCCATGTTTGGAATCTGCTTGCTGCCGATTGAATCGAGCATCTTTTCGAGTCTCACCGCATCAAGCGAGGAAATGGTGATCGGTGGTTTTTGTTCCATTTTGAATATGTTTCGCTAAAAGACTATTGATGGAGGCGCCCAACGCAATTTAGTAGTCACGTTGAACTAATAACTATTCTTACCGAAGCATAACACCCCGTAGCTGAATTGAAAATGTGCCAATGAAATCAACCTGTTGGTTTCGGCGCTGCCTCATCACACCCCATCAACAGATTCGAGAAAACCGGCAGTTTCAAAACGATCGTGATGCTGGTGGATAAAAAGGCACGCAAATGCGCCAAGCTGCCGTCACTTTACGGACAGCCGCATCAATTGACATGGCAAATACAAAACCAAAGGACCGACGCGCCGTCAGCATGGCCCGGGGCCACGCTCATGGCGCGCCAGATCTACACGTTCATGCTGCCGACTTGGCGTGCGGCTTGAGCAGGAACGCCGCCATGGCGGGCAGCAGGAAGATGGCGCCCAGCATGTTCAGGAAGAACATGAACGCCAGCAGGATGCCCATATCCGCCTGGAACTTGAGCGCGGACATGGCCCAAGTCGCCACGCCCAGCGTCATGGTCACTGCGGTGAAGATCATGGCGGTGCCGCGCTCGCGCAGGGCATCGAAGAAGGATGCGGCGAGCGTCTTGCCTTCCTCGAGGTGCACTTCGATGCGGTCGAAGAGGTAGATGCCGTAGTCCACCCCCACGCCGACGCCGAGCGCAATCACGGGCAGTGTGGAGACTTTGAGGCCGATGCCGAGCATCGGCATCAGGGCCTCGCAGAGCACGGAGACGAGTGCCAGCGGAATCAGGATGCACAGCGTGGCGCGGATGCTCCGGAACGTGACCATGCACATCACGAACAGGGCACCGAAGATGGCGTAGTTCATTTCCCAGCGCGCCTTGTCCACGGCTTCATTGGTGGCGGCGGCCACGCCCATGTTGCCGGTGGCGAGCTTGAATTCCACCTTGTCGCTGTTGAAATCCTTGGAGAAGTTCTTCACTTCAGTGACCAGGCGGCGCAGCGTGTCGCCCTGCTGGTCCGTGGTGTTCACCAGCACCTGCATGGCGGAACAATCGGGATTTAACAGGCCGGTATCGGTGTTGATGGGCGTGACGCTCTGCGCCAGCACTTGCGCGTCGCGCGGCAGTTGGCGCCATTTGAGGTTGCCCTCGTTGTAGCCGGAGTTCACCGTGCGCGCCATGCCGGGAAGCGAAATCACCGACTGCGTACCCTCGACGTTCTGCATGTACCAATCGAACTTCTCGATGGTGGTCATCACGTCGTAGTTGGTGCAGGCGCCCTGCACGCCCTTGGTCTGTGCGACCACGCCCAGCGTGTTCACACCGATGGCGAACTTGCTCACGATGGTGGCGTTGTCCTGGTTGTAGCGCGAGTCCTGCCGCAGTTCCGGCACGCCCTGTCCGTAGTCGCCCACGCGCAGTTCGTGCGCCTTCCAGAGGCCCACGCCCAGCAGCAGTGCGGCGATGCCGATGATGAGCGTCGCGCGCGACCGTTCCACGCACTTCGACGCCGTGTTCCACAACGCGTCGACCCGGCTCTCCTGCTGCACTTCCTTGCCCAGCGCCTCCTTGGACATCGACAGGTGCGAGAGCAGGATGGGCAGCAGCATCTTGTTGGTGATGATCATCCACGCCACGCCCAGCGAGGCCGTGA
>CAZTYC010000247.1:0-4076 GCA_964617435.1 uncultured Burkholderiales bacterium
TCCTCAAACGCCTGATGCGCGTGCGGCCGATGCCGGTGGTGATGCTCTCCTCGCATACCCAGGAAGGCTCGGACATCGCCTTCCGCGCACTGGCCATGGGCGCGGTGGACTTCGTCGGCAAGCCGGTCGCCGGCGGCGCCGGCGGCGGGGGCGACGACGACTATCCGCAGCTGATCGTGGAAAAGATTCGCGCCGCCTACGCCGCGCGCGACAAGATCGAGCCGCTCGACATCAACCGCGCGGTGGATGCCGATGAAGTGCTGCCCAACCTGTCCAACAGCGCGGTCACGCAAAGCAAGGTGATCGTGATCGGCGCCTCCACCGGGGGTGCGGAGGCGCTCAAGGACATCCTGGCCGCCATGCCGGAGGATTGCCCGCCGATCCTGATCGCGCAGCACATGCCCGGCACGTTCACCAAGCTGTTCGCCAAGCGCCTCGACGGGCTGTGCAAGATCAGCGTGAAGGAGGCCGAGGACGAGGAACCGGCGTTGCCGGGCAACGCCTACGTGGCGCCCGGCGGCTACCACCTGCGGCTGGTGCGCTACGGCGCGCGCGGCTACGGCGTCAAGCTCACCCAGGACGCCCCGGTGAACCTGCACCGGCCGTCGGTGGACGTGCTGTTCCAGTCCGCGGCGGAGAACGCGGCGGCCGACGCGGTCGGCGTGATCCTCACCGGCATGGGCAAGGATGGCGCGCAGGGCATGCTGACCATGCGCCAGAAGGGCGCGTTCACGATCGCCCAGGACGAGGCGACCTCCATCGTCTTTGGCATGCCGAAGGAAGCGATCGATATCGGCGCCGCGCAGGCCGTGGTGCCGCTGCCGCAGATCGCGCGGCGCATCATGAGTTTCCTGGCCGGCGCGGATGGCAGTCCCGGCAGCGCCGTGGGCGGAAAGATCTCAGCCTGATCCGGCCGTCCACGCAGGCCAATTGTCCATCGAGGCGTCCATGCAACGCGCAGCCCCCTGTCTCATCGTTTCCCTGTTGTCCGCCTGTGCCGCGGACGGGCCGAAGGTCGCTGCGCCCGCGGTCCCTCAGCAATCCGCGCCCGCCGCCGCCAGGCTGGATGTGACCGCCGAACTGATGCCCGGCGCCGATTGCGCCACGCCGGGTCCGGTGATGTTCAAGGGCAACGAACCCTTCAAGTTTTCGCTCTGCATCTCGACATCGCTGGAAGCCTACTGCGGCAGCACCATCAAGTTCGCGCCGGAGAATATCGCCACCTCCGGCCACTTTGAGTTGCGCGCCATCGACCACAACCCCAAGCTCGACGATCCCAACTCCAAGGTGCCGTTTCCCTGGGCCATCGTCATGCCAGTGCCGACCACCGACTTGGGCAGCACCGGCGGCAACGACGGCCTGGCCGCCGGCAAGCGCGTGCGCTTCGCCACCTACACCGCTGCGGCCACCAGCAAGGCGGTGAATGACCGCTATGTCCTGCGCCTGTCGCCGGATTCGAGCCTGGGCATGCGCAAGGACGGCACCTGCGGCAATGCATACGAAGCGCCGGTGGCGGCCGCGATCGAACTCATTCGCGCCAAGTAACGAACCCCAGCACTGGCGCGGCGTTCCGGCCGAAAACGCCCCAAACCGCGCGCCAAATAAGGAGTTTCTCAAGCCGGCCGCTCAGAAACCGGCCGCCCCGCCATCCTTGCGGTGGTCGCTCCCCGCGACGTAACTGCCATCCGCCTGGCGCCAGATCAGTTGCGCGCCGCCAAAGGCAAAGTTGATGGCCTCCGCAGCGGCGATGCGATGGCCGCGGCGAACCAGTTCCTCCCCCACCCGGCGCGCCAGCGCCTCCTCCAGCCCCACCGACCCGTCCGGATTGACCACCCAGCGCGGCGCGTCGCTCGCCGCCTGCGGGTTCTGGCCGTAATCGAGCATGCGCGTGACCATCTGCACGTGGCCCTGCGGTTGCATGTGCCCGCCCATGACGCCGAAGCTCATGAGCGGCTTGCCCGCCGCATCCGTGAGGAATGCCGGGATGATGGTCTGGAACGGCCGCTTCATCGGCGCCACCTCGTTCGGGTGGCCGCGCGTCCGGTTGAAGCAGTGGCCGCGGTTCTGCATGGAAATGCCGGTCCCGGGCACCACCACGCCGGAACCGAAGCCCATGAAATTGGACTGGATGAAGCTCACCATCATGCCGCGCTCGTCCGCGGCCGTGAGATACACCGTGCCGCCGTGGCGCGGAATCCCGGGGGCCGGCGCGCCGGCGCGCTGCAGGTCGATGAGCTTCGCGCGCGCGGCGAGGTAGTCGTCTTCCAGCAGCGCCGCCACGGGCATCTGCATGAATTTCAGGTCCGCCAGGTAGCGGAACACATCGGCAAACGCGAGCTTCATGGCCTCCAGCTGGAGGTGCACGCTGTCCGCCGAGTCGACCGGATGCGAGGAAAGGTCGAAATGGCGCAGGATGCCCAGCGCAATGAGCGCGGCCAGGCCTTGTCCGTTGGGCGGAATCTCGTGCAGCCGCACATCGCGGTAACCGGTGTGGATGGTGCCAACCCACTCGGCCTGGTGCGCGGCGAGGTCGGCCTCGGTCATCGCGCCGCCGGTGGCGGCGGCATGCGCGGCAATTTTTCCCGCCAGCGCGCCGCGGTAGAAGGATTCGCCGCGCGTGGCGGCAATCTCCTCCAGCGTGGCGGCCTGGGCTTCGAAGGTCCACTTTTCGCCGGCGTGGGGTGCCCGGCCCAGTTTGGCGAAATCGCGCATGAAATCGGGCTGCCCGCGCAGGTTTTCAGTTTGGCGTGCCCAACTTTCTGCGGTGATGGGCGACACGTGGTGGCCATCGCGCGCGTAGGCGATCGCCGGCGCAAAGAGTTGCTCGAAGGGAAGCTTGCCGAACTTCTCGGACAGCGCGACCCACTGCGAGACGGCCCCGGGAACCGTCACACTGTCCCAGCCACGCTCGGGAATGTTGGCGAGGCCGGCGTACTTCTTGTCGAAATACGCCGGCGTCCATGCGGCGGGCGAGCGGCCGGAGGCGTTGAGGCCGTGCAGTTGCTGGCCGTCCCAGAGGATCGAGTAGCCGTCCGAGCCGATGCCGTTGCTGGTCGGCTCGACGACGGTCAGCGCGATGGCGGTGGCCAGCGCGGCGTCGACGGCATTGCCGCCCTGCTGCAGCATGCGGATGCCGGCCTGCACCGCCAGGGGTTGCGAAGAGGCCACCACGTTGCGCGCGATGACGGGCATGCGTTGGGAGGCGTAGGGGAAAGTGAAGTTCATCGGGTGTTCCCGGGTGGGTGAAGGCGCGTCCGGACAGCATCGGCGCGCATGCAGACGCATACTCTAACGCCGGCAGGACAACCGAATCCACGACCGAAAGGCAACATGCTCCCCACCGCGCTTGCGCGGGTGCGGTGCGCCTGGGCAATTCTGCAAACTGAAGGATTCAAGTTGTGAGGCGGTGCGCCCGCCCCGCGCCGGTTAACGGGAAACCGTGGCGGCCTGGCTGGCCTCCCAGGCCTTGAGCGCCTTCTCGTACTCCCAGAGCTCTTCCTCGTAGAGGTCCATCACGCAGGGAATGCAGCCCGTGCCGCAGCATTCGTGCGGTTCCGGGCGTCGGGGCGGCAGCGGTTTCATGGTCGGTGCGGGATCGTTCACACCGGCATTTTACGAAAACGCGGCGCATCTGGATGCGCCGCGTTTCCGGAAGACCGCGATCAAGTGCTATTCGACGAAGGCCTCTTCGCGCTTCTTGCGGATGGCCGGCAGCGCGATGATGATCAGCAGCACCAGCGAAATGGCCAGCAGGGACGCCGACAGGGGCCGCGTGAAGAACTGGGTGGCGTCGCCGCGCGAGAGCAACATGGCGCGCCGCAGGTGCTCTTCCATCATCGGCCCGAGGATGAAGCCCAGCAGCAGCGGCGCGGGTTCGCACTCGAGCTTCAGGAACAGGTAGCCGATAAGGCCGAACGCGGCGGTCATCACCACGTCGAACGGGCTGTTGGACAGCGAATACACGCCGATGCAGCAGAACACCAGGATGGCCGGATACAGCAGGCGGTACGGCACCTTCAGCAGCTTGATCCACATGCCGATCAGCGGCAGGTTCAGGATCACCAGCATCAGGTTGC
>CAZTYC010000248.1:0-4055 GCA_964617435.1 uncultured Burkholderiales bacterium
GGACTACGCCGAGGTCAACCACAAGAACGTGCAGGACGCCCAAGTGTTCGCCAGCTTTTTCGGCGAAGCGCCCGCCGAGGCGACTTTCGACAACGTGCAGCGCTTCGACCTCGACGGCCTCCTCGGCCGCATCGCCTCGTCCTCCTACATGCCCGGCCGCGACGACAAGCGCTTTCCCGCGCTGGAAGCCGCCACGCGCGCGCTATTCGATCGGCACCAGGTCAACGGCAGGGTCGCGTTCGAGTACGACACGCGGGTGTATTACGGGGGGATGAGTTGAAACTCTGGAATTGGCGCGGCGTTCAGGCCGAAAACGGCCGGAGATGCGCGCCAGTTCTAGGGTTCCAGGCTAACAAGAAAACTATCTAGGCTTCGCCGGTCTTCTCGAGTTGAAGCGCGCGTTGCTTCGGATCCTTTGGTTGCCACAGACCACTTTCAGTTAGAAATGCCCCCTTAGCTTCTAGCCAAGAATCTACGTCTTCCCTGGTTGGCGCGGCCCAAGTTGTGCCGTCGTCAAGTTTCAGTCGAGGTCCTCCAACTCCGGACGCCAAGGGCCGTACCCCACTGTTGTAGGTGACAAGGCGCGTACAGAACCATATCTTTGAAAGTCTTGCGCAAAGTGACTCAAGCACCTGAATACGCGGAATTTCGGTTGACCCAATGTCGTCAAAATCTGCATTAAGCAGTCGCCCAGACCAATTTGTGGCGCTCGATTTAGACAGGACCGCTCGTAGGTTTTCGATTGTCAACCTGTTGAAGGTGAGACCGAGTTGCCAACTTCGTCGATACTGCGCGCGATAGCCATTTGTCGAATTGAAGAACTGATCAAAAAGGGTAGCCCCAACACGGAATTGGACTACCGCCCGAACCTCTATTGGGTTTCGATGTGCTTGCTCAAGCGCAAACATTGCGTTGCCCTTTAAAAGAGCGGACTCAAGCTTGCTGCCGATTGCAGCCGACAATTCGCTTGGGGTAGGAGAATTTGACAATAGCGACGCGCGCGCTGGCGCCTCGTTACGAATTGCATCAAAGCTCCAAACGCGGGCGGATTCGGGTTCAGACTTCATTTTCCAGTCATCCTTGCCTATTGCACCTTCGATCCTCGTTCTCGAGCCTCAAGTATCCGCCGCACCAGCTCCCCAAACTGCTTCGCCGTGACCACGTTCCCCCGCCGATCCGTGTTCACCCGATGCACGATCACCAGGTCGAACTGCGGGACCACCAGGATGTAGTGCCCGCCATTGCCGCGTGCCGAATAGGCGCCGCCGGGCAGGCGGACCCCGGGCAGGTGCTTGCCGTTGGCGGCCACCCACCACATGTAGCCGTAGCCGCCGTTGGCGCGAGCGTCTGAATAGGACGTCGTGCTGGCCGCTACCCAGTCCTTGGGGACGATCTGCTTGCCGCGCCAGTTGCCCTCGCGGAGGTATAACAGGCCAAAGCGCGCCATGTCGCGGGCGGTCATACGGAACGGGTAGGCGCGGTGGATCGAATCGCGACCGGTGACGTACTTGCCGTCACCGAGCCAGTAGTCTTCCATGTCGATGGGGTCCGCGATGCGGGTCTTGAACGCGGCATAGATGCCGGCGCTGGTCTGCTTTTCGTAGATCGTGCCCAGCGCGTTGAAGTCCCAGTTGTTGTAGTACCAGAACGTGCCCGGCGCGTGGCTGCCGCGCTCCGGCCGCGCGGCGGCCATGGTGGCTGCTTCGTACAGCGCCGGGTGATAGATGCCGGAGCGCGCCTTCAGGAGGTCGCCCACCGTGGCGGTTTTCTCGATCTCCGTCAGCGAGGGCGCATTGTCGTCAATTCCCAACGTGGCCAGGGTGTCGGCTAAACGGATCGTGCCTTCACTCACGCTGATGCCATAGAGCGCGCTGAGGAAACTCTTGCGAATGGAGTGGACGTTGTATTTCCCCGCCGTGTCGCCCCAGTCGGCCAGCACGCGCCCATCCACGATGACCATGACGGCGGCGGTCGGGATTGTCTTCGAGTACTCGCGCGCCGCTTGCAGCTTGGCAGTGTCCCAGCCAACGGTTTCCGGTTTCGCGATGCGCTCCCACGATGTGCCCGGATAGTGAGGATCCGCGGCAAACGCCAGCGTAGCGGCCGTGCCCAGGCACAGCGCCGTCCAACCGCGAAGCAGCATCCCGCGCGGGGTCATGGACGGCATCCAGGAGATTGCGAACTCATTCGTGTCCCTCCCAAAATGCCTTCGGCGGAAATTCTGCGAACTGCGGCAGGGCATCCGTGATGTCATGCCACGGCGCCTTGAACGCCGTGAAGATGTGGACGATCGGCCGGACGCCCGGATCGTCGTCGATCACCCCGGCGGGAATGATGACGTGCGTGTTCTCGCCTTCCAGGACCGGCATATTGGAGCCGCATACCTTGCAGAAGGCGCGGAAGTTGCCGGGCGAGGACTCGAAGCGCTGGACCCCGTCCTCGCCCGCAAGCCAGCGAAAGGTCGCGGCATCGGCGTGCAGGAAGCTGCCGAAGGCGGCGCCGTGGACTTTCCTGCACATGGCGCAGTGGCAATGATTGATGAACTGCGCCGCGCCGCCCAGTTCGAACCGGACTTGGCCGCAGAGGCATGATCCGCGAATCATGGTGAGCCTCCCAAGGGAAACAAATGCCGGGGTTGAAGGCACCTTTCCTGATTCTCCAGCAAGTGCCAACGAAGCGCAGCGGATTCTGTCCCTTCGTTCTCGCCCATCGCGGCAACGCGCCCGCCAAGGCCGATCAGGAGCAAAGAAATTCAGGCGCGCCGGGCCCAGGCGAAACCCCAGCACTGGTGCGGCAGTCCAGCCACTTTTCGCCTGAACACCGCGCCAGTGCTGGAGTTTGGCTTTTCAAAGCAGTGCCACTTTGAACCTCGCGGCGGTAGCCTCGCGCCGTCAGCGCACGATCACGCGGCCATCTTCCGCTCATGCTCGATCAGCCAGCGCTTGCGCGCCAGGCCGCCGCCGTAGCCGGTGAGATGGCCATCGGCGCCGATCACGCGATGGCACGGCACTACGATGCCGCGGAAGTTGTCGCCGTTCGCGCGCGCCACCGCGCGCACGGCGGTGGGCTGCCCGAGCGCCGCAGCAAGGCCGCCATAGGTGCGCGTTTCGCCGCATGGAATCTCCAGCAGCGCGCCCCACACCGCGTTCTGGAAGGGCGTGCCCTGCGGCGCCAGCGGCAGCGTGAACCGGCGCCGCGCTCCGGCGAAATAGGCGTCGATTTCCGTCGCGGCCTGGTCCAGTACCGCGTGCGCGCCCGGCACGATGACGGCCTTGAGGCGCCGCTTCAGCCGGTCGATGGCGCGCTCCAGGCCACGGCGGTCTACCCAGTCGATCAGGTGCAACCCCTCGTCATCCGCAATCGCCAGCAGGGCGCCCAGCGGGGATTCGATCCAGCGCGCAAACAACGTACGGATCCCCGCGGCTTTGGAAGGCGGCGTACCGAACACTTTGGCGAAGGCCTCGCGAAATCCCGATGCGGATTCGAAACCCTGCGCCAGTTGCGCTTCGATCACCGGCGCACCTTCGCGCACCTGATGCAGGGCGGCGCCCATGCGGCGCGCGCGTTGAAAGGCGTGGAAGCTCATGCCGAAGGCCTTTTGAAATTGGCGGCGCGCGGTGGAAGGGTCGATGCCGTGCGCGCGCAGATCCTGCTCGCGAATCCTGCGGGCCGGATCGGCATCGATCCACGCCATCAGTCGCAGGGCCAACGGCTGCGCGGCGATGGAACGCGCCAGGGGCCTGCACCGGCGGCAGGCGCGGTAGCCGGCGTAGAGCGCGCTTTGCGCGTCCGGAAAGAACTCCACGTTGCGCCGCAGCGGAGTGCGCGCTGGGCAGCCCGGCCGGCAAAAAATCCCGGTGGTTTTCACGGCCAGATAGAACAATCCCTCGTAGCCGAGGTCGCGCCGCTGGACGGCCGCCCAGAATTCATCGGTGTGTGGTGTAAACCCCGCATCGCTCATGGCGTTAAGTGTAGGCGGAGCGGCCTGCTCATGCAGCCGGAATTCAGGCATCAATGTTGCAGCCGTGATTAAATCGCAGCGCCCCGAAGCCGCA
>CAZTYC010000249.1:0-4003 GCA_964617435.1 uncultured Burkholderiales bacterium
CCTCGTTGCGCCGTTTCATGACTTCGACATGCACTTTCTTGACCAACGGGCAGGTGGCGTCGAAAACATGGAATCCGCGCGCTGCCGCCTCGCGCCGCACCGCCTGGGACACGCCGTGCGCGCTGAACACCAGCGTGGCGCCGGCCGGCACTTCGGCGAGGTCCTCGATGAACACCGCCCCCTTGGCGCGCAAATCCTCGACCACAAATTTGTTGTGCACGATTTCATGGCGGACGTAAATCGGCGCGCCATGGCGTTGCAGGGCGCGCTCGACGATTTCGATGGCGCGATCCACGCCGGCGCAAAAGCCGCGGGGATTGGCAAGGAGAACTTCGCTGGCATCTAGTGACATGTCAAAACCTAGGACTGGCGCGGCGTTTCAGCCAAAAATGGCTCAAACACCGCGCCAGTGCTTGAGTTATTGCTTGCGCAAGTAGCGCCGGATGCTGGAATTATCGCGCGTGTTGCGGGGCCGGCTTGCGAAAGGCGTCGAACACCAGCATGACCGCGCCCAGGGAGATCGCCGAATCGGCCACGTTGAACGCCGGCCAGTAATACCCTGCCACGTGCCATTGCACAAAATCCACCACGTAGCCGTGCAAGGACCGGTCGATCAGGTTGCCGACCGCCCCGCCGATGATCAGCGCAAGCGCCAGCGCGAGGCCGCGGTTGCCGCGATGGTCGCGCAACATCCACAGCAGCACGCCCGTGATGACGAGGGTGAGCACGATGAAGAAGGCGCGCTGCCACCCGCCTGCATTGGCCAGGAAGGAAAACGCGGCGCCGGTGTTGTGGGCAAGCACCAGGTTGAACCACCCGGTGATGTACTTGACCTCGCCATACTGGAAGTTGGCCGTGATGACCTGCTTGGTGAGCTGGTCGAGCACCACCACGATGGCGCTCCATCCGAGCCATTTCCACCAGTCCGGTGTCGCGGGACCGATCCTTCTAAGCATGGAAGCGTGCCTCGCCGGCGCCGAACAGGTTGCTCACGCAGCGGCCGCAGATCGCCGGATGCGCGGCATCCGCGCCGACATCCGCACGGTAGTGCCAGCAGCGATCGCACTTTGCATGCGTACTCGGTGTCGCCGTGACCGCCACCTGGTCGTCGCCGGACAACTCGGTGACGGCCGCGGAGGTGATCAACACCAGCTTGAGGTCCTCGCCGAGGGAATCGAGCAGGGCCTTGTCCTGCGGAGGGACGCGCAACGTCACTTCCGCCTGCAGCGAGGACCCCACCTCCCCGGCCGCACGCTGGTCCTCGATGGCCTTTTGCGCCACGGCGCGCAATTCGCGGATGCGGCTCCAGCGCGCCATGAGCGGACCGGGCGCCGGCACCTCCGGCAGCACGTGGTATGTCTCCAGGAAGACCGAGGTGGCTTCACCCGGATGATTGACCGCCCAAAGCTCCTCCGCCGTGAACGACAGCACCGGGGCGATCAGGCGCGTGAGCGAAGTGAGGATCTGCTGCAGGGCCGACTGCGCGGAACGCCGCGCGCGCGAATCCCTGGCGCTGGTATAGAGGCGGTCCTTGAGCACGTCCAGATAGAACCCGCCCAGGTCCTCGGAACAAAAATGCTGGATCGCCTGCATGGCCGGCTGGAATTCGTACGCTGCGTAGTGCGCGAGCACGCGTTGCTGCAGTTCCGCGGTCAGCGCCAGCGCGTATTGATCGATCTCCAGCCACTCTGAGACCGGCAGGGCGTTCTTCGAGGCATCGAAATCGGACGTGTTGGCCATCAGGAAGCGCAGCGTGTTGCGGATGCGCCGGTAGCTTTCCACCACGCGCTTGAGGATTTCATCCGAGATCGACAACTCGCCGGAGTAGTCGGTGAGCCCCGCCCACAAGCGCAGGATCTCGGCGCCCAGCGTTTCGGAAATCTTTTGCGGCACCACCGTGTTGCCGAGCGACTTCGACATCTTGCGCCCCTGGGCGTCCACCGTGAAGCCGTGCGTCAGCAGCGCCTCGTACGGCGCGCGGCCGTGCAGTGCACAGGACACCAGCAGCGAGGAATGGAACCAGCCGCGGTGCTGGTCCGAGCCCTCGAGATACAGGTCGGCCTGGCCCGGCTTGCCACCGGTTTCCGGCTTGACCAGAGCCGGCGTCGTCGCCATGACGGTGTTGAAAGTGGCTCCCGAATCGAGCCACACGTCGAGCGTGTCGCCGGATTTTTCGTATTGGGCGGCATCCGCGCCCAGCAGTTCTTCCGCGGTGATCGATTGCCACGCCTCGATGCCCGCCTGTTCCACCCGCGCGGCAACCTTTTCGAGCAGGGCGAGCGTCTGCGGATGCGGCTCTTGCGTTTCCTTGTGCAGGAAGAACGGGATCGGCGTACCCCACTTGCGCTGGCGGGAGATGCACCAGTCCGGGCGGTTGGCGATCATGGCGTGCAGGCGCGCCTTGCCCCACGACGGGTAGAAGCGCGTGGCCTCGATGGCGTCCAGCGCGTGCTCGCGCAGGGTCTTCTGCTCGCCCCGCGCCTTCAGGTCCATGCCGATGAACCATTGCGAGGTGGCCCGGTACACCGTGGGCGTCTTGTGGCGCCAGCAGTGTGGATAGGAATGCTGGATGTTCGAGGACTGGAACAGGCAGCCCGCCTCGTCGATGGCCTTGACGATTTCCGGCTGGGCCTTCCAGATGTTCAGGCCGCCGAATCGCGGCAGCGAGGGCGCGTACTGCCCGTTCGCGAGCACCGGGTTCAGGATGTCCTCGTTGCGCATTCCATAGCGCTTGCAGGAGTTGAAGTCATCGACGCCGTAGGCGGGCGACGAATGGACGATGCCGGTGCCGGTGTCGAGGGTCACGTAGTCGCCCAGGAACACCGGCGAGGCGCGGTCGTAGAACGGGTGGCGGAACTCGATGCGTTCGAGCGCCTGCCCCTTGCACGTCGCCACGATCTGGCCTTCCAGGCCGTAGGCCGCAAGGCTGGGCTCGACGCGTTCGGCGGCCAGCACCAGATGGCCGCGGCCGGTCTTGACCAGCGCGTAGTCGAATTCCGGATGCGCGTTGAGCGCCTGGTTGGCCGGGATGGTCCAAGGCGTGGTGGTCCAGATCACGGCATGCACGGGTCCGTCGGGCAGCTTGTCCAGCCCGAACGCCTTCGCCAGTGGTCCGCGCGCCGCGTCGGCCAGCGGAAACCCGACGTCGATGGTGGTCGAGGTCTTGTCCTCGTACTCGACTTCCGCCTCGGCGAGTGCGGACTGGCAATCGAAGCACCAGTTGACCGGTTTCAAGCCGCGGTACACCAACCCGCTTTCGAAGAGCCTGCCCAGGGTGCGGATCTCCGCCGCCTCGGTGGCGAAGTTCATGGTCTTGTAGGGATGATCCCAATCGCCCAGGACACCCAGGCGGATGAAGTCCTTCTTCTGCAGTTCGACCTGCGACTCCGCGTGGGCGCGCGCGAGCGACATCAGCTTGTCCGCCGGCAGGTTCTTGCCGTGCTGCTTTTCCACGTAGATTTCGATCGGCATGCCGTGGCAGTCCCAGCCCGGCACATAGACGGCGTCAAAGCCGGCCAGCTGCTTGGACTTGACCACCATGTCCTTCAGGATCTTGTTGACCGCGTGGCCGATGTGGATGGCCGCGTTGGCGTAGGGCGGGCCGTCGTGCAGGATGAACTTGGGACGTCCCCTGGATTTTTCGCGGATCTGTTCGTAGACCTTGCGAGATTGCCAGTCCGCCACCCAGCCCGGTTCGCGCTTGGCGAGGTCGCCGCGCATCGGGAAGGGCGTGTCCGGGAGGTTGAGGGTTCCCTTGTAATCAGTCTTGGTGTCCATGGTTCATCGTCCGCAAAATGTCCTTTGCGCGCCCCGCGTCGTCGTGCATCTGCACCACGAGCGCGCCGAGGCTCGCCAGTTTCAGTTCGTCGCGGATTTTCTCGATGAACGTGACCTCCACGCGCTTGCCGTAAAGGTCGGACGAAAAATCGAAGAGGAAGACTTCCAGATGCTGGCGGTTTTCTGAAGAAACCACCGGATTGGTCCCCAGGTTGGCGACCCCGTT
>CAZTYC010000250.1:0-3940 GCA_964617435.1 uncultured Burkholderiales bacterium
TCGGCACGCTCGATGAGTTGACCGAGGCGATGACGCTGATCCAGACCGGCAAGATTCGCCGCATCCCGGTGATCCTCATGGGCGGCGATTTCTGGAAGGGGTTGGTGGACTGGGTGCGCACCACGCTGGTGCAGGAACAGGTGATCAGCCCCGAAGACGTGGACCTGATCCAGGTGATCGATGATCCACAAGGCGTGGTCGACGCCATCTTCGCGCACTATGCCAACCGCAGTTTCCTGCCGAATGCCGACGAAAAAGCCCTGGAGATGTCGCTATGAAACCCACCATCGTTGTGATTGCCTGCGCCCTGCTGGTGTCCAGTTCCGGCGCGTTTGCCCAGTCTGCCGAGCGGCCGAAGCCCAAGGGCACGGAGGTCGTCGACAAGGTGCTGCCGCCGCCCGCGGTGAAGGAATACCAGCCCAAGGTCACCGCCAAGGGCGACGTCGTGATCAAGGACGGCAAGGAAATCGCGCCGCAGGTCACCGTCCGCAAGGAGGGGGACACCACGATCGAGGAGTTCCGGCAGGGCGGCAAGCTTTACAAGCAGCGCATCACGCCGCCGGGCGGCGCGTCGTACATCCTGGTCGATGAAAAGGGCGAGGGCAAGTTCACGCGCGTGGACGGGCCGGACCTGAAACTCAATGTGCCCATGTGGGTGCTGTTCACCTGGTGACCCTGGCGCGATGAGTGTATTCACCCCGGTCAGCGTCGACGAGGCGCGCGCGTTTGTGGCGCCTTACGGCGTCGGAGACATCATCGACTTCCAGAACATCGCGGCGGGCGTCGAGAACTCCAATTTCTTTGTGACGACCACGCGCGGCCGGTATGTCCTGACGATTTTCGAAAAGATCCCGCGCACCGACCTCGATTACTACCTGGGCCTGATGTTCCACCTGCATGAAGCCGGCCTGCCGTGCGCTGCGCCGATCCTAGCCGGCGGCCGCGACATGCTCGGGACGCTGCACGGGAAGCCCGCGGCGCTGGTCCAGCGGCTCAATGGCAACGACCTTGCGCACCCGAAGCCGGACGATTGCCACGCGGTGGGCGCCGCGCTGGCGGAATTGCATATGAAGGCGAAAAGTTTTCAGGGCCACATGGCGAACTGGCGCGGTCTTTCGTGGTGGCGCGAATACGCGCACGCGCTGGAGCCGCACCTGGGTTCCCGTGAAAGGCAGGCGATTACAGCTGAGCTGGCATATCAAGCCGGCTTCGAAATGCTCAACTTGCCGCGCGGGCATATCCACGGGGACTTGTTCCGGGACAACGTGTTGTGGGACGACCATGGCACGCACCACGCGCCGCAGATGATCGACTTCTATTTCGCCTGCGAAGAACAGCTCCTGTTCGACGTTGCCGTGACCGTCAATGACTGGTGCCTCGATTTCGCTTTCTATCCGGAGGCGCGGCTCAATGACGCAAACGTCGCGGCGTTGCTGCAGGGCTACGCCTCGGTGAGGCCGTTTGTGGACGCGGAACTGGCGGCCTGGCCGCAGACGTTGCGCGCGGCCGCGCTGCGCACGTGGCTCGGGCGCCTGGGGTATCACCACTTTCCGCGCAGCTCGGAACTCACCCACCCGAAGGACCATGCATTCTCTGAGCGGCTGCTGGCGTTCCATGCGGGCCGCATGCGGGAACATCAGGAACTGATCGAGGCCGCCGCATGAGCATCCGTGTCGTTGATTTGCCCGCCGTGGCGGGCTGGCGGTGGATTTCCGCCGCATCGAGAATGTTCGGCGCGCAACCGTTCGCGTGGGTGGCCCTGTCGTCCTGTTGGCTGCTGTTCTCGCTTGTGGCCGTGGGCATGTTTTCCGCGCTGGGGCTGCTGCTCGTGGTGATCCTGCAGCCCGCGGTCACCGGCGGGATGCTGATTGCCGCGGCGGAGCAGGAGCACGGCAACCGCGTGCAACTGGCGCACCTGCTCGCGGGCTTTCGCGCCAACGGCGGCAACCTGATCCGCCTGGGCATGCTGTGGATGGCCGGAATGTTCGTGGTGGTGCTGCTGATTTTCGCCGTGGGGATCCCGCGGCCGCCGGAATCCATCAAGACGGTCGCGGAAATGACTGAATGGCTGCAGGACGCCCTCGACATCTGGTCCGTGCTGATTGCCATCATCGGTGTGGCGGTCTTGCAGGGCCTGCAGTGGTTTGCCGTCCCGATGGCGACCTTCCACGGCATGCGGCCGATGGAGTCGATCCGCTGGAGCGGCTATGCGCTGGTGGCCAACATGGGCGCGATGCTCGGTTTCTGCCTGCCGCTGGTGGCGGCATTCGCGGCTTTGTTCATGGTGGGCAGCGCGGAAAACCGGATCCTTTCGGTGTTCGGTTCCTTCGCACAACTGGTGTTGACCGCCATGGTCACCCTCGCCAGTTACGTCTCGTACCGGCAGGTGTTTGTCTCACGCGAACCCAACGACCCTCCCAAGGAAGAAACGACATGAATCCCGCATCGATGTTTGACCTGACCGGCAAGGTCGCCCTGATCACCGGCGGTTCGCGCGGGCTCGGCCTGCAAATGGCCAAGGCCTTTGGCGGCATGGGCGCCAAGCTGGCGTTGACGGCGCGCAAGGCGGACGAGCTTGAGGCCGCCCGTGCGGAACTGGCCGGGCTGGGTTACGAGGCGATGGCTGTGGCGTGCGACCTGTCCAAGCCGGAAACGATCGCGCCGATGGTGGATGCGGTGTTGTCCCGGTTTGGCCGCATCGACATCCTCGTCAACAACGCCGGAGCATCCTGGGGCGCGCCGGCGGAGCAGTATCCGCTGGACGCCTGGAGCAAGGTCCTCAATACCAATGTGACGGGCGCGTTCCTGGTCTCCCAGCAGGTGGCCGCCAAGAGCATGATTCCCAACCGTTCGGGCAACATCATCAACATCGCGTCGATCGCCGGCACACGCGGCCAGCTTGGGCCGATGCAGACGATTGCCTACAACACGAGCAAGGGCGGCCTGATCAACTTCACCAAAACCCTGGCGGCCGAGTGGGCCAAGCACGGCATCCGTGTGAATGCGATTGCGCCTGGGTTTTTCCCGTCCAAGATGAGCCAGGGCATCCTGGCCGTCATCGACAAGCAAATTCTGGCGATGACACCGATGGGGCGGCTCGGCGGGGATGCGGACCTGATGGGGCCGGCCATCTTCCTAGCCTCTGAGGCTTCCAGCTATGTGACGGGCCACGTCCTCCACGTGGACGGCGGCATGAGCGCCGTCTGAATCCGGCGCCGCGCGGGACGGCGGCTACTTTGACGCGGCACTCGCCGCAAATGCGTTGATCTGCCGCGAAAGTTCCTTGGTGGCTTCCGTGGCGATGTTCGGAAGCATGTCGCGCGTGACCACCACCTGCGGGGCGCCGGCGGCCTTCAGGCTGCGGATGGAAAGCAGGTCCTCCACCTTGACGCGTCCGAGCTCGTCGATGGCGCGCTCGCCCCGCATGATCTCGGTGCCGCGCGCCGCGCTCACGACAACGCACCAATCCGGCTCCAGGAGCTTGCGGCCGCCGAATTCATCGTAAAAGGCGGTCAACTGCTTCTCAAGCAGTGTTTCCATTTCACCCTTTTCCTCCAATGAGAGCAGGGGGGCCGCCGACTTGGAAGTCGCGGCCTGGGTGGCAATCGATTTGGCGCGGTCGAGCAGGCCCATGGTTCAAATGGCGTGTCGAATGGACTGGAATGGGTGGGGCGTTGGTCGCTCGGGATGCCGACGAGGGCGCACATTCTAGCGCCGAACACCGGAATCGGGGTTTGGAGCGGTCTGTTCCGGCCAGAATCGAATTAAGTCATTGTTTTTACAAGAATTTATAGGCCGTTTTCCGCCGGGGTGCGCCAACGCGTGGAACCGGGTACCGATGAATTCCCGACCGAATTGCGAAAGGCTTGCGTAAGTTGTTGAAAAGTCGCTATAATCGCGGTCTTTGCTGCTTTGGCCTCGGCTTCGTGGGCCAAAGATC
>CAZTYC010000251.1:0-3903 GCA_964617435.1 uncultured Burkholderiales bacterium
CAGCAGGCCAGCAGATCAAACCGGCCGACCGGCCAGAAGGTGGATTCCCCGGCAAACGGAATCCATGCCGCGAACGCGGTGGCCAAGAATGCGGCGGCACCTGGACGCGCGTGTCCGGCGCAGGCGGCGGCGCGATAGACCAGCAGGCCGGCAAGCAACGCGTTCGCGGCGTGCACCATCGCGTTTGTGAAATGCCAGCCCGCGGCATTGGGGCCAAACAGCAGGTAGTCCAGCGCATAGGACGCAAAAACCACCGGGCGATAGGCAAAGTTTCCGGACGGCAACGGCCCGGTGAAGGTGGCGCCCAGCCATGCCGCCAACTCGCCTTTGGAGGCTGCCGCATGCAGCCAATGAAAATGGGTGAAGTCGTCGCTCAGGAAGCCGCCGCCAGATGGCAACAGGTGCAGCAGCACCATCGGAACGACAGGAAGCAACAGGGAGGCGCGCGGCAGGTTCATCAGCAGAAGGGAGACGCCCGTAAAATTACGCGCCAAGTCGGTGCGAATTATACAAGCGCCACCCTTGGGGCAGCGCCGGGGCGCGCGGGCGCTCCTACTGCCGGGACAGGGGATCCTGGCGGTAGAACAACTTGAGCTGGGCGTAAACCGCCGGAAAGGCGTCCGCGACAGATTCCGGGATTTCGAAGAAGGCTTCGGAAATCACCGCAAAGAACTCCGCGGGACTTTCGGCGGCATATGGATCGAGCGGTAATGCGTCCAGCGCCGCGCCGCGATCGTAAGGCGCGCGTTTCTCCGCCTGATCGGCCGCCTTGCAGAACTCCAGGTAAGCCTGCATGAAGGCCTGCTGCCAGGTCTCCCGGCTCATGCCGCGGTGCAGAGGCGGGAACCCGTTCGGCTTGCCATTGAGCATGTCGAGCTTGTGGGCGAATTCGTGGATCACCACGTTGTAACCGCCGATCGCATAGTCCGGGTCTCCGGATCGCGCGACGTCTTCGTAGGACAGCACCACGGGACCGCCCAGCCAGGCTTCGCCGGCCAGCGGATCCCGCGTGACATGCACCACGCCAGCGTCATCCACCACCTCGCGCTCAGGCACGAATTGCCCGGGATAGACGATGATCTCGCGCCAGCCCGAATAATTCTGCACCCCCAGTTCGAGGACCAGGATGCACGCCTGCGCGGCGATTTGCACACGCATCAGGTCGGAGATGGCGATGCCTTGGGCGCCCGTGATGGACTTGCCTGCAAGGAATTCGGACGCGATATAGCGCAGGCGGCGGTTCTCTTCCGTGGTCAGCCGTTGCACAAAGATGTAGTGCTGCGTGGCGTGTCGCCAAAGCGCATCGTCGATCAGCGGGATATCCCGCGGCTTGCCGATCGACAAGGCGCGCTTCAGGGTCTTGATGGTATCGAGCATCGCACCATGATGGTGCCGCGCTGGTCGCTTTTCAAGCGCGATATGATGCACAAATGAGCATCGTTCACCGTCTGGCCCTGTTGGGCACTCTCATGGTGGGGGCCTGCGGCAGCCTGCCCGCGCCTGAAACTGCACCGGCGGATCCGGGCATCCTGCTGCGCGGCACTTTCGTCACGATGAATGACCGGGACGAGGTCATCCGCGAGGGCCGGGTGTGGATCCGGTCCGGCCGCATCGCTGCCGTCCTGCGCCCGGGCGAGCCGCTACCCGCAGCCGCAACGCGCGCGCGCGAGGTGCAGGCCGGTGGTGTCATTTATCCGGGCCTGATCGACCTTCACAACCATCCGGAGTACGCAGCCTATCCGCTCATGCGCATCACCAAGCGGTATGCGGACCGCTACGAATGGCGCAACTATGACGCTGCCTACACGAGGCGGATCGCCAACGCCAACGTGGTGCTCGGTAGCGCCGACTTCTTCGGATTGGGGGCGGACCTCGGTCGCTACGGCGAATTCATGGCGCTGGCCGGCGGCACGACCAGCCTGCAGGGGGGCGGGGTGGGCCCGGCGCCCGGCGCCGTCGAGGTCAACGGCCGGTATTTCCGACCGCATGCGCTGCCCGGCTGCCTCGCGCGAAACATCGAGACCGAGCAGGTCGCCGGTTCGGCGCGCTCCGCCGTGGACATGGGGCGGGACCTGCCCGAATGGGAGCGCCTGAGGACAGCGGCGCAAAGCGGGCCGCTGGTGCTGCACTTGGCCGAAGGCGCTTCGCGCAGGATGGCCGACGAATTCCGTTTCATCAGCAATAGCGGGCTGTTGACGGCAAACCTTGTGGTGGTGCACGGCGTCGGGCTGGAAAAAACGCACTTTGCGGAAATGGCCAGGGTGGGCGCCAGGCTGGTGTGGTCGCCGCTGTCGAATTACCTTTTGTACGGCAAGACCGCGGACATTCGCGCGGCGAGGGCTGCCGGCGTCGAAATCAGCCTCGCGCCCGACTGGGCGCCCTCGGGCAGCAAATCGGTGCTGGGCGAGCTCAAGGTGGCCGACCTGGTGAACCGGCATGCCCTCAACGGGCTGTTGGGTGACAGGGAACTGGTGCGCATGGTCACGCGGAATCCCGCCGCCGCGCTGGGCTGGCAGGGCCAGGCGGGGCAGATTGCCCCCGGCTTCCTCGCCGATCTCGTCATCGTGGACAGCCGCAATGCTGACGTTTACCGCAACCTCATCGAGGCGACCGAGCGCGAGGTGCGCGCCACCCTCGTGCGAGGCGAGGCCGTGTTCGGCGATGCGGGCCTCCTTCAGGCGCTCCGTGGCGGAGCGGATGGCCTGGAGCCGGTCGCCGATCTGATGCCGCGGGCCAAGTCACTGGCCCCCTCATGCGCGCCGGGTGACGCAAGCTACCGCGAGGTTGCCGCTCGCCTGGAGGCGGCATTGGCGTTTGACGGGGCCTTCGCACTGGCGCGCATGGGACCGATGCGCGTGGCCGAAGAACTGGCCAAGTGCCCAGGGCAGGCGCCGCCGTCCAATCCTGCGAACGCCCAGGATGCTTCGCGCATGCTGCAGTGCCGTTTCGGGCTGCCCTTCGAGGACACGCCCCTCATGCGCCTCACCGCTGCCGGGGACGAGGAATACTGGACGCGCCTGCGCGCCAATCCGAACCTTCCGGACTTCCTGAAGCAACTTGGAGATTACTACCGGTAAGGCGGGACCGCCCGCGGGGCGATCGTCAGGGCGCCAGGCGCTCGATCTTCCACTCGCCCTTGGTCAGGCGGTAGCGGATGCGGTCGTGCAAGCGGCTTTCACGGCCCTGCCAGAACTCCATCACTTGCGGCACCACGCGGTAGCCGCCCCAATGCGGCGGACGCGGCGGATTGTCGCCGAATTCGGCTTCGAAGGCCGCCCAGCGGGCCTCCAGATCGGTGCGGGAGGCGATGACTTCGCTCTGTTTCGAGGCCCAGGCCCCGATGCGGCTGCCCAGCGGGCGGCTTGCGAAATACGCGTTGGAGTCCGCCGCACTGACCTGCTCGACGCGCCCCTGGATGCGAATCTGCCGCTCCAGCGAGGGCCAGAAGAACAGCAGCGCCGCCCGGTTGTTGTCGGCCAGGTCGTGACCCTTGTGGCTCTCGTAGTTGGTGTAGAACACGAAGCCGCGCGGGTCGAAATCCTTCAGCAGCACCACGCGCGCCGACGGACGCCGGTTCGCGTCGCAGGTTGCGAGGGTCATTGCGTTGCCCTCGGGAACTTCCACGGCAAGCGCTTCCTGAAACCAGCGGTCGAACTGCGCCAAGGGAGAGGATTGCACCTCGGATTCATCGAGCGAGGCCTTGCGATATTCGGTGCGCAGCGCGGCGATGTCAGGCTTGGCAGTCATGGCGATTCCACGATGTCGGACGCAATTCGCAAATGGAGTCCCGCAATCGGGTGATTCGCCGCATGGACTCCGGAACCGCGCATGATAGTCGTTTTCATAGGGAAAATTGCGGCTTGCGCCAAATCAAAAAAGGTTGCGAAGAAACAACGAGCGCTT
>CAZTYC010000252.1:0-3887 GCA_964617435.1 uncultured Burkholderiales bacterium
GGTTTGCGCGGGCGCCATCACGTTGATCCAGTGGCAAAGGTTTTCCAGTTGCCGGACATTGCCCGGAAAGCTCTGGCGCGCCAGGAACTCCAGCGCGGCTTCCGACAACCGTTTGGGCTCGACATCGAGTTCGCGCGCGCTCTTGGCAAGGAAATGCTGCGCGAGCAGGGGAATGTCCTCGCGCCGCTCGCGCAGGGGCGGCAGCTTCAGGCGGATCACGTTGAGGCGGTGATAGAGGTCCTCGCGGAACAGCCCCAGCTCGACGCGCTTTTCGAGGTCCTGGTGCGTGGCGGCGATGACGCGCACGTTGGCCGTCATGGGCGTGTGGCCGCCGATGCGGTAGAACTGGCCGTCGGACAGCACGCGCAGCAGGCGCGTCTGCAGGTCGGCGGGCATGTCGCCGATTTCATCGAGGAACAGGGTGCCGCCCTCGGCCTGCTCGAAGCGGCCGCGCCGCAGCGCCTGCGCGCCGGTGAAGGCGCCGCGCTCGTGACCGAACAGTTCGCTCTCCAGCAGGTCCTTCGGGATCGCCGCCGTATTGATGGCCACGAAGGGCGCGGCCTTGCGCGGGCTGTGGCGGTGCAGCGCCCGCGCCACCAGTTCCTTGCCGGTGCCCGATTCGCCGTTGATGAGCACCGTGGCGTGCGAATGCGAGAGCCGGCCGATGGCGCGAAACACCTCGTGCATCGAGGGCGCCGAGCCGAGGATCTCTGTTTCCGCGGCGGGCGTGTCGGCGCGCCCGGGCGCCGATTGCGACTCCGCCATCGCGCGGCGGATGAGCTCGATGGCCTGGTCGATGTCGAACGGCTTGGGCAGGTATTCGAAGGCGCCGCCCTGGAAGGCGGCCACCGCGCTGTCGAGGTCCGAATACGCGGTCATGATGATGACCGGGGTCGTCGGCATGCGCGACTTGAGCTGCTGCATGAAATCGAGGCCGGAGACGCCCGGCATGCGGATGTCGGAGATCACCACCTGCGGCTCGCGCGAGCCGCCGGGCCGGCCCAACGCATCGAGCCCGGCCTGCGCGGAACTGAACGACTCGTAGTCGATGCCTTCGCGCGCGAGCGCCTTCTCGATGACCCAGCGGATCGATTGGTCGTCGTCGATGATCCAGACAGGGCGCATGAAGGGATTCCGCGGTCAGTGAAAGGCGCGCAGCTGCGCGTCGGACGGGGCGGGCGCCTGCAGCACGGCGTCCAGGTCGCGCATCGGTAGCAGCATCGTGAAGCAGGTGCGTCCCGGCTCGGACTCGAACTCGATCAACCCCTGGTGCTGGTTGACCAGTTGCTGGGCCAGCGACAGGCCGAGCCCGGTGCCCCCGGCCCGCCCGGTGACCAGCGGGAAGAAGATCTTGCCGGCCAGGTCGGGCGGCACGCCGGGCCCGTTGTCGATGACCTGGACCACGATCGCATGCCGGTAGCGTTTCTTGGCCAGCGTCACCTGCCGCGCCACGCGCGTGACCAACTGGATCTGCCCGTGCCCGTTCAGCGCCTGCGCCGCGTTGCGCGCAATGTTGAGCAGCGCCTGGATCAGGGTTTCCTTGTCGGCGATGAAATCCGGCAGGCTGGCGTCGTAGTCGCGCAGTACGGTGAGGCCGGCGGGAAATTCGGCAAGCAGCAGCGTGCGCACGCGCTCGACCACCTCGTGCACGTTGATGCGCTCGAACTTGAGGCGGCGGTGCGGCGTCAACAGGCGGTCCATCAGCGCCTGCAGGCGCCCGGCCTCCTTGACGATGACATCGGTGTACTCTTGCAGGCTAGCGTCTGACGGCACGCTGGCGAGTTCGCGCGCCAGCAACTGCGCGGCGCCGCGGATGCCGCCCAGCGGGTTCTTGATCTCATGGGCGAGATTGCGCAACAGCTCGCGGTTCAACTCCTGCCGTTCGAGGATGCGCTCCTCGCGCGCAATGCGCCACGCTTGGTCGCGTGCGGACAATTCGATCACCAGCCGCCCATCCCCCAGCGGCGTGACCGAGGCGGCGCAATGTAGGTGCGCGCCGGCTGCGGTCTCTAACGCCAGTTCGCTGCCGCTGATGGTCTTGTCTTCCGTGGTGGCTGATTCGAGCAGGCGGAACAGCGCCGGATTTCCGGCCGGCGAGGCCGGCAGCAGGCGCTGCAAGGCCTGGCCCGCCACGCTCTTGGCGCTCACGGCAAACAGGTCTTCGGCGGCGGTGTTCATGAATTGCAGGGTTCCGCGCGGGCCGATGACCAGCACGGCGGTGGAGATCAACTCCAGTCCTGCATAAGCGGGCAATGGCGGGGTCACAAGGCGTCTTGGGGACATCGGTTCAATGGGATCAGTCAAATTAGCAATTCCTGCGCCAACCCCGATTTCACGGTCGCTCAAGGGCAAATTCCTTGAAACAGCGGTTGGCCAGCCCCATGATGCACCGAAATGGTGCGCCCGCATAGCCCAGTGGTGCGCCAAGGCGACGCACGAAAAAAAACGCCGGAAGCGGTTCGGCTTCCGGCGTCAAAATTCGATCGGCATCCCGATCGAAAGGAGACGAACTATTTCAGCTCGGCGAGCTGGGTCCTGAGATCTTTCAGGTGAGTCTCGTGCATGGCGACCTGGTCCTGCAAATTGCGCACCCGTTCGAAATGCCGTTCGATGGTTTCGCGCTGTTCCTTGGTGGGGGGCTGCACGCCTGCACCGCCCGTCGAGATGAAGGAGGCGCGCAGCGCGCGGATCCCCGGCGTGAGGCGTTGCTCTTCGATCAACGCCAGCCGCGCGTGGGACAGCAGTTGCTCCTCGGACTGCATCTCGCCCTCGAGCAGGCGCTTGCGGGTCTCCGCGCGGCGTTGCTCGCTGATTCGCAATGCGGCTTCGGGTGAGAGCGATGCGGTCATGACCATGGGCCGGTTGGCCTGGGTGGCGACGGCCGGCTGCACGTCGGGTTCCGCGGCCACTGGAGCCGGTGTCGAAGCTGCCGGCCTGTCCTCGGTGGGCACGGCCGTCGGCGTCTCCGCGGCAGGCCAGGTGGGCGTTGAGGCGTGCACAGGCGCGCTGCTGGTCGCCTTCACCAAAGCCGGCGAACGCGTTGGCAGCGGGCGGGGCGTGTCGTCTGCCTCAACGCTGGTTTCGCGCGGCGCGGACTTCACCGCAATCTTTTCATTCGGCGCCCGGAAACCGGAAGCCACCACGCGTGCCACCGGGACGGCGACCGCCGGGGGAGACGGGCCTTGCGCCTCGCGCGGCAAAGGCGCGACAGGCACCGGCAGCGCTGCCGGCGGCGCCACCGCAGGCGAATGGGCCTGGCCCAGGGAGCCGGAGGGCGTCGAGGGAATCACCGTGATGGGGTCGAGCTCGACGCGCACGCCGCCCTTGATCGGCGAATTGGCGTACGTGACGCGACCGCTCTCATCGACATACTTGTAGATGACGGTGCTGCCCGTGGGTGCGCTGTTTTGCGCGTGCGCAGCCATGCACACGAGCAGACCAGCCGTCAATTTCAGCGCACGCATCATGGCAATTCGGCCGCTTTCTCGAGGGGAAAAATAGCGTTCCAGCAGGGCCGACCAGCATACGGCGCGGAAATTTCTTTTTCAACTCAAGGAGTTGTGTGTTGGATGGGGGGTGGACACCATAGGTAGTTTTTGCCTCTGGAATGTGTCCCGAAGAAGGGCGTGGATCGACCCGAATGTGGCGAATGCGCGGCCGATACAAGCCTATCGACGCCGCCAAAGACCCTGGATTCCAAGAGCGACGTGTCTATCGCCAGGGTTAGGAAGCCGGGGCCAATGCCGCGTCGCGCCAAACAAAAGAAAAGGGCGATGCCTTGCGGCATCGCCCTTTCGGACTGACCGGTCTGAACCGCCGATTACGCCGAGTAGTACATGTCGTACTCGACCGGATGCGTGGTCATGCGGAAGCGGGTGACGTCGGCC
>CAZTYC010000253.1:0-3882 GCA_964617435.1 uncultured Burkholderiales bacterium
TTGCCGGGAACACCATGTCCGGCGTGGACGTCGCCACGACGATCATGTCGATTTCATCCGGGCGCACATGCGCGGCATGGAGCGCGCGCTTGCACGCTTCCAGCGCCAGGTCGCTGGCGTTCTGGTCTTCCGCGGCATAGTGGCGCTCGCGGATGCCGGTCCTGGAGACGATCCACTCGTCGCTCGTGTCGACGAGCTTTTCAAGATCCGCATTGGTGACCACCCGCTCGGGCAGGTAACTGCCGGTGCCGGCGATGCGCGAGTAGATCACGCGGCCTCCTGACCGTTTGAACGCGGCGCGAGCATGCCCTCGGCGTGCAGCCGCTCGATTTCGGTGGTGATCAGTTCGAGCAACCCGTGCTCCACCTCGCTGTAGGCCCGCTGCAGCGCGTAGGAAAACGACACCGCATCGGCGGAACCGTGGCTTTTCACCACCACGCCGCGCAAGCCGAGCAGGGCCGCGCCGTTGAAACGGCGGTGGTCGAGTTCATGCTTGAAGCGTTTCAACACGCCGATGGACACCAAGGCGGCAAGCTTGCTGTACAAGCCGCGCTTGAATTCGGACTTCAGCGTGTCGGCGATCATGCGCGCCATGCCCTCGGAGGTCTTGAGCATCACGTTACCAACAAATCCGTCGCACACCACCACGTCGGTGGTGCCCTTGTAGATGTCGGTGCCTTCGACATTGCCGTAGAAATTCAGATGGCTCGCCTTCAGCAGTTCGCCGGCCGCCTTGACGTTCTCGTTGCCCTTGATGTCCTCGGAACCGATGTTGAGCAGCCCCACGGACGGATGTTCCTTGCCCTCGACGGCCGTGCACAGCATGGCGCCCATGATGCCGAACTGCAGCAGGTGTTCCGGCGTGCAATCGGCATTGGCGCCCAGGTCCAGCGTGTAGACCACGCCGGTGCGGGTGGGAAGCGCGGCCGCGATGGCCGGACGGTCGATGCCGGGCAGCGTTTTCAACACGAACTTGGCCGTGCCCATCAGGGCGCCGGTGTTGCCGGCGGAAACGCAGGCATCGGCCTCGCCGTTCTTGACCAGATCGACGGCCATGCGCATCGACGAATGCTTCTTGTTGCGGATGGCTGAACGAATGTCCTCGTCCATGCCGACCACTTCCGGGGCGTCGACGATGGTCAGGCGGCCGGCTTTTTCGGCCTCATTGGCTTGCGCCGCCTTGAGGGAGAGTTCGGCGCGGATCGCATCCTTGCGCCCGACGAGCGCAACGCGGCACTCGGCGCGCCGCGCAAGGAAATCCAGCGCGGCCGGCACCGTCACGGAAACCCCGTGATCGCCACCCATCGCGTCGATGGCAAGCGTGATCGTCATCGGTGAAATGTCCCCTCCCAGGACGATTTCACTGCGGAATGAATATTATTGTTCTTCGCGCCGGGCGGGCGGAAGATTATTCGTCCGACTTGGTCTTGACGACCTTCTTGCCGCGATAGAAACCGCTCGGGCTGATGTGATGACGCAAATGCGTCTCGCCGGTGGTCGGCTCCACCGCGATGGGCGGATTGCTCAGAAAGTCGTGGGCACGATGCATGCCGCGCTTGGAAGGCGACTTCTTGTTCTGTTGGACTGCCATGTGAATCTCCTTGTATCGAAATCTTTCAGTGCTTCTTCAGACTCGCCAGTTTTGCAAATGGCGACGTCGCGGAACTTGCCGGCCCAATGGACGGCGAACCCTGCGTGCCTGCGGACGCCCCGGACGCCACCGGTTGCGGACCGGCGGCCACGGCGGTGACCGGCAAAGCGAGCAGGATTTCCTCTTCCAACCGTTCCGTCAATCCCATGGTCTTGCCTGCGACGATCACGTCTTCGTCCTCGGACTCCGCCTCCAGGGGCGGCAGTTCGGACTCATCGCCGACCAGACGCAAGGTCGAGTCGATGTCGACGTCGAAACGGCTGGCTTCCATGGATCTTGAATCAGCCAGATAAAACCAACCCAAAATTATACACCGCAGCCGACGGATTTGTCTCCCCGTCGGATCGGTTTCAAGTGCCCCCGTAAAACGGTACTGAATTTCACCCCCCGGCGCGGCCAAGTACTCTGAAATGCGCGGAAGCGATTCCGGCATCAGCGTCCCTGACACCACTTTCTTAAGCCGGGTCAGTTGGTCAATGTCGATCAGGTCGGCTTTGGGATTTGAATTTCGCATGGGCTTGACCCGCGATCATCGTCGCCGGTCTAAAATATTTCTTTGAATAATCAAGATGTTACAATTTTTCTTTTATTAAGTCAATTTTCGTACGCCTGGCGCCCCCGCTCATGCCGCAGCCCCTTGTCCTCGCATCCACTTCGCCATACCGGGCAGATCTCCTCACACGCTTGGGCGTTCCATTTGCCGCTGTGTCGCCCAATCTGGATGAAACCCCACAGCCAGGCGAAAGTCCCCGAGCGCTGGCTGAACGGTTGTCCGTCGCCAAGGCCCACGCAGTGGCGCACCAGTGCC
Organism: uncultured Burkholderiales bacterium; assembly: GCA_964617435.1. GTDB lineage: Bacteria > Pseudomonadota > Gammaproteobacteria > Burkholderiales > Usitatibacteraceae > UKL13-2. Next base: position 2,460 of record CAZTYC010000253.1, read on the forward strand.
CTGGGGCCTTGATCATCGGCTCAGACCAGGTGGCGGACCTCAACGGCGAAGCGCTGGGCAAGCCGGGATCGCGCACGGCAGCCGTGGCCCAACTGCACAGGATGAGCGGCAACACATTGATCTTTCATTCCGGCTTGGCACTTCTGGACACGCGTGATGGGCACGTGCAGTCATTGACGGTGCCGACCACGGTCGAATTCCGAGAGTTGCAGCCAGCCTGGATTGAAGCCTACGTGGACCGCGAGCCCGCCTTCGATTGCGCAGGCAGCGCAAAGGTCGAGGGACTGGGTATCAGCTTGATGCAGCGCGTGCAGAGCGATGACCCCACAGCACTCGTTGGGCTGCCCCTGATTGCCCTGGTCCGCCTGCTGGCGAACCGGGGCTTGCATGTGCTGGAGCTACGGCCATGACGGCGGGGCCTTCCGCTGCAGGATCGCTGATCCTGGTGCCGACCAACCTGAGCACGCCGTTCGAGCCCGCCGCGACGCTGCCCGCCAACCACCTCGCCCTCATCCGGGGGCTGTCCCACGTGGTCGCGGAAAATGCCAAATCCGCGCGCGCCTTTTTGAAAGCGGTCGACATCGGTAGGCCGCTGGCGGAACTGGACATTCGGGAAATCGACGCGCACACGCCGCGCGATGAACTCACGCGCCTGCTGAAGCCGGCCCTGGGCGGCGCAGACGTCGGGCTGATGTCGGAAGCCGGCGCGCCTGCGGTGGCGGATCCGGGCGCGGCGCTGGTCGAGGCCGCGCATCGCGCCGGGATTCGCGTCGTGCCGTTGATCGGACCTTCCGCAATCCTCCTCGCCTTGATGGCGTCCGGGCTGAACGGGCAGAACTTCACCTTTCATGGCTACCTTCCCGCGGACTCGCCGGGCCGCGTCAAGGCGATTGCCGAACTCGAACGCGAATCGAAATCGAAACGCCGCACCCAGTTGTTCATCGAGACCCCCTACCGGAACCAGGCCTTGTTCGCCGACCTGCTCAAGACCCTGGGGCCGTCCACGCGTTTGTGCGTCGCCATCGACCTCACCGGACACACCGAGCGGATCATCCAGGGCGCTGTGGGGGAACTGCGGCGCGCGGCACCCGAGCTGCCGAAAACGCCGGCGATGTTCCTGTTCCAGGCCTGAGCGCCCGCGCGGTCAGGCGCGCAACCGGGTGCCGCTCTCGAAGATGGACCGCTTTTCGAGCAGGGGCGCCAGTTCCTCCGCGGACGCCGGCACGCTGAAATAGAACCCCTGGCCCACGTTGCAGCCCTTGGCGCGCAGCAGGGTCAACTGACCGGCGGTCTCGATGCCTTCCGCGGTGATTTCCAGGTCCAGGCTCTTGGCCATGTTGATGATGGCGACGACGATCGCCGTGTCGTTCGGATCCACCGTGATGTCGCGAACGAAACTCTGGTCGATCTTCAACTTGCTGAT
>CAZTYC010000254.1:0-3881 GCA_964617435.1 uncultured Burkholderiales bacterium
GTGCTGTGCCGCCATCCCTCGGTGATGCTCGCCGCGGTCGTCGCCCTGCCGGACCCCAAGTGGGGCGAGGTACCGTGCGCGTTCGTCGAACTCAAGGACGGCGAAACCGGGGACGAGGCCGCCATGATCGAGTTCTGCCGCTCGCGCATGGCGCGCTTCAAGGTGCCCAAGAAGGTCGTGGTCGAGCCGCTGCCCAAGACCTCGACCGGCAAGATCCAGAAATTCGTGTTGCGCGAATGGGCCAGAAGCGCCACGGCGATTGAGTAAGCCCCGCTGATGCCCCATACTGGCGAAAACCCGGATGGGTCATTCACCGGGACATCGACAGGGGGAGTTGATTGAGCGCGCCGCGCCACCATTTCGTGTTCGGGCTGTCCACGTCCGGGTTCCATCGCATGCATTACACCGAATGGGGCGATCCGGACAACCCGCGGGTGCTGGTCTGCGTGCACGGCCTGACCCGCTGCGGGCGCGATTTCGACACCCTGGCGCAGGCCCTCATGGACCACTATCGCGTCATCTGCCCCGACATCGCGGGGCGCGGCGAGAGCGACTGGCTGGGCGTGAAGTCGGACTACAACTACATGCAGTACATGGCGGACATGGCCTGCCTGGTCGCGCGGGTGACGGACAAGTGCGAGACCGTGCACTGGTTTGGCACCTCCATGGGGGGCATCATCGGCATGTTGCTGGCCTCGCACGCGCACAGCCCCATTTCCCGCATGGTGCTCAACGACGTCGGCTCCTTCATCCCCAAGGCCTCCCTGGAACGCATCTCGCTCTACCTTGGCGCCTCGCCGCGCTTTGCGGACTTCGATTCCGTGGTGATGGCGGTGCGCGCCGTCAGCCCGTTCGGCGAGATGAGCGACGACACCTGGCGCGCCCTGACCGCGCCGCTGGTCAAGCAGGATGCGGATGGCAGCTGGACATTCCGCTATGACCCGGGCATCGCGGAGACCTTCAAGCATGGCGCCTTGCAGGATGTCGACCTGTCCCCCGTGTGGAAGAAGATCAGCTGCCCGGTGCTCATCACGCGCGGGGAAGATTCCGATCTGCTGCTGCGCGAAACGTATGAGGAAATGAAGCGCAAGCCCCACGTGCGCGGCGTGGAATTCCCGCATGTCGGCCACGCGCCGATCTTCCAGAGCAACGACCAGATCGCCGCCGTGCGAGAGTTCCTGACCGCGCGCTGAGCCCGGCGCGCGCCCGCGCGCCCGCGTGTTTTGCGCCCGACGGCGTTGCGCGCTACTCCTCCCAGCGAAACCGCCAGATCGACAGCAGGAACATGGCGACCGCCAGCGCCAGCATCTGCACCATGGGGCGCACGGCGGCGTCAAAACCCAGGCCCCGCCAGGTCATGGACGCCAGTCCGTCCACGGCCCAGCGCGTCGGGACAAAGCGCGTGACCTGCTGCATCCATTCGGGAAACGCAAACGAGGGAACCCAGGCGCCGCCGAGCATCACCATCAGCAGCGTGGCGAAGATCGCCAGGCCGCGGGTGACATCCGGATCGTTCCCGAGCGCGGCCAGCAACAGGCCGAAGCTGGCGCTGAGGATCACAAAGGATGCCGCAACGCCCAGGAAGCCGGCCACGCTGCCCTCGATCCGCACGCCGAAGGCCAGCATGCCCGCCGTAAAGATCAGCAGCATGACCACGGCACCGATGATCGAACCCGACACCACCGTGGACCCGAGGAGGACCGTGCGCGAAAGGGGCGCCACGCGCATCCGCGTCCAAAGGCCCATGCGACGCATGAGCAGCAGGCCCACCCCCAGTTCAATGCCGGCAAACATCAGGAACTGCACGCTCATCCCGCCGAACGCGTGCGAATACGGGTTGTACTTCCTGCGGGCATCGTCGCCCGCCGCCTCCCGCACGTCCATGCGGAACGCGGGCTCGAACATTGGCGCGGCCGGCCCGCCGGCGCCGAGTGCCTGCATGGCCACCGCCTTCATCGCGTGCTGCGTCGCGATGCCACGCACCAGCCCCGTCGCCATGGCTTGCGATGGGTCGGTGTGCAGGACCAGGGCGGGCTTCACGCTGCCGCCGTGAAAGGCGGCGATGGCGGCATTTCCAAACCCGGCGGGCAGCACAAGGGCCGCGGGCCGCTTGCCGGCGCGCACGCTCTCGATCGCGGCGCTTTCGCCGGATTTCTCGACCGCCAGCGACGCGTCGGCGCCGAGCGCCGCCACGAACGCCGTGCTCACCGGCGATTGGTCGAGGTCCACAATGGCGACGGGGACTGCCGCATGCTTGGTCGTCGAGTTGCCGAACAGCGAGCCGAAAAATGCGGCGATCGCGATGGGCGTCACCACGGTGACGATCAGCGCCCTGCGGTTGGAGAAAAACAACTTGAGATCCTTGCGGACCAAAGCAAGAAAAGCGTTCATGTCATGCATCCCGGAGTTGGCGGCCTGTGAGTTCAAGAAACAGCGTTTCGAGGCTGGCGCGAACGCTGGTGACGGCGTGCACCCGATAGCCCCCGGCCGACAAGGCCGCCAGCAGCTCGGGCAACTGCTTTTCGATGGACGCGAGGTCCACCCGCACGGTCGACCCCCCGGTCACCGCGCACCGGTCCTTCCAGGGCGCGGCAAGATCGGCACCGGGCCTGCGGTCGAGCTCCAACTCGACCGATGCGGAGCGCTCTTGCCGTTCACGGAGCATGCGAAGCGCATCCTCGGCGATGACTCTCCCGCCGTCCAGGATGACCACGCGATCGCATAGCCGCTCCGCCTCTTCCATGTAGTGTGTGGTGTAGAGCAGCGCCTTGCCCTGGCTGCGCAGCGCCTCCAGATTGTCAAAGATGGCGTTGCGGCTCTGCGGGTCCACGCCCACGGTGGGCTCGTCGAGCAGCAGCACGTCCGGGTCATGCACCAGCGCGCACGCCAGGTTGAGCCGCCGCTTCATGCCGCCGGAAAACCGGGCCGGCGCCTCGTGCGCACGGTCCGCCAGGCCCACGAGGTCGAGCACCGCCGCGGCCCGCTGGTCCCGTTGCTTCGGGGAGAGGCCATACAGCGCGCCAAAGGTCCGCGCGTTGTCCAGGGCGGACAGGCGGTCAAACAGCGCCAGGTCCTGCGGAACCACCCCGATGCGCCGTTTGGCCGCGGAACAGTCTCCGGCCACCGGCACCCCCTCGAGCGTGACCGTTCCCCCGGTGGGCGGGAACAAGCCGGCGATCATGGAGACCGTGGTGGTCTTGCCTGCGCCGTTGGGCCCGAGCAAACCGACAATTTCGCCGGCCCTCAGGGACAGCGACACGCTCTCCACCGCCGCGCTGTCGCCATATGACTTGTGAATCTTCTCAACGTCCAGCATGTGCCCTCCAATAGTAGGGCCATGCTAGAGGGCGCTGCCGCGCTGTGGTCCGCGTTGCGACCAGTTGCGCGCCATGCGGCGCGAATGGCGGGGAACCGGCGCGAACGGCGCCGGGCCGGGCGAGGGATTACTTGGCCAGCGACGCCGAGTGCAGGCCGATGACGCCGATCACGATCAGTCCCAGGGACACCAGCTTGATCGTCGTGGCCGGCTCCTTGAAATAGAAGATGCCGATGGCCGCGGTCAGTGCGGTGCCGACGCCGGACCAGATGGCGTACGCCACGGAGAGCTCGATGGTCTTGATCGCCACCGTGTTGAGCCCGAAGGCACAGGCATAGAGCGCGAACATCATCACGCTGGGCGTGAGTTCGGTGAACCCTTTCGAGAGCTTCATGCAGGTGGTGCCCGCCACCTCGAACAGGATGGCGCCGGCGAGGAAAAACCAGGCGGTTTGCATGACGGGGGAAGGTCTCCGGGTTAGCTCAGGGGCGCGGAAATGGCGGCCCCTTGTCGGGGCCTTGCGGCCCTGCGTTTGCGATCGAAGGCCGGCAAGGCATCAGCCCGA
>CAZTYC010000255.1:0-3840 GCA_964617435.1 uncultured Burkholderiales bacterium
TACTGTGCTCGTCCGCCTTTCGCGCTGGAGCATCTGCACCAACGCGATGCCGAGCATCTGGTCTACCGCAATCCCAAGCCGGTTCGTGGAACAGCGCCCCGCACACGCCCGGCGGCGCTGGTGCTGACGCCACTCGAACTGATCACGAAGATCGCCGCGCTGGTGCCGCCACCAAGGGTCCATCGTCATCGCTATTACGGCGTGCTCGCGCCCAATGCATCGCTACGCGCTGTGGTGACGGCGCTCGCCCCTGCCGCCGTTCCGCCAGCGCCGACTTCTGCGGCAACCCGCGAAGAGCCCCACCATCGTGCCGTGTCGCGCTATCTCTGGGCCATGCTGCTGGCGCGCATCTATGAGGCATTTCCGCTGCAATGCCCGATCTGCCACGCATCCATGCGCATCATCGCCTTCGTCAATGATCTCACTGCCGTGGGCAAGGTCCTCGACCACATCGGCGAATCCACCCAGCCACCGCGCATCGCCCCGGCGCGCGGGCCACCGCTGTGGGAGGCGGCAGCAGCGGCGGAACAGGCTGGCAACGATCTTCAGTGGGATTCGTCAGCCCAGCCCGCACCGGAGATCGAGTTCGATCAGCGCATCGCCTGGTAGGTGCGGGGGGACAGCTCGTGCCTGATGCATGGAGAGTGGCCGCCGGCGACCACTCTCCAGTCATCAGGCAGTACTTGCGATGCTATTCGGCGGGGCCCGTCGCCCCGGACGATGCGCCATGCCGGCCCAAACTCGGCGATTGACGGCTGCACTCGGCGTCAGCCATACTTCGCGAAAGCACATTGGATTTCCTATCCTTCGGCGAACAGCAGTTCGGTGATGTGCGGCGACAGACTTACGATGCGCCGCGCCGGCGCCGCCAGCCTGATGCCAGTGCCGCTGGCGTCGGTGACGACGATTTCGCTCCGCGCCGGCAGGCAGACCAGCGTGCACAGCAGCGACAGGCACAGTCGCTTCATGCCGCCGCCGTATCACCGGCGCCGACTTTTCGCCGCCGTGCGGCTGGCGGCGGCGCCATCAGAAGCCGCAGCACGCGGTCAACAAAGTCCATGGGATAATCGATGAAAGAAACACGCAGCATTCTAACGATGGCCGGACAGGAATCTCCACCGGCCGGCATCCTTGACCCGATAAAGCTGCGATGACCAAAAAAACCCATATCCGCCCCGCCGACATTCGCGGTTACAGCCGGCTGGCCGTCGACGCCACGCTCGGCCTGACCCGGCTGGTCGAAACCATGCATCACAACATCGTGCGTGTCCCCGGCCCGCTGGGCAAGTACACAGAGAAGCCGACCCGCGGCATCACCGGGCTGGTCTATCGCAGCATACAGGGCACGACGCGGCTGGTCGGCGGCGGCATCAATGCGCTGCTGGGTCAGCTGTTGCCGCTGCTGGAGCGGGAACCCGCCGCATCGTCCGCCGGGCGCGAAGCGGTAGTGGCCGCGCTCAACGGCGTGCTGGGCGATCACCTCGCCGCCAGTGCCAACCCCCTGGCCATACCGATGCAGCTGCGCCAGAACGGCCGGCCGCTGGCATTGACGGCGCAGGATATCGCCGCCGACGTTTCCGCGCCGAGCGGAAAGATACTGCTGCTGGTGCACGGGCTTTGCATGAACGACCTGCAGTGGCGGCGCAACGGGCACGACCACGGCGCGGCGCTGGCCGCCGCCGGCGGCTACACGCCGCTCTACCTGCACTACAACAGCGGCCGGCATGTTTCGACCAACGGCCGCGCCCTGGCCGGAATGCTGGAAACCCTGCTGCAGGCGTGGCCGGTGCCGGTCGAAAAGCTGGTGATCGTCGGCCACAGCATGGGCGGCCTGCTGGCGCGCAGCGCCTGCCACTACGGCCGGCTCGCCGGCCATGGCTGGCTGAATCATCTGCGGCAGCTGGTCTTTCTCGGCACCCCCCACCATGGCGCAACCCTGGAACGCGGCGGCAACTGGGTCAATGTCATCCTCGAGCTCAGCCCCTACACCGCGGCGCTGGCCCGCCTGGCGAAGATCCGCAGCGCGGGCATTACCGACCTGCGCCACGGCAGCATCTTCGACGAGGACTGGGCGCATGGCGACCGCTTTGCCCATGCCAAATCGAAAAAGGGCAAAATGGCGCTGCCGCATGGGGTGCAATGCTTTGCCGTGGCTGCTACCTTGTCCGGACAAGGCGGCGATCCCGGGAAGACGCCGCTGCCGGGCGATGGCCTGGTGCCTTTGCAGAGCGCGCTCGGGCGACACAAGGACGGCAGCCGCGAACTTGATTTTCCCGCGGCGCAGGAATGGGTCGCCTGCGGCATGAATCACCTGGACCTGCTGGACGACGCCAGGGTGGATGAACAGTTGCGGAAATGGCTGTGTTGATAGCCGCAGGCGGGCCCGGACGGAATGGCAGCACCCATTGTGATTAGAATGTAAAAAAACCAGGAGGAGTGGCGATGGAAAAGATCTGGCTCAAGAGCTACCAGGCAGGCGTACCGGCCGAAATCGACCTGAACGAGTTCCGCTCGATCGGCGACCTGTTCGAAAAGGGCGTCAGGCAGTACGGGCCGCGCAAGGCCTACATCAACATGGACAAGGCCATCACCTATGCCGAGCTGGACAAGCTGTCGGCCGCCTTCGGCGCCTATTGCCAGTCGGTATTGAAGCTGCCGCAAGGCGCCCGCATCGCACTCATGATGCCCAACCTGCTGCAGTACCCGATCTGCCTGTATGGCGCGCTGCGCGCCGGCTACACGGTGGTGAACTGCAACCCGCTGTACACCGAGCGCGAGCTCGAGCACCAGCTCAAGGACTCCGGTGCCGAGGCCATCGTCATCGTCGAGAACTTCGCCCACGTGCTGGACAAGGTCATCGCCCGCACCCCGGTCAAGCACGTGCTGGTGACGCAACTGGGCGACATGCTCGACTTCCCCAAGCGCATGATCGTCAATCTGGTGGTCAAGCACGTCAAGAAGATGGTGCCGGCCTGGAACCTGCCGAATGCCATCGAGCTGCGCGACGCGCTGATCGAGGGCGGCCGCCATCCGCTGCGGCCGGTCGAGGTCGGCCACGACGACATCGCCTTCCTGCAATACACCGGCGGCACCACGGGCGTATCCAAGGGCGCGATGCTGACCCACCGCAACATCATCGCCAACCTGCAGCAGGCCCATGCCTGGATCAAGGACGGCGTGACGGACAACGAGATCATCATCACCGCGCTGCCGCTGTACCACATCTTCGCCCTGACGGCGAACTGCCTGACCTTCTTCAAGATCGGCGCCACCAACGTGCTGATCACCAACCCGCGCGACATTCCCGGCTTCGTCAAGGAAATTTCAAAATATCCCTTCACCACCATCACCGGCGTGAACACCCTGTTCAACGCCATGGTGAACAACCCCGAATTCGCCAGGATCGATCTCTCGAACCTGCGCCTGACCCTGGGCGGCGGCATGGCGGTGCAACGCGCGGTCGCCGAGCGCTGGAAGGAGATCACCGGCGTCACCCTGCTCGAAGCCTACGGCCTGACCGAAACCTCGCCGGCGGCGACCATCAACCCGGTCGACCTCGAGGAATACAACGGCTGCATCGGCCTGCCGATCTCCTCCACCGAAGTCTCGATCCGCGACGATGATGGCAAGGAGCTGCCCATCGGCGAGGCAGGCGAGTTGTGCATCCGCGGCCCGCAGGTGATGAAGGGCTACTGGAACCGGCCCGAGGAAACCGCCAAGGTGATCATGAGCGATGGCTTCCTGCGCACCGGCGACGTCGCGGTGATGGAACCGACCGGCTTCGTCAAGATCGTCGACCGCAAGAAGGACATGATCCTGGTCTCCGGCTTCAACGTCTAT
>CAZTYC010000256.1:0-3830 GCA_964617435.1 uncultured Burkholderiales bacterium
GCGTCGCGGTCGTCACCATTTGTCCCGGCTATATCAAGACGCCGATGACCGCGGTGAACAAATTCAAGATGCCCTTCCTCATTGGTGTCGATGATGCCGTGCAACGTTTTGCGCGCGCCATCGATGCGAAGACCTCCTTCACCGTGATTCCGTGGACCATGGGCATCGCCGCGCGCATCCTGCGCCTCCTGCCCAATTGGCTGTACGACGCGCTGTTCCAGCGCATGCCGCGCAAGCCGCGCAAGGCCGCAGACGGCTGATTTGCCCCGCACGCTGTCCGCCCTCCCCGACTTCCTTCTATCTCCCGTCTGCCCTCCATGACCTGCCACACTTCCGTCCAAGACCGCGTCGCCGTCCTCACGCTCGATGGCCCCCCGGTGAACAGCTTGGGGCTGGCGATGCGCGAATCGCTCATGGCCGCCTTCCAGCGCGCACTTGCCGACGCCGGCGTCGACGCCGTCGTGCTGACGGGAGCCAACGGATTGTTCACCGGCGGCGCGGACATCACGGAGTTCGGCAAGCCGGTGGGGATGCAGGATCCCAATCTGCACCAGATCATCGCGGCGTTCGAGGCCTCCCCCAAGCCGGTGATCGCCGCCATCGCCGGCACCAGCATGGGGGGCGGGACCGAGGTGTCGCTGGGCTGCCATTACCGCGTGGCGTCCGTGAATGCCTTGATCGGCCTGCCGGAAGTGAAGCTCGGATTGCTGCCCGGGGGCGGGGGCACGCAGCGCCTGCCGCGCGCGGGTGGCGTGGAGCTGGCGCTGAAGATGATCGTGGGCGGCGCGCCGGAAACCGCGCGCGTACTCGAAGACGCCGGCGTGCTGGATGCCGTGCTGCCGGAGGCCGGTTTTGTCGAGGCCGCGTGCGCCTTCGCGCGCTCGGTGGTCAAGACCGGCGTCGCGACCGGTACGCCGCACCCGCGCGTGCGCGACATCAAGGTGAAGATGGCCGATCCGGCGCCGCTGTTCGCCGCCGCGCGCGCCGATGCCGCCAAGAAATTCCCGCACTTCCCTGCGCCGCAGAAATGCATCGACGCCATCGAGGCCGCGGTGACGATGGACATCGATGCGGGCCTCAAGCGCGAGTTCGAACTGTTCATGGACCTGATGCGCACCCCGGAGTCCGCCGCGCAGCGCCACGCGTTCTTTGCCGAGCGCGCGGCGGGCAAGGTGCGCGGCTTGTCGAAAGAGGCCAAGCCGCGCGAAGTGAAATCGGTGGCGGTGATCGGCGCGGGCACCATGGGCGGCGGCATTGCGCTGAACTTCCTCAATGCCGGCCTGCCGGTGACGCTGGTGGAAACCACGCAGGCGGCGCTTGATCGCGGCGTGGCGAACATTCGCAAGATCATCGACGGCGCGGTGGCCAAGGGCACGCTCAGCGCGGACAAGGCCGCGGCGCGCCTTGCGCAGCTGCAACCGACGCTGGATTTCGCCGCCGTGGCCTCCAGCGACCTGGTCATCGAGGCGGTGTTCGAGGAGATGTCCGTCAAGCAATCCGTGTTCTGCAGGCTGGACGCGCTCGCCAAGCCGGGCGCCATCCTCGCCAGCAACACCTCGACGCTGGATTTGAATCGCATCGCCCAAGGCACGAAACGGCCGCAGGACGTCATCGGCCTGCATTTCTTCAGCCCGGCGCACGTGATGAAGCTGCTGGAAGTGGTGCGCGGGGCCGCCACGGCGGACGACGTGCTCGCCACCGCGATGGCGCTGGCAAAGAAAATCAGGAAGACCGCCGTGGTCTCCGGCGTGTGCGACGGCTTCATCGGCAATCGCATGATCGAGCAGTACGCGCGCCAGGCCATGTTTCTGCTGGAGGAGGGCGCCAGCGTGGAAGCCGTGGATGGCGCGATGGAGGCGTTCGGCATGGCCATGGGGCCGTTCCGCATGAGCGACTTGGCCGGCAACGATATCGGCTGGGCCATCCGCAAACGGAAGCGCGCGGAGAATCCGTCGATGCGCTACTCGCGCATTCCGGACACGCTTTGCGAGGCCGGACGCTTTGGTCAAAAGACCGGTGCCGGCTGGTACGACTACCGTCCCGGCGACCGCACCGCGCACCCCTCGCCGTGGGTGGCAAACATGCTGGCCGGGCATCGCAAGACCAGTGGCGTGGCGCAGCGCGCCATCGACGCAAAGGAAATCGTGGATCGACTCATCCTGGCGCTGGTCAACGAGGGTGCGCAATTGCTCGATGAAGGCATCGCGCAGCGCGCCTCGGACATCGACATCGTGTACCTGACCGGCTACGGGTTTCCGCTATGGCGCGGCGGGCCGATGTTCCACGCGCAGCAGACGGGGTTGCCCGCCGTGGTGGAGCGCATGCACGCCTTCGCGGCCAATCCGCACGCCGATCCGGCGTTCTGGACGCCCGCGCCCCTGCTGGAGCGCCTGGCGCGGGAAGGAAAGGGATTCGACCCCACATGAGCCGGATCCTCAACCCCCGCGACCTCGCCTTCCTGCTCTACGAGTGGCTGGACGCCGAGGCGCTCACCGCGCGGCCGCGCTACGTCGAGCATTCGCGCGAGACTTTCGACGCCATCCTCGACACGGCCGAGAAGATCGCCACCGAACACTTCGCGCCGCACAACCGCAAGGCCGATTTGAACGAACCCAGCTTCGACGGCGAAACGGTCACGCTGATCCCGGAAGTGAAACCCGCGCTGCAGGCCTACGCCGACGCGGGCCTCATCGCGGCCGGCTTCGATGCCGAGCTGGGCGGGTTGCAACTGCCGGTGCTGATCGAGAAGGCGGCCATGGCCTGGTTCATGGGCGCGAATGTCGGCACGGCGGCGTACCCGTTCCTCACCATCGGCAACGCCAACCTCATCGCCCATCACGGCACGCGCGAGCAGGTCGACACCTATGTGCGGCCGATGCTGGCTGGGCGGTTTTTCGGGACCATGTGCCTGTCGGAACCGCAGGCCGGGTCCTCACTCTCGGACATCCAGACGCGCGCCGTCGCGCAAGCCGACGGAACGTACCGGCTCACTGGGAACAAGATGTGGATCTCCGGCGGCGAGCATTCGCTGTCGGAAAACATCGTGCACCTGGTGCTGGCCAAGATTCCGGGGCCGGACGGCAAGCTGGTGCCGGGTACCAAGGGCATCTCGCTGTTCCTGGTGCCGAAGATTTTGGTGAATGCCGATGGCTCTCCCGGGGAACGCAACGATGTGGCGCTGGCCGGCCTCAACCACAAGATGGGTTATCGCGGCACGGTGAACACGCTGCTCAATTTCGGCGAGGGCAAGTTCAAGCCCGCTGGACAAGCGGGTGCGGTCGGCACTCTGGTGGGCGAGGCGGGTAAGGGCCTGGCCTGCATGTTCCACATGATGAACGAGGCGCGCATCGGCGTCGGGCTGGGCGCCACCATGCTCGGGTACACCGGCTACCTGCACGCCCTCGACTATGCGCGCAATCGCCCGCAGGGCCGCGCGCCGCAGGCCAAGGACCCGGCCGCGCCGCAGGTCCCCATCATCCAGCACGCCGACGTGAAGCGCATGCTGCTGGCGCAGAAAAGCTACGTCGAGGGCGCGTTGGCGCTGAATCTCTATTGCGCCAAATTGGTCGACGAGGAACGCACCGCGGCAGATGACACCGCGCGCCGCGAAGCCACACTGCTGCTGGACATCCTCACACCCATCGCCAAGAGCTGGCCCTCGCAGTGGTGCCTCGCGGCCAACGACCTCGCCATCCAGGTGCACGGCGGCTACGGCTACACGCGCGACTTCCCGGTCGAGCAGTTTTATCGCGACAATCGCCTGAACCCCATCCACGAGGGCACGCACGGCATCCAGGCGCTGGACCTCTTGGGCCGCAAGGTGGCGATGC
>CAZTYC010000257.1:0-3816 GCA_964617435.1 uncultured Burkholderiales bacterium
ACCACGTCATCATCCTTCCGGTCGATGACCTGTCCAATGCCGCCGCCGAGGCGGTGGCGCACAACATCAAGGGCACGCTGGCCATCCCGCATCCGTACGGCCGCCTGCAATTCGGCGCGGACCTGGACCTGCACTTCCGCACGCTGATCGGCACCGGTTGCAATCCCAACGTGGCGGCGGTGGTGGTCATCGGCATCGAGGATGGCTGGACCAAGAAAGTGGTCGACGGCATCGCGGCCTCGGGCAAACCGGTCGTCGGCTTCGGCATCGAGGGCCACGGCGATCACGAAACGATCATGAAGGCGTCCAAGGCAGCGCGCGAATTGTTGCAGGCGGCATCGGAAAAGCATCGGGAGCTTTGCAAGATCGAGGAGCTTTGGGTTTCCACGAAGTGCGGCGAATCCGACACCACCTCCGGTTGCGGCGCGAATCCCACCGTCGGCAACGCCTTCGACAAGCTCTACGGCGTGGGGGCCACGCTGGTGTTCGGGGAAACCAGCGAGATCACCGGGGGTGAAAAAGTCGTCGTCGGCCGCTGCCGCACACCGAAAGTGGCCGAAGACTTCATGAAAATGTTCAACCGCTACCAGGACCTGATCAACCGTCACAAGACGTCCGATCTGTCGGACTCGCAGCCGACCAAGGGCAACATCGCCGGCGGCCTGACCACCATTGAAGAAAAGGCGCTGGGCAACATCCAGAAGATCGGCAAGAAGTGTCTGGTCGATGGCGTGTTGGACAAGGCGGAAGTTCCCGCCGGGCCGGGGCTGTGGTTCATGGATTCTTCATCAGCCGCTGCGGAGATGGTCACGCTCTGCGCCGCCGCAGGTTATGCAGTCCATTTCTTTCCGACGGGCCAGGGCAACGTGATCGGCAATCCGATCCTGCCGGTGATCAAGATCTGCGCCAACCCGCGCACGGTGCGCACCATGCGCGAGCACATCGACGTCGATTCCTCCGGCCTGCTGCAGCGCGAGATCACGCTGGACCAGGCCGGGGACAAACTGCTCGACATGATGCTGCGCACCGCCAACGGGCGCCTGACGGCGGCCGAGGCGCTGGGGCATCGCGAGTTTGTGTTGACGCGCCTGTACGAAAGCGCGTGACGCGAGCTTTTCGATACATTGGCGGAAAGCCCAATACCGGCGCGGCGTTTGGGACAAAAGGGCCTCGAACGCCGCGCCAGTCCTTGACGTTCTCCCCACAATCCTCCTTCGCCGAACATCGTCCGCCCGCGCGTCAAGCACGTGGCAAATTCTGCACTTCTCGAAGGGTCTTGCAGTCGCCCGGCAATCCGCAATCAAGTCTGGATGTGCTTTGACGGGCTCGGCACGAACCGGAACAACAGAGCCACCGCGACCCCATGCCCAAGAAAATCATCATCTGCGAATTCATGGACGCGCCCGCCGTCGAGGCACTGCGCGCGTCATTCGACGTGACGTACGACGCGGGCCTCGTGGACCGGCCCGTCGACCTGACCGCGGCGGTGGCAAGCGCCGATGCCTTCATCGTGCGCAACCGCACGCAGGTCAAGGGCGCGTTGCTGGACGCGTGCAAGCAAGTCAAAGTCATTGGCCGCTTGGGTGTCGGGCTGGACAACATCGATGTGGCCACCTGCAAGTCGCGCGGGATCGAGGTGATTCCAGCCACCGGCGCCAATGCGCTCGCCGTGGCCGAGTACGTGATCGGTGCGGCAATGATCCTGCTGCGCGGCGCGTACCTGTCCTCGAACGCGGTGGCCGACGGCAAATGGCCGCGCAATGCGCTTTCCAACGGCCGCGAGACGGCGGACAAGACGCTGGGATTGATCGGCTTTGGCGGCATCGGCCAACTCACGGCGCAGCTCGCGCGCGGCTTGGGCATGCGCGTGTTGGCGCACGATCCGTTGATTCCCGCGGGTGCTTCGGTGTGGAAGGCGCAGGAGACCTCTCCCGCGGCGCTCGATGAACTGCTCGCCCAGTCCGACGTGGTGAGCCTGCATGTGCCGCTGATCGAAACGACGAAAAACCTCATCAACGCGGCGCGCCTGGCGCAAATGAAGCCGAACGCAGTGCTTGTCAACACCGCGCGCGGCGGCATCGTCGACGAGGCCGCGCTGGTCAACGCCCTGAAGACCGGCCGCCTCGGCGGTGCCGCGCTCGACGTGTTCGAGGCCGAGCCCTTGCCGGCAGGCAACGTGTTCGCCGACTGCCCGAATGTGCTGCTCTCGCCGCACATCGCGGGGGTCACGGCCGAGTCGAACGAACGCGTGTCGTCGATAATCGCGAAGCGCGTCGCCGAATTCCTGGCGAAAGCGTGACCATGGCGCGTCATCCCATCGAAGCGGTGCGGGCGTGTGTGGAGCAAGCCTTCGTTCAATCGGGCGCGAACGCCGCGATGGCCGCCGCGACCGCGCGCGCGCTGGTGTACGCCGAGGCGCGCGGCCTGGCCTCGCACGGACTGTCGCGCGTGGCGCAATACACCACGCACCTGCGGAATGGCCGCGCCAACGGCAATGCAACGCCGCGCATCGCAAGCGAGAAACCCGCCGCCGTGTTGGTCGATGCCGGGCAGGGCCTCGCGTTTTCCGCCTGCGAAATGGCGATCGCGGAAGCGATGGCGCACGCAAGGAATGCCGGGTCGTGTGTGGCCGGCGTGACCAACAGCCATCACTTCGGCGTGGCGGCTTACCACTTGGAAGCCGTCGCCGGCGCGGGTCTCGTGGGCCTCGCCTTCGGGAATTCCCCCGCCGCGATGGCGGCATGGGGCGGCAAGCGCGCGCTGTTCGGCACCAACCCGATCGCGGCGGCGTTTCCGCGCCGCGACGCACCTCCCCTGTTGATCGACCTTTCGCTGTCCGAGGTGGCGCGCGGCAAGATCATGCTGGCGGCGAAGAAGGGCGAGCCGATTCCCCCGGGATGGGCGCTGGACAAGAACGGCGCACCCACCACCGACGCCAAGGCCGCGCTCGAAGGACTGATGCTGCCGGCGGGCGGCGTGAAGGGCGCGATGCTCGCAATGGCCGTGGAGCTGTTGTGTGTGGCGCTGACCGGCGCGGCATTCGGCTTCGAAGCTGATTCGTTTTTTGTCGATGAAGGCAATGTCCCGCGACTCGGGCAGGTGTTCTGGGTGATCGATCCATTGGCGCTCGCCGGGCGTGACACTTACCTTTCGCGCATCGAGGCGCTCGTTGCGGCGCTGCAAGCCGACGATGGCGTGCGCCTGCCCGGCGCGCGGCGCGATGCCCTGGCGCAGGATGCCTCGCGCGAGGGCATCGACGTGTCCGATGCCTTGTGGGCCAGTTTGGAAACCGCGTCGTCCTGAGCGCGGGTGCGTTGCGGCCCGTGCCGTACGGCATTGCGCGCGCACTGGATGGGCGACACTTGGATGGCGCGTCGCAAGTGGGTGACTTCAGAACAAACTGACCAGGCCCCGGGGGCGGAAATTCTTGCAAGACGTGCGACAGGATGTGCCACACGACGTTCAGTGTTTCCAGTTTTCAATGCACCGTGAGATGCTCAATTCCGGTGTTCGCTGGAATGATTGAACCATCGAGTTTCCATCCTTCGTCACATGTCCCGGATGGCGCAGACTCGCGCGCAACAGTGAGGTGCGACGATGCACGTCGCGCCAGTGCGCAGGATCGTTTCGGCGACCATGAAAATCCACCGGCGAATCTTTCGAGAACGACGATTTAACGCGCATGATTCGACCCGTTGGACGGGTATTGCGTGCAGTTGTATAAAAATACAGCTTAATTGCGCGAAGTTGTGCCAGGCTGGGTCAATTTGTTGTGAAGTTACTTGAAGTTCAACCCCTATCTCCTTAATTATCAAC
>CAZTYC010000258.1:0-923 GCA_964617435.1 uncultured Burkholderiales bacterium
GCGCGGGCGGAGGCCGGGATCGAGACCGCCGGCGCGGCCGGCTTTGCGGCCGGTGCCGCCGCGGGCGCCGGCGCGCCACTGACCTTGTTCACCACGTCTTCCTTGGTCACGCGCCCACCGCGTCCGGTGCCGGCGATGTCCGCAGGATTCACGCCGGCTTCGGCCGCGATCTTGGCCGCCGCCGGAGACGCCGCCGTCTCGGCCTTGGCAGCCGGCGCGGCCGCAGGTGCCGCGGAGACAGGCGCTGCTGCGGGCGCGGCGGAGGCCTTGGCGGAGGTGTCGAGCATGGCAATCACTTCGCCTGAAGCCACGGTGCCGCCGTCGCCCTTGATGATCTTGACGATCACCCCATCGGCCGGCGCCGGGAGTTCCATGACCACCTTGTCGGTTTCAATGTCGATCAGGTTCTCATCGCGCTTGACCGCCTGCCCTTCCTTCTTGTGCCAGGCCACCAGCGTGGCTTCGGAAACGGATTCGGACAACTGCGGAACTTTGACTTCAATTTGCATGATGATTTCCTCGGGTTCTTGTGTGGGCCTTCACGGCGGGAAGGCTGCATGACGGTCGGTTTTGCGTGTGCGCGGGAGGCCCTGCTCAGTCCGGTTTGGCCAGGACGCCCATTTGCGCCTGCGTGGCCTTCTTCGACGTGCCGGCTTCCCAGGTCAACGCCGCCTCGACCAGCTCGCGCTGCTGGTCGGCATGCTTGCTCGGATAGCCCACCGCCGGCGAGGCCGAAGATGGACGCAGCGAATACGACAGCGTCTGGTCCGGGCGCATGTGGCGCAGCAGGTAGTGCTGCACGCGGTGCCATGCGCCCTGGTTGCCCGGCTCTTCCTGCACCCAGACAATCGACTTTGCCGCCGGGTACATGTCGATCTGCGCGGCGAATTCCTCGTGCGGGAACGGATACAGCTGCTCGATGC
>CAZTYC010000258.1:933-3810 GCA_964617435.1 uncultured Burkholderiales bacterium
CGGCAGATCGCGATGTCATCGATCTGGCGTTTCTGGCGCTCGGCCAGCAGGTCGTAATACACCTTGCCGGAACAGAACACCACGCGCTTGACCTTCTTCGCGTTCAGCTTTTCGGCTTCACCGATCACGACCTCGAACTTGCCGTTGGCCAGGTCATCGAGCGAGGACATCGCCTCCTTCTTGCGCAACAGCGACTTCGGCGTCATGACGATCAACGGCCGGCGCATCGGGCGCAGGGCCTGGCGGCGGATCATGTGGAAGAACTGCGCCGCCGTGGACGGCACCACCACCTGGATGTTGTGCTCGGCGCACAGCTGCAGGAAGCGTTCGAGGCGTGCGGAGGAGTGCTCCGGCCCCTGCCCCTCGTAGCCGTGCGGCAGGAACATGGACAATCCGCACAGCCGCTGCCACTTGGTCTCGCCCGAGGCGATGAACTGGTCGATCACCACCTGCGCGCCATTGGCAAAGTCGCCGAATTGCGCCTCCCAGATCACCAGCTCGAACGGCTGCGCGGTGGCGTACCCGTACTCGAACCCGAGGACCGCCTCTTCGGAGAGCAGCGAATCGATGACGAGGAACTTGGCCTGCTTCTCGGCAATGTTCTGCAAGGGCACGTAGTTGCCGGCATCCCAGCGCTCGCGGTTCTGGTCGTGCAGCACGGCATGGCGATGCGCGAACGTGCCGCGTCCGCAATCCTGGCCGCTCAAGCGCACCGGTGTGCCGGTGGCGACCAGCGACGCGTACGCAAGGTTCTCCGCCATGCCCCAGTCGAGCGGCTGTTCGCCGCGGCCCATCTTGCGCCGCGCCTCGAGGAGTTTCTCCACCGAATTGTGCAGCTTGAAGTCCGACGGAATCTGCGTGAGGCGCTCGGCGTAGTGATGGAGCTTGTCCATTGGCACCGACGTGGTGGCCGGCGCACGCCAGTTCTGGCCGATATACGGCGCCCAGTCCACCGCCAGGGCTGGCTTGACCCCGTAAAGGATCTTCGGGTTGGTGCTTTTGCCGGCGTCCAGCCGCGCACGCACGTTGGCCACCAGCTCGTCGCCAAAGCCTTCCGGGGCGACGCCGGTGGCCACCAGTTTGTCCGCATAGAGCTTGCGCGTGCCGGGATGCTGGGCGATCTTCTTGTACATCAGCGGCTGCGTGACGAACGGCTCGTCCTGCTCGTTGTGGCCGAGCTTCCTGAAGCAGACCATGTCGATCACCACGTCCTTTCCGAACGTCATGCGGTATTCGAGCGCGATGCGGCCGACCATGATGACGGCTTCGGGATCGTCGGCATTCACATGGAACACCGGCGCCTCGATCATCTTGGCGATGTCGGTGCAATAAAGCGAGGAGCGCGTGTCGCGCGTGTCGGAGGTGGTGAAGCCGATCTGGTTGTTGACGATGATGTGCACAGTGCCGCCGGTGCGGTAGCCGCGCGTTTGTGACAGCGCCATGGTTTCCATCACCACACCCTGCCCGGCAAAGGCGGAATCGCCGTGGATGAGCATTGGCAGCACCATCTTGCCTTCATGGTCGCCGTGGCGGCCCTGGCGCGCGCGCACCGAGCCTTCCACCACCGGGTTGACGATCTCCAGATGCGAGGGATTGAACGCCAAGGTGAGGTGCACGCTGCCGCCGGTGGTCTTGATGTCGGAGGAGAAGCCCTGGTGATATTTGACGTCGCCGGAGCCGACGTCCTGCGCCTTCTTGCCCTCGAACTCGCCGAACAGGTCCCCGGGCAGCTTGCCCAGGCTGTTGACCAGCACATTGAGGCGCCCGCGGTGCGCCATGCCGAGCACGACTTCCTTCACGCCCTTTTCGCCGGCGCCGAGGATCAAGTCGTCCACCAGCGGGATGAGCGTCTCGCCGCCTTCGAGCGAAAAGCGCTTCTGGCCCACGTACTTGGTGTGGAGATACTTTTCCAGCGTCTCAGCCGCCGTGAGGCGCTCCAGGACAAATTGCTTCTCAGCCGGTTGCAGCGAAGGCTGCGACTGGGTGCCTTCCAGGCGCGACTGGATCCAACGCTTCTGCTTGGTGTCGCTGATGTACATGTACTCGACGCCCACCGTGCCGCAATAGGTCTTCTTGACCGCGGCCACGATGTCCTTCAGCTTGGCACGCTCGGTGCTGCCGTTGATCGAGCCCTGCCAGGAGCCGATGCCGAATTCGGCTTCGAGGTCCGCATCGGTCAGTCCGTAGAAGCTGAGCTCCAGTTCCGGCACCGGCATGCGTTCGCTGCGCTTGAGCGGATCGAGCTGCGAGTGGCGCGACCCCAGCACGCGGTGCGCGCGGATGAATTGCAGCACTTTGAGGGAGCGCGGGTCGTTGGCCGTGGCGCCGACATTCACATAGGCGATGCGCCCGCCCCCCTGCCTGGCGCGCTCCTCGAAGGCCGCAATGACCGGGCTGTGCGGCACATCGGCACGCGTCTGCCCGGCCACATTCGGCAGCGAATCGAACTGTTTGCGCCACGCCTCCGGGACCGACGCCGGATCGGCCAGATATTGCTCGTAGAGTTCCTCAATATAGGGCGCATTGGCGCCGTTGAAGAGGGACGACTGCTGGAATTCGCGCATCATGGTGACACCTGTGACGGATTTGCCACGCAACGGCGGGGCACGGTTGCTGCAGGGATGGGTGATCGCCCCGGCAGGGGCGAAACCCTGGATCTGGCGCGGGTTTCAGGACGAAATGGTCCCAAACGCCGCGCCAGTGCTGGAGTTCTAACGCTTCACGTCGCGCCGCGCGGCGCCGGAGTACAGCTGGCGCGGACGGCCGATCTTGTATTCGGGGTCGGCGATCATCTCGTTCAGCTGGGCGATCCAGCCCACCGTGCGCGCCAGCGCGAAGATGGCGGTGAACAGCGGCACCGGGATGCCGATGGCCTTT
>CAZTYC010000259.1:0-3798 GCA_964617435.1 uncultured Burkholderiales bacterium
CGCCCATGACGGAGCCCCAAAGAACGTGCCGGTGGCCGCCACCACCCTGCCGCGGTACACGACATTGGGCGGCGAGGACGACACGCGCGCAACACCGTCTGACACCACCCACGTGGGTTGCCCCGTCGAGTTGTAGATGAACCAGGTGAGGAACAGGGTGTCGGCCTGCTGCACGATCTGCAGTCCCCAGCCATCTTCCATTGGATTCCACCACAGGTCCTGGTAATTGACCGCCTGCGCCGGACCGGCGGCCAGCAGGGAGGACACGAGCGATGCGCGGACGATGCGTTTCATGAGACCTTGCGCTCCAACATGCGCGGATCCGTGGCGGATGCGTGCTTCCTCGAAAAATACTCCTTCGATTGCATTTCGCGCAAGCGCGATGCGGTGCGGCCGAATTCGGCGGATACGAACAGCGTGGCGCCGCCCTCGCCAGCGTGGCCGGCTGCACCTGATTTCGCATCCACCTTGCGCTCGTCCACCACCAGCCATTCGGGGTCGGCGGCGGCGCTGCAGATGAACTTCACGCGCTGGTCGTAAAACACGTCGATCAGCCAGGTCAGGCGCCGCACCACGTCCGCGCGGTCCTTCGCATGCAACTGCGGGATGCCGGACACCAGCACCGTGTGATAGCTGCTGGCAATTTCCAGGTAGTCCACCTGCGAGCGCGCCTTCACGCACAGTTCCTCAAAGGCGCACCACAGCACGCCCTTCGCGCGGCGCAGGTACGCCAGGTCGCGCGCACCGACCTTGATGTGGCCATGGGTGCTGTACGTGGCGCGCGACATGGCTTCGAAGGCACGCGCGAGCATCAGTTCGGCATAGTCATCCAGCGGCGTGTGGTACACCGACATGGACTCGAGGATGCGCCGTCGGTGGTCGTTGCCGCCGGCGATCTCGATGACTTCCAACTCGCGCTTGAGGATTTCGATGGCGGGCAGGAAGCGCGAGCGCTGCAAGCCGTTGGGGTAGAGCTCGTCCGGCTGGTAGTTGGAGGTCATCACCAGCACCACGCCCTTGTCGGTCATCAGCTCGAGGAGGCGCCCGAGGATCATGGCATCGGCGATGTCGGAGACGTGAAACTCGTCGAAACACAGCAGCCGGAGCTGCTTGGCGAGGCGGTCGGAAATGAGGTCCAGCGGATCTTCCTTGCCGGACAGGCGCTTCATGTCGTTGTGCACTTCGCGCATGAACTCGTGGAAATGCACCCGGCGCTTGCGCTTGAGCGTGGAGACGTTGAAGAACGCATCCATCATCAACGACTTTCCGCGCCCCACGCCGCCCCAGATGTACAGCCCGCGCGGCGGCTTGCGCCCACCGCCGAAATTGGTCACCAGCCGGTTGACCTTGCCCTGGCGGTATTGCCGGTACTTTTCCAGGTCGTTGTGCAGGCGCTCCAGGTGCTGCAGGACCTCCAGTTGCGCGGGGTCGGATTCGAATCCGTCGAGTTGCGAAAACTTCCAGTACCACTCGAGCGGGCTCGACGCCTCGATGCGTTCGGTGGCGTCGGATTCGCCGGTCAGGTTGGGAAGCGAATCCATCAGCGTGCGGGCGCAGGCCCCATGGCCATCGCAAAAGATGCCAAACCCAAGCACTGGCGCGGTGTTTGGAGCATTATTGCCCTGAGAGCCGCGCCCATGCTAGGGTTTGTCCCGCGCGCGCACTGGCGGCAGCCGGACGGGGCGAAAGCGTCAATCATCGGAAATGCGGCGCCGTGCGATGCGCCCTCTCACATGTTCAAGGTGCGCTTGTCCACCGCCAGCGCGGCCTCGCGCACCGCCTCGGACAACGTGGGATGGCCGTGTACGATGCGAGCGATGTCCTCGGCGGCACCCTTGAACTCCATCACCGTGACGATCTCCTGGATCAACTCCGAGGCGTGGGCGTGGATGACGTGGCCGCCCAGCACGCGGTCGGTCGTGGCATCCGCAATGATCTTCACGAAACCGCCGGACTCGCCCTGCCCCAGCGCGCGGCCGTTGGCCATGAACGGGAACTGGCCGGTCTTGACGGCAATGCCCTCGGCCTTGCACTGCTGCTCGGTCATGCCCACCCACGCCACTTCCGGCGAGGTGTAGATGATCCAGGGGATGGTGTTGAAGTCGATGTGCGGCTTCTGCCCGGCGATGAATTCGGCCACTGCCACACCCTCGTCCTCCGCCTTGTGCGCCAGCATCGGTCCGCGCACCACGTCGCCGATGGCGTACACGTTCGGCAGGTTGGTGCGGCAGTGCTCGTCGACCTCGATGAATCCGCGGTCGCTGACCTTCAGGCCCACGTTGGTGCTGCCGAGGCCGTCGGTGTTGGGCACGCGGCCCACCGAGACGATCAGCTTGTCGCAATCGAGCTTTTGCGCGAGTCCCTTGTCGTCGGTGTAGTCGACGGTGATGCCGGACTTCTTCTGCGACACCTTGTCGATCTTGATGCCGAGCTTGATCGCGAGGCCCTGTTCCTTGGTGAACACCTTCCACGCCTCCTTGGACACCGCCTCGTCGCAGGCGCCGAGGAAATTCGGCAACGCTTCCAGCACCGTGACCTCGGCCCCGAGGCGGCGCCACACGCTGCCCAGTTCCAGGCCGATGACGCCCGCGCCGATCACGCCCAATTTCTTCGGCACCGCGGAAAACGCCAAGGCCCCTTCGTTGTCACAGACATTGACATTGTCGACCGCGATGCCCGGCAGGTGGCGCGCCTTCGATCCCGTGGCGATGATGACGTGGCGGCCCACCACGGTTTCCCTGGCGTCGCCGTTGGCGACTTCAATGGTGTAGCCCTCGCCTGCCTGCACGAACTTGCCGAAGCCCTTCAGCCAGGTGACCTTGTTCTTCTTGAACAGGAACTCGATGCCCTTGGTCATCTTGCCGACGATGCCGTCCTTGCGCGCCTGCATCTTGGCCAGGTCCACCTTCACGCCGGAGGCGGTGATGCCGTGGTCGGAGAACTTGTGCTCGACCTGCTCGACATGTTCCGACGACTGCAGCAGCGCCTTCGAAGGAATGCAGCCGACATTGAGGCAGGTGCCGCCCAGCGCAAGCTCGCCCTTCGGATTTTTCCAGCCCTCGATGCAGGCGGTGGAAAAGCCGAGTTGCGCCGCGCGAATGGCGGCGATGTAGCCGCCGGGGCCGGCTCCGATGACAACGACATCGAATTGCTTTGACATGGTGGAAATCCTTGATTAGCTAAGCCAGATGCGGGACACATGCACCCCCAGCGCCGCGCAGAATCCGGCGATGAAGGGAGACGTGCCTTTCAGAATGAATGGGGGATGCTTGACCCACTGCGTCACCCACAGGGTGAGCGAGACGCCGAGGCCCACCGCCATGACCACTGACCAGTGTTTGCCGATGTAATGCTGGAGGAAGCGTGCGAAGAACACCGTGAGGAATCCTGTCAACAGGGCGCCCAGCACGAAGAACGCCGCTTGCCACAGGAGTCTTCTCACGGTCCATCGTGATTTCGCCATCTCCCGGTGCGTTTGGGATCAGATGTCCAGCAGCAGGCGCGACGGGTCTTCCAGCGCCTCCTTCATCGCCACCAGTGATAGCACCGCTTCGCGGCCGTCGATGATGCGATGGTCGTAGGACATCGCCAGGTAGTTCATCGGGCGAATGACGATCTGGCCGTTCTCCACCACCGCACGCTCCTTGGTGGCATGCACGCCGAGGATCGCGGATTGGGGCGGGTTGATGATCGGCGTGGACAGCATCGAGCCGAACACGCCGCCATTGGAGATCGAGAAGGTGCCGCCGGTGAGTTCCTCGATGGTGATCTTGCCGTCCTTGGCGCGCTGGCCGAAGT
>CAZTYC010000260.1:0-3783 GCA_964617435.1 uncultured Burkholderiales bacterium
AAATTGCCCGATTACTCGATTCGTGCCGGCCGTTCGTGCGCCAAACGCATCACCTCGCTGGGCAAATGCTCTTTGAGCTTGTGATCGGACCAGACCTGACGCCAACGACGCGCACCAGGCAAGCCGTTGTACAAGCCCAGCACATGGCGCATGACCTGAGGCCAGCGAACCTCCCCGTGCGGCCAGCCCTTGGTTCGAATCATCTCTGCCTCGGTGTAAGCCACCATGGCGGCCTCGACCGATTCGCGGGTCAATGAGTCTGACTTGGCACCTTGGCCAAACAGCAACTCAGCCCAATCGGCCATCATCCAAGGGGTGTGATAAGCCGCCCGCCCCACCATGACGCCATCCAGCGCCACACCGTCGTACACCGCGCCCGGGCGCAGTTGCTCCACGCACAACGCGTTGTCTGACAAACCACCGTTGAGCACGATGGTGAGATGCGGGAAGTCGCGCTTCAGTCGGTGAACGAACTCATAGCGAAGCGGAGGAATTTCCCGGTTTTCCTTCGGGCTGAGCCCTTTGAGCCAGGCATTGCGCGCATGCACAATGAAAACTTGGCAACCCGCGTCGGCAATGGTCCCCACGAAGTCACGCACGAAGTCGTAACTTTCGATCTGGTCAATACCAATGCGATGCTTCACCGTGATCGGCACATTGGGATCGCCACCCACGGCATCGATCATGGCCTTGACGCAATCTGCCACCAAAGTGGCCTCATTCATCAGGCAAGCACCAAAGGCACCGCGCTGCACGCGCTCGCTCGGGCAGCCGCAGTTCAGGTTGACCTCGTCGTAGCCCCAGTCGCAGGCCAGCTTCACGCAGGCCGCGAGGTCTGCCGACTCGCTGCCGCCGAGCTGCAACGCCAGCGGATGCTCGGCAGCGTCGAAGTCCAGATGCCGCGGCACGTCGCCATGCAGCAGCGCGCCGGTCGTCACCATCTCGGTGTACAGGCGTGTGCGCCGCGTCAGCAGGCGATGGAAGACACGGCAATGCCGATCCGTCCAGTCCATCATCGGCGCCACGCACAGGCGCCATGGAGACATCGGCGCGGCTGCGGAGAGCTCATCCATGCCGCGATTCTTGCCGATGGCCCGGTCGGCACGCTCGGCCTTGCCAGCGCTGACGCATTGCGAGAAGGTCGATTTCTGGCGCAAATCGCGCCCGCCAGATGCGCGATCCTGGGCACAATGCGAGGGCCGCGCCGCGTTCGACGCACCGCGAGCCCCAAAGCACCGACAGCCGAGGCAGACCATGATCGATTCCAAGCCCGTGATCGCCGCGAGCGGCGACGATGTCCAGAAGCCCGCCGCCGCCAAGCTTGGCGACAGCTATACGCTGCTGCGCCAGTTGGGCGGGCGCGCCTATCAACTGCTCGCCGCGGCGCGCGCAGCGGACCACTTCATCGCCCAGGAGGACGTCGAAGACCGGGACACCGGCTCCTGGCTGATCTCCTGCGCCGTCGGACTCGCCGCCGAGCTTGCCGCAGACCTCGATGCCATGGGGCGCAGCCTCAAGGCGGGCGGCGGCGATGCCGCACAGCTCCTGGTGCTGCAGAAGGTGCGCGCGCGCGCCCACCAGTTGCACGCCGCGACCCGGGCGTCGGACCACTTCATGGAGCAGGACAACAACGTCGATCGCAGCACCGGCTCCTGGCTCATCGCCTGCGCGCTCGGCCTGGCGGACAAGCTGGCCAACGAAATCGAGGATCTGGCCAACGGCATGCGGCGCGGAGCCGGTGAATCCGCCGGCGAGCTGCCGGCGATCCGGCGCGCCGCGACGGCTACGCCGCTGCGCTCGACCGTAGGCTAGCCTCGTCCCGCCACAGAGGCCACCGCCGCCGCGTAGCGCGGCCAGAGCGGGGCCGGCAGGTCGTGTCCCATGCCGGCGACGATGTCGAGCCGTGCGGCCGGGATCTTGCGCGCCAGGTCGTGCGCTGCGGCAACGGGTACCAGTGGGTCGGCCGCGCCGTGGATCACCAAGGTCGGCGTCGCGATGCGTGCCAGCGCCGCCGAGCGATCCGGCGCCGCGAGGATGGCCACCATCTGGCGCGCCGTGCCCTGCGGCCGGTAGGAGCGCGTCAGCGACGCGCGCAGGCGCGCCTCCAGCGCGGCCGGTTCGGGACGGTAGGCCGGGCTGCCGATGAGCGCGTAGAGCCGCCGGTAGTGCGCCAGCAGCTGCGGCATCTCGCGCGGCCGCTCGGGCCGGGCGATCATCGCCCGCTGCACCTTGAGCGAGGGCCGCGGCAGGCGGCGCGAGCCACTGGTCGTCATCATCAGCGTGAGGCTACGGACTCGCTGCGGATGCCGCAGCGCCATCAGCTGCGCGATCATGCCTCCCATCGACGCGCCGCAGACATGGGCCGATTCCAGGCCCAGTGCGGCCAGCAACGCCGCCGCGTCGTCGGCCATGTCGGCCAGCGTGTAGGGCGGCCCCAGCGGCAGGCCGAGCGCCTGGCGGGCCGCGGCGAGCACGAGGTTGGGCACGCCAGCCGCGTCGAAGCCTTGCGACAGGCCGATGTCGCGGTTGTCGAAGCGGATGACACGAAAGCCCTGACCGACGAACTGCTCGACCAGCCCGTCCTGCCAGCCGACGAGCTGCATGCCCAGGCCCATGATCAGCAGCAACGGCTCGCCCGCCTCGGGGCCGTGGACCTCGACTTCGAGCTCGACGCCGTTGGCGCGGACCTTCATGCGACCGTGACCCCCGCAGAGCGCAGCGCCAGCGCCTGGTTGGCGACGAGCGCGCCGAGCACCAGTGCGCCGCCAGTGAGCGTGGCCGCGCTCGGTTGCTCGCCGGCGCCGATCCAGGCCCAGACGACTCCCAGGATCACCTCCAGCAGACCCAACAGCGCGATCTCCGGCCCGGGCAGGACCTTGGTGATGTAGACCACGATCAGGCATGGCACGGCGAGCTGGAACACGCCCAGCAGCGCAAGCAAGCCGAGGTCGTGCGCCGAGGCCTGAAGTGGCAGCGAGAACGGCAGCACCGCCAGCGCCGAGATCACCGCGCCGAGGAACACCGCGCTCGTCATGTCGTGGCTGTCGTCGCCGTCGCCGTGGTGCAGGTGCTGCAGCAGCGTCCAGTTGATCGCCGCGGCGATCGGCACGCCCAGGGCGATGGCGATGCCGGCGAGCTGTGCCGGCGTCGAGACCTGCGCCTCCTGCGCGAACATCCAGGCGATGCCGATGCCGGCGGCGGCGATCGCGCCCCAGGTGCGCGCCGCGAGCCGATGGCCGAGCACCAGGCGCGCCAACAGCGCCGTGAGCAGCGGGCCGACCGACATCGTGACCAGCACGTTGGCCACCGAGGTCAGCGTGATCGCGACCATGAAGGCGGTGTACATCACCGCCCAGCACAGGCTGGAGATCCACACCGCGCGCGGCGCGCGCGCGATCTCGCGCCACAGCGCCGGGCCGCGCAACGCGGTGAGGCCGATCGCCAGCGCGACGGCGTTGAACGCGCTGCGCCAGAACGTGACCTCGAAGCTACGGGCGGAGTCGAGATGCCTCGTGACGACCCCTGCCGTGCTCCACAGCAAGGTCACCAACAACATCAACGCAACTGCCTTGCGATGGCTCATCGTGTTTCAGAGGGCCGCGCAGCGGCCCGGGCGTCATTCAAGCTGGAACCCCCGCTTGGCGGGGGGCAGGGGGTGCCCCATATCACGCGCAGAGCGCAACGTGCGAGCGTGAGGCCGCTCAGGCGGCCACACGACACGCGCGCTTGCGCTCGTGCACCTTGAGGTGGCGTTTGCGCAATCGGATCGACATCGGAGTGATC
>CAZTYC010000261.1:0-3780 GCA_964617435.1 uncultured Burkholderiales bacterium
ATCTTGACGGTTTTCGCACCGGAGGCCAGCGCCAGCAACTGGTGGCCGAGGCAAATGCCGAACACCGGGACCTTCGCCGCCATGATCTGCCGGATCGCGTGGATGGCGTAGTCGCAGGGCTCGGGGTCGCCCGGGCCGTTGGAAAGAAACACGCCATCCGGTTTCAGGGCCAGGATCGCATCCGCAGTCGTCTGCGCGGGCACCACGGTCAGCCGGCAACCGCGCTCGGCCAGCATGCGCAGGATGTTGTGCTTCACCCCATAGTCGCACGCCACGACATGGAAGCGCGGTTGCTCGACGGAGCGATATCCGCTGCCCAAGGCCCAGGTCGATTGCGTCCAGTCATAGGGCGCGGCACAGGACACCACTTTGGCCAGGTCCAGCCCCGCCATGCTGGGCGCCGTCCTTGCGCGCGCGAGCGCCGTTTGCGCAGCGCTTTCCGCATGGCTTCCCACCAGGATGCAGCCGTTTTGCGCGCCGTGTTCGCGCAGGTGCCGCGTGAGGCGGCGCGTGTCGAGGTCGGCGATCGCCACCACGCCGTTCCGCGCCAGGTACTGCGGCAGCGTTTCATTCATGCGCCAGTTGGAGGCGAGCGTCGGCAGGTCGCGAATGATCAATCCGGCGGCATGCGCCTTCACCGATTCCTGGTCCTCGGCGTTCGTGCCGGTGTTGCCGATGTGCGGATAGGTCAGCGTGACCAGTTGGCCGCAGTAGGACGGGTCGGTCAGGATTTCCTGATAGCCGGTCATGGCGGTGTTGAACACCACCTCGCCGACGGTGTCCCCGCGGGCGCCAATGGACGTGCCTTTGAAAATCGTGCCATCGGCAAGCACGAGCAGGGCGGGGGTCGGTGGCAACAAGGAATACTCCGGGACGAAATGCGGGACGGGAATCACTCCCGCGCCGGAGACATGTGCCTTTTGCGGCACACATAAAAAACGGGAAAGGCTTCTGGCTGAAGTTCCTTTCCCGCTTGGCGCGATTAAGAGGCCATTCTACCGCAATTGGCGCGGTGCAGCAACGCGGTGCGCCCGTTCAGCCCCGCAAGCCCAACACATCGCGCATGTCGAACAAGCCCGTCCGCTTGCCCGCCAGGAACCTCGCGGCGGCCATCGCCCCGTTGGCAAAATTCGAGCGGGAGGTCGCAACGTGGCGGATTTCAATGCGTTCGCCCTGCCCCGCGAAGAACACCGTATGGTCGCCGACGATATCCCCCGCCCGCAGCGACGCGAACCCGATGGCGCCCTTGGCGCGCTCGCCGGTCACCCCGTGGCGGTCGTGGACCGCCAGATCGGCCAATGGCTTTCCGATCCCGCGCGCGGCGGCTTCGCCCAGCATGAGTGCGGTTCCCGATGGGGCATCCACCTTCTTGTTGTGGTGGGCTTCCAGCACTTCGATGTCGTAATCGGCGTGCAACGCACGCGACGCGCGCTCGACCAACTCCGTCGCCACATTGACGCCGATGCTCATGTTGGCCGCAAACACGATGGCGATGTCCTGCGCCGCGGCGGATATGGCGCGCTTACCCGCGTCGTCAAAGCCGGTGGTGCCGATGACCATGTTGACCTTGGCGGCGCGACAGGCGTTCAGGTGATGGAGTGTGCCTTCCGGGCGCGTGAAATCGATGAACACCGCGCAACCGGCGATCGCCGCGTCGACGTTGTCGCGGATCGTCACGCCTGCCGCCGCGGGGCCGACAACAATGCCGTCCTGCCCCAGCAGCGGACTGGCGGAGTGTTCAAGCAGTGCGCCCACTTGAACGCCCGGGACGTTGCCTGCGGCCTCCACCAGTGCGCGGCCCATGCGGCCGCCCGCGCCGGCGATCGCAAGCCGGACCGGCATGCTACTGGCCCTGCTTCTTCGGATCCGGCGGTGCGCCGGGAATCGTGGTGTCCGGCAGCTTGCGGCGGTCTCCGCCGCCGGTGAGGATTTCCCTGGGAGCGCCCTGACCTTCCACGCGCTCGACCTTGTCATCCTTGAAAAACACCGTGACCTGGTACTTTTCCCGTTCGCGGCCGAACGGCCCGAACTTGGTCGCCAGATCGTGCGAGTAATAGTAGTCCCACCGGTTGCCGTGGAACACATCGGCCACCAGCGGCGTACCCAGCACGTTGGTCACATCGGTGCGGCTCATGCCGGTCTTGACCTTGGAAACTTGCTCGACCGTGACCAGGTTGCCCTGCTGGATATCGATCCGATACACGCCGAATCCCGCGCAGCCAGACAGCACGGCCACGCTGAAAAAAATAACCCCACGAAACATGATGCCTTTCCCGCCGCGCCGCGCGCAGCCAACAGTGAAACCTGAAGTTTGAATTATAGCCGCGCCTCTGGCGGCAGCTGTTTCGGACTATGATTGCCCCCATGAACGAACAGGACAACCTGCGCACCATCGGCTTGAAATCCACCTTCCCGCGCCGCAAGGTGCTGGACCTGTTTCATCACGCCAAGCAGCGGCATTTGTCGGCCGAGGATGTGTTCAAGCTGCTGATGGACGACAACGCTGAAATCGGGCTCGCCACGGTCTACCGCGTGCTCCAGCAGTTCGAACAGGCCGGCCTGCTGATCCGCCACCATTTCGAAAGCGGCAAGGCCGTGTACGAACTCAATGAAGGCGCGCACCACGACCACATCGTCTGCGTCTCCTGCGGCTATGTCGAGGAATTCAACGACCCGGAAATTGAAAAACGCCAGGAAAAGGTTGCGCGGCAGCTGGGGTTCCAGATCCGCGATCACCACATGGTGCTGTACGCCGAGCACTGCCCCCATTGCCCGCAAAAATAGGTGAAGGACGTCGTCATGAAACGCCTGATGCTCTCCTTGATTGCCCTGTCGATGCTCAGCCTGCCGGCCGCCGCATTCGATGCGGGCACCACCAAGGCACTGTCCACCATCAAGGCCGTTGAGCTTCCCAAGGAAGGCCGGGAAACGCTGGCGCTCATTCGCAAGGGCGGCCCGTTTCCCTACGCGGCCAAGGATGGCAGCACGTTTTCAAACCGCGAACGCACGCTGCCCAGGCAACCGCGGGGCTATTACAAGGAATACACCGTGAAGACACCCGGCTCCCGCGACCGCGGCGCAAAGCGCATCGTGTGCGGCGGCAAGGAGCAGCGCGAGTGCTTTTACACCGCGGACCATTACAAAACCTTCAAGCTCATCCAGGAGTGAGGTGACCCATGCCCTCCGCCGAACTCAAGAAGCTGTTGACCCACGAGCGCCCGGCCGGCGTGTTCTGGCTGAAATCCCATGCCGCCGTGGACGAGTTGGCCAAACTCTTCAATGCCAAGAAGATGGCCTTCTTCCATCTGGAAGGCGAAAAGATCGAAAAGAAGGACCAGTTCTTCAACCATGCGGCCGTGGCGATGAAGTTCCCCTCCCACTTCGGAAAGAACTGGGATGCCTTTTACGATTGCCTCACGGATCTGGCATGGATCAAGGGTGAGCACTACGCCATCTACTTCGACCACACCGACGCGTTTGCCGAGCACCACGAGAGTGAACTCGAAACGCTGGTCGAAATCTTCCAGGACGCCGTGGATTTCTGGAGTGGCGAGGATCGCGCGATGCTGGTGTTGCTGTCCGGCAAATATCCGGCGGACGGCGTGGCGAAGATCTAAATCACAAGCACTGGCGCGGCGTTCCAGCCGATTTTCGCCTGCGAGGCCCGCGGGATCTGGAGTTTGCGTGCGGCTGTGCGCTCAATTGCCCGCACGGGACAGTTTGAGATCCCCGTAATACGCCAGCGCCATCGTGCCGGTGGCATTGGAGTCGGTCATCAAC
>CAZTYC010000262.1:0-2424 GCA_964617435.1 uncultured Burkholderiales bacterium
CGGTCACGAACTCGGACAGCAGGTTGGCAAACGGAACCACGACGACATTGGAGATGGGCGCGAGGATTTCGCGCGCCAGCGCAACGCGCTCGTCGATGGTGAAGAACGGCCGCTTGCCGGGACTGTGCGCCACCGCCACCACCACCTCGCCGAACAGCCGGGAGGCCCGGTGGACCAGGTCTTCGTGGCCTTTGGTCAGCGGGTCAAAGGTTCCGGGATAAACGGCTTTGATCATGGGGCGGATTCACGGGGCGCAAGGAGTGCAAAGTGTACAACACCGGCTTTTCCGCTTCGCACGACCTGCCACGCGCCGGCAGCGGGATCGGCGACGAGGGCATCGAGAGGGTCCCCCCACTCGCAGTAGACCCGGCCATCCTTCGCCAGGCGCGCGTGTGCCAGCGCCAGCGCGCGGGCCATGAAGCCGCTGGCGAAGGGCGGGTCGAGGAAGATGAGGTCAAATTGCGCGGTGCTGCGCGCCAGCAGCGCGAGCGCGTCGCCCCCCTCGATCCTGCAGGCCTGCGCACCGAGCCGCTCGCGGTTCCGCTTCAAGGCCAGAATCGCGCCGCGATCGGTCTCGACCATGACCACTTCGGCGGCGCCCCTCGAGGCCGCCTCGAAGCCCAGTGCCCCGCTCCCGGCGAACAGGTCCAGGCACCGCAGGCCATCCAGGCGCTGGCCCAGCCAGTTGAACAGGGTTTCGCGTACGCGATTGCCGGTGGGACGCAGGCCGGGGACGTCGGGAAACTCGATCCAGCGGCCGCGATACTGTCCGGCGACGATCCGCACGCGATTGTCCCCGCCGGGCGTTGGCTTAGAATGTCGCCTCGCGGCGGTCATGCCTTGGCGTGCGGTGCTGCGAGTCATCCCGTCATTCTCGCAAAGTTCCATCCATGTTCGGCCGATCCCCCCCCCATGCCGCGCCCGCCGATCCCGGGACGGCGGCAAAATCCGGCTGGATGGCCCGCCTGCGGGCGGGTTTGGCCAAGACGCGCGAGTTTCTCACCACCGATGTCGACGAACTGTTCGTGGCGGGGGGGCGTGTCGATGAATCCTTCTACGAGGACCTTGAGGCGGCGCTGATCGCGGCCGACGTCGGGATCCGGGCGGCGCATTCGCTCATCGAGCGCTTGCGCAAGACCCAGCGCGAACAGCGACTGACCGACACCGCGGCCTTGCGGCTCGAGTTCCAGCAATCGGTCACGGACCTGCTGCGGCCCTTGGAACAACCCATGGTCATCGCGCGCAAGCCCTTCGTGGTCATGGTGGCGGGCGTCAACGGCGCCGGGAAGACGACGACCATCGGCAAACTCGCCAAATATTTCCAGGGCCAGGGCAAGAGCGTGTTGCTCGCCGCCGGGGACACCTTTCGTGCCGCGGCCCGCGAGCAACTCAAGACCTGGGGCGAGCGAAACCGGGTGGACGTCATCGCGCAGGATGGCGCGGACGCCGCTGCGGTGATGTTCGACGCCGTGCAGGCCGCCACGGCGCGGGGGATCGATGTGGTGATCGCCGATACGGCGGGGCGCCTGCCGACCCAGTTGCACCTGATGGAGGAGATCAAGAAGGTCAAGCGTGTCATCGCGAAGGCCGATGCGGCCGCCCCGGATGAGGTGTTGCTGATCCTCGATGCCAACACCGGCCAGAATGCGCTGGCGCAGATCAAGGCCTTTGATGCCGCGCTCGGATTGACCGGGCTCGTGGTCACCAAGCTCGATGGCACCGCGAAGGGTGGCATGCTGGCCGGCCTCGCCATCGAGCGGCAGGCTGCGCAAGTTCCGGTGATCCCGGTGCGCTTCATCGGCGTCGGCGAAGGCATCGACGACCTGCGGCCGTTTGCCGCCGCCGAGTTTTCCGCGGCGCTGTTTGCGTCCCGCGCATGATCGAGCTCAAGGACGTTCACAAGCGTCACGCCAACGGGTTCGAGGCGCTCGCCGGCGTGAGCCTGTGGATCGGCCGCGGAGAGATGGTGGCGGTCACGGGCCGATCCGGCGCGGGCAAGTCGACCTTGCTGAAACTGATCGCCGGAATCGAGCGGCCCACCGGCGGCGAGGTGATCGTCAACGGACAGAATGTCGGGAAGCTGCGCGAATCCGGGCTCGCCGCCTTGCGCCGCAATCTCGGCCTGGTTTTCCAGGATCACAAGATCCTCTATTCGCGCAGCGTTGGCGACAACGTCGCCCTGCCGCTGGAGATTGCCGGGGTGCCGCGTGCCGAGGCGGCCAAGCGGGTGCGCGCGGCGCTCGACAAGGTGGGTTTGCTGGACCGCGAACGCGCCGCGCCGGTGACGCTCTCGGGCGGCGAGCAGCAGCGGCTGTGCATCGCGCGCGCCATCGCGCTCGACCCGGAGGTGCTTCGTCTCGACGAGCCGTGCTCGGCGCTCGATCCCGTGGCCACCGCCAAGGTCGAAGACCTCATCCACGAGCT
>CAZTYC010000262.1:2434-3764 GCA_964617435.1 uncultured Burkholderiales bacterium
GTGCATCGCGCGCGCCATCGTGCATCGCCCGGCGATCATGGTTGCAGACGAGCCCACGGGAGGGCTGGACGCTGAGTACGCCGCTGCGATTGGCGAATTGTTCCGATCCTTCAACCAGGTGGGCGTCACGGTGGTGATTTCCACCCACAACGCGGCGGAGGTGTCGGCGCTCGGCTGCCGGGTCGTCACGCTGGAGCGCGGGCGGGTGGCGGCATGAAGGCGTGGCTGCGTGCGCACAGCGAGGCGGCGAAGCGGGCGTTCAGGCGGCTCGCCCGCGATGCATGGGGCACGGCATTGTCGATTGTCGTGATCGCCTGCGCGGTGGCGCTGCCGTTGTTCTTGGTCATGCTGGTGGACGGCGCGCAGGTGGCATCACGGCGCCTGGCGGCCGATCCGGTCGCGAATGTCTACCTGAAGCCGGGCGCAGACGAGGTGGCCGCACGCGCGCTGGAAAAAACCTTGCGCGCGCGGCCGGGGATCAAGTCGGTCCGCTTCATCGCGCGCGACCAGGCGCTTGCCGAGATGCGCAAGATCCACCACCTGGCCGACCTGCTGGACGGACTGGAGTCCAATCCGCTGCCGCACGCCCTCACGTTGCAGCT
Source organism: uncultured Burkholderiales bacterium (assembly GCA_964617435.1). GTDB lineage: Bacteria > Pseudomonadota > Gammaproteobacteria > Burkholderiales > Usitatibacteraceae > UKL13-2. The sequence goes on from CAZTYC010000262.1 coordinate 3,037, forward strand.
GGAAAGCCGCGAGACCGAACAGATGGTTGCGCTCAAGGCTTTCCTGAAGGCGCAGTCGGCCGTGGAAGACGTGGCGATGGAATTCGAGTGGGCCGACAAGATTCGCAAGGCCTCGCTGCTGCTCGAAAGGATGGCGCTCGGGCTGTCCCTGGTGTTGGGGGTTGCAGTCCTGTTCGTCATCGGCAACACCACACGCCTGCAGATCCTGTCGCAGCGCGACGAAATCGACGTTTGCCGGCTCATCGGCGCATCCAAGGGATACGTGCGAAGGCCCCTGCTCTACCAAGGCGCCGTCCAGGGCGCGTTGGCCGGCACTTTGGCCGGTGCCATGACCTTCTTGGCGGCCAGGTGGCTGGCCACCGAGGTTCGCGAATTGACCGCCAGCTATGGCGGTTGGGAAATGGCCCCATTCAATATTGACTGGCTCTTGTGGGCTGTTGCGATCGTTGCGTTGTTGGGGTGGGTCGGGGCATGGGTTTCAAGCACTCAACACCTTCGGCAGTTTGACAAGTGAGTGATTGCTAACAACAAACAATGATTTAATTCAAAGGCTTGGAATCAATTTTTAGCATGTTTCCCGTCTTTCGTTTTCAATCAATCGGATGCCGGGCTTGAAATGTTCCTGAACTTTCCAATCTGTTAGCACTCTATAGCCCAGAGTGCTAAAATGAAATCATCCCACCAAGGGATTACGGAAAGGAATAGGTCATGACCGCTGCTTCGATCCA
>CAZTYC010000263.1:0-3758 GCA_964617435.1 uncultured Burkholderiales bacterium
ATGCGGTTGGACAATGCAAAGAAGGCGGCGATTGCGCCGATGTCCCAGGCAGCTTCCCGGTCGAACCCATGGGCTTGCAGTGCGTCAAAGTCCGCATCGCCGAGCTGGTCGCTTTGCGTGGCCACTTTCAGCGCGAAATCGAGCATCGCGCGCTGGCGCGCGGACAGGTCAGCCTTGAGGTAGTTCGCGGCGATCTGGTCGGCGACGAGCGGGTTCTTGGCATAGATGCGCAGGATCGCGCCGTGCGCGATGATGCAATAGGTGCAATGGTTGGCCGCGCTGGTGGCCACGACGATCATCTCGCGCTCGGCCTTGGTGATCGGGCCGTCCTTGAGCATGAGCGCGTCGTGATAGTCGAAGAAGGCGCGGCACTCTTCCGGGCGGTGCGCCAGGGCGAGGAACACGTTGGGGATGAAACCCGCCTTTTCCTGGACGGCCCGGATGCGCGCTTGCAGGTCCTCCGGCAGGTCTTCGAGGCGCGGCACCGGAAAACGGGAGATCGGCGGGCCCGCCATCTCACTGCCCATAGCGGAACACATCCGGCTTGCCCAGCGCGGGAATCAACTCGACGATGCCACTGGAGAAAATCTCGACGGCCAGCGCGGCGAGCAGCAGCCCCATGATGCGTGTCGCCACATTGAGCGTGGTGGTGCTCATCCGGTTGCCGATGCGCGTCGCAATGCGCAGCGCCAGCCACACCGCCAGCGCCACCGCCACGATCACGACGCAAACGGCCGCCACATGCGAAATCGTCTTTTTCTCGCTGGCATAGATCAGGATGGTGGACATGGCGCCCGGCCCGGCCAGCAGCGGCAGGCCCAGGGGGACGACCGCGATGCTGGCCTTGTCCTCCGCCTCGCGCGCTTCTTCCGGCGTTTGCTTGTCGCGGGCGGGCATGGCCTGCATCATCGCCACCGCATTGAGCAGAATGAGGATGGCGCCGCCCACCTTGAAGGCCGCCATGGAGATGCCGAAAATCTCCAGGATCCGCTCGCCAAAGATGACCGAGACCAGGAGGGTCACCAGCACGGTGATGGCGGAAATGCGTGCAATGTTGTGGCGCTGGGCATCCGACTGGTTGGCCGTCATCGCTACGAACACCGGCATGATGCCGACCGGGTTGACGATGACGATCATCGCCACGAACACCTTCACGTAGGACGCGAGGGAAAGCAGCCCTTCCATGTCAGGCGTCGCGTTTCATGCCGCCGGCGCCGCGCAGGGTGTGCAGGTCCACCAGATAATCCAACAACCCCTTGCAGCCCTCTTCGATCAGGTCCAGCGCATGCTCGAAATCCTGCATGGACCCGTAATAGGGATCCGGCACCTCGGACTCGTCCTCCTCGCCGCCATAGTCCAGCAGGAGCTCGATCCGTTGCGCAAGGCGGGTCGGACACATGCCCTTCAGGTAGCGGACATTCATGCCATCCATGGCGATGACGTAGTCGGACTGGTCAAAATCAGCCGGCGTCACCTGGCGCGCGCGCAGCGGCGCGAGGTCATAACCGCGCCGCGCCGCAACCTCGACGGCGCGCGGATCCGGCGGCTGGCCCGCATGCGCGCCCGTGGTGCCGGCGGAATCGATGTCGACCAGGCCAGCGAGCGGGCTTTGCTCCACCAAGCGGCGGAACACGCCTTCCGCGGTGGGGGACCTGCAAATGTTGCCCATGCAGACAAACAGCACCCGCATCCTTGAATTTGACATCTTGTATCCGTGTGTAATTCGAAAACCCTGTGATATGTTAGCCGCTTGACATGATCACAGGAGACTCGTGCATGAAAATCTTCGGCGCCCTGGCCATGGCGGCCCTGATGGCAGGTTGTGTTGCGCAAGGCGAACAACCAGAGGAAAAAGCTTTTGTCACCGGCAGCAACCTGCCGCAGCGGGATCGCTCCGCCACCGGCGTGGTGACGGTCAAACCCGAGGAATTCGAAAAGGGCCGCCAGTCCGGCACCGCGCAGAGCGCGCCGAAAACCGGCGGTTGACCCGTCAATCGGTCAACGCCTCCCCGCCCATCACCAGCAGGCGCTCGCGAAGGCGCCGCAATTCGTCGCGCAGCTTCGCCGCCTGCTCGAATTCCAGGTCGCGCGCGGCCTGCAGCATCTCGCGTTCGGTCTTCTTGATCGCCGCTTCCAGCTGTTTCTCCGACAGCACGTCGTATTTCTTGCGCTCCTGCGCCGCCTTCCTCTCCGCGCGCTCCCCGTCAAGGTCGTAGACCCCGTCGATGATGTCCTTGATGCGCTTGACCACCGACTTGGGCACGATGCCGCGCTCGGTATTGAACGCCACTTGCCGCGCACGGCGGCGTTCGGTTTCGGCGATGGCATTCTTCATCGAGTCGGTGTGGCGATCCGCATACAGGATGGCGGTGCCGTTGAGATGGCGCGCGGCACGCCCGATGGTCTGGATCAGTGAGCGGGTCGAGCGCAGGAAACCCTCCTTGTCCGCATCGAGAATGGCCACCAGCGACACCTCGGGAATGTCGAGTCCCTCGCGCAGCAGGTTGATCCCCACCAGCACGTCGAACACGCCGGTCCGCAGGTCACGGATGATCTCCACCCGTTCCACGGTGTCGATGTCCGAGTGCAGGTAGCGGACCTTGATGCCATGCTCGTGGAGATATTCGGTCAGGTCTTCCGCCATGCGCTTGGTCAGCGTGGTCACCAAAACGCGTTCGCCGGCGGCAGTGCGCGCCTTGACCTCTGTGAGCAGGTCGTCCACCTGGGTCGACGCCGGGCGCACGTGGAGCACGGGGTCCACCAGGCCGGTGGGGCGCACCACCTGCTCGACCACCTGCGCCGCGTGCGCCGCCTCGTAGTCGGCCGGCGTGGCGGACACGAACACGGTCTGGCGCATCATCGATTCGAATTCCTCGAACTTCAGCGGCCGGTTGTCGCAGGCGGACGGCAATCTGAAGCCGTAATCGACAAGGTTTTCCTTGCGGGCGCGGTCGCCCTTGTACATGCCGCCCACCTGCGGGATGGTCACGTGGCTTTCATCGATGATCATCACCGCGTTCTTCGGCAGGTAATCCACCAGCGTGGGCGGCGGCTCCCCTGGCGCGCGGCCGGACAAATGCCGCGAGTAGTTCTCGATGCCCTTGCAGAACCCGATTTCGTTGAGCATTTCAAGGTCGAACTGGGTGCGCTGCTCGATGCGCTGCGCCTCGACCAACTTGTTTTCGCGCACAAAGTAGGCGATGCGCTCGCGCAACTCGGCCTTGATGCCGTCCAGCGCACCGAGGATGGTTTCACGCGGCGTCACGTAGTGGCTCTTGGCGTACACCGTGAAGCGCGGCAGCTTGTGGAGCGTGTGGCCGGTGAGCGGATCGAACATCGTCAGGCCGTCGATCTCGTCGTCGAACATCGACACGCGCACGGCCGCATCCATGTTTTCCGCCGGGTAGATGTCGAGCGAATCGCCCCGCACACGGAACGTGCCGCGCTTGAAATCGAGTTCCGCCCGCGCATACTGCATGGCCGTGAGCTGGCGGATCATGTCGTGGGTGGAGATCTTGTCGCCGGGCCGCAGCAACATCCGCATTGAGTAGTAATCAGACGGGTCGCCGATGCCGTAAATGCAGGACACCGTCGCCACAATGATGGCGTCGTCGCGTTCCAGCAGCGTCTTGGTCGCGGACAGGCGCATCTGCTCGATGTGCTCGTTGATCGAGGAGTCCTTCTCGATGAACAAGTCGCGCGACGGCACGTAGGCCTCGGGCTGGTAGTAGTCGTAGTAGGAGACGAAGTACTCGACG
>CAZTYC010000264.1:0-3723 GCA_964617435.1 uncultured Burkholderiales bacterium
ACCGTCAGCCGTTGGGATGGTTGATCCTCTTCCATTTTTACAGTGGCGGAAGCATTTGCATGCTCCATACGCAGGGCGGAGAATGCCGATCCTGACAAACATGCCCTCGCGCCATACGCCAGTCACGAAAACAAAATATTGAATGGAGAATCAACCATGTCGATGCGTGCGATAGCCGTCGTCTGCTTGACATTTGCGAATGCTGTCTGTGCCTACGCCTCACCGGGTTCGATTGTCGAGAACACGGTCGGAATGGCCGCATTCACAAAGGATGCACAGATCTTTGGCCTCGAAAAGAGTTGGCCGTCACTCGTGATTTACAACCGCGAAGGCAAATGCACCTTCCGGGGCAAGGTCGATTCAGACTGGGATGGTTCACGCTTGGCCGAACTCGCCAACCGCCAGGAGCCACAGAAGGATTGTGCACTCGTCGTAAGCGCCGAGCCTGGCTCAATGACGCCCCTGATATCCGATCAAAGGGTGGTATTGCTCTATGTTCTGGATGCGCCGTTTTGCGATGCTTGCCGTTTGGTAGAGTCAGCGTTGCGGAAACTGCATGCGGAGGATCCCGAAGGCTGGATGATCCGCGTGACCAGGGTCAACCTCACCGAAACACATAACCCTATCGACTCGAGCCGTAAGTGCGCGGAGTGCGAGGCCACGAAAGCCGCCGCAGACACCCGCTCCAAATTGCATGACGCATCAGGGCGCGGAAAACAAGTCCCCGTCAATCCCTGACCTCTTCTCCGACACCTTCCATGCGTCATCTGCGCACGTGCTTCACCCCTGCCTTGTGCTTGCTTGCTGTTTCTCTGACCGTCGCGGTGGTTTTGCTAGCTCTGTTTACCACTGCACGCGCCAAGGACGAGGTGCGCCTACGCATCGGCCATGGACAGATCCCCGTTGCACTCTGGACCGAAAATCTTATCCAGAGTGCAACAGGTCAGATTGTGCAGCGGATGGGCATGCATCGCTGGCGTGCGCGCGAACTTGAAGGCGAGTTGGGCAAGAATACACACTGGGGTTTGATGTCGCTGCGCGAAGTGATCGGAACACAAGACTCGCAGAATCGTGCCCTGCACATTGCCGAAGTCGACCAATCCTTGGCCGACATTTTTGGTATTGATACGTGCCAGAGCCAGGTTCTGTATCCCCTGATCGGGCATACACTCACCGGGACACTCCAGTCTCTCGAACTGGGACAACTACGGATAGGGCGGCCGTTGGCGACCTCACTTTCGGCGATGTTTGCCGATGCCGCGAATATTGCTGCCGTTCGTTGCGTTCCCTATCTCGAATACGGCAACTACATGATAGCCGTCTTGCAAGATGCACAATCCCTGAGCGCGCTGAAGCTCCGTGTGCAGGGACGGGAGCAGAATCCATTCGGCGATGGATTCAGGGAAGTCACTCGCGCCGAATTCGTCGCTTTAGCGCGCGGCAATCTGCATATGCAGCGTGCCCGCCTGCTTTCGCTTGCGAGTCGCTCATTGCTCGGCATGCTTTTCGCGATCTCCGTGATTGTAACCACCATTGAAGTGCTCACGCGACGTCAGGCTCTGGCCATCGGATTTGTCCTTGGCGGCTCGATTTTTCAACATGCAAGGCGAGATTGGCTTCGGCTCGTGCCTTCGGCGGCTTGTGGTCTGGCGGCGGGAATTCTCACCACAAGCATATTGTTTCCAAACGCCGAGACCTGGGTGCTGGGTAGTGCCATGCTTCATGCGTCGCTGGCCATTGTTCCTCCGATGCTTCTAGTAACCCTTATCGGCATCGCCGGTATTGGCAGGGGCGTCGTACGCACGAATGCAATGAACATCACGCAGAGCCCACTCGTCAACGCTGGGTTTCAGACCTTCTGGTGCCTGATGTCGGCAACCCTCGTGGTCATTGTCGGGCTGCAGATGACGGTCGCAGCGCGAGTCAGCGCGTTGACAAAAATTGACTGGGGCTATGCCACGGATGATTTGGTGACAATGCGAATTGCCTTGCCAGGGAATGCGCTGGAGAGGCAGGAGTATCATGATCGCGTCATGGCACTCATCCGTGCTGCGGGTCAGCTGCCTGACGTCACCTCCGCATCGGTTCTCTTTCCGGCTCCCTGGCGTTACCTGGGCCTAGACGATGTGCAAGGCAAGGTAGTAAATGGGTGGCGCGCCGGGCCAGCGATCCTGCGCACGCTTGGCGTCATCCAATATCAGGGGCAGGACATCAGCACCGACCAGGTATCGCGCGTTGTGATCACGCAAAACGTTGATGAGTCGGCCAGCCGATTGCTGTTTCGAAACGAAACTCCTCTGGCAACGATGCGAGGAATACGCTGGAACCCTTTTGACGCCACCCTTCCGTCGCTGTCGATACTGTCGATCTTCGATGATCCGCAACCGCGTTTTGAACTCGTTGTGCGCGCACAAAGCGGGATGCTCATCGCAAACCGGCTTCGAGCCTTGGCGGCCACGATTTTTGCCGATGCCGCGATTGAACCCGTCGAAGAAGTGCAAGACGTCATCGCATCTCGCTATGCACCGCTGACCAGTTTAATGCGCATTGGCAATGTGGTTTCGATTGCCACGTTGGCAATCAGCTTGCTGCTCTGCGCACTTGTATTTGCGCAAATATTCGCCATGCAGAGGCGTGAATTCGCCATTCAGCTGTGCCTTGGTGCCTCACATTGGCGCTCGCTGCGCACTTGGCGTCGACGCGTTATCGCGCTGGCTCTGGTTGGTTGCTGCGTCGGGCTCATCCTGCTTGGCTACGTCAATCACATACTGACACTCAGCCTCGGCGGCTTTGTTGCCACCAGCCCTCTCCAAGCCGGAACCGCCGTCATTTCTGTTCTGGCCGTGACAATCGGCGCAGGGATTGCCTTCGCTTTGCGCTACCTCAAACGTATCGATCCAGCGCAGGCGCTGCGATACTGACTTCGAATGTCTGCAAAGGGCGCTCAAGTTCCTACCCGTTTCGGTGGGCAGGCATCTTGGCGAACGAGGTCCAGCTTGCCTACCGTTGATACCTGGAGCTTGCCAAACACTCCAGTCCACATTCCGACTGGCAGCCTTTTCGGAATCAATGAAGCCGTTGTCAGTTCTCGCGGTCGCCGTGCCTTGGAACTGGCGCTGATCCGGATGAGCAACAACATGACTGCTGTCAGTTCGCCAGTATGGTAATAGATCCATGCAATTTGATTGCATGCCCGTGACTTCCGTTGTCCAATGTTGCACCGCTGACCGAGCAATTCACAGATGGCCGCATTGCTTGTTGTTTTCGTGCATGGCTGGAGCGTGACCAACACCGACACCTACGGTGAGCTTCCGGCCCGATTGTCTGCGGAAGCCGCCAAAGCCGGCGGCCCGAAGCTCGACATCCAGCACATCCATCTCGGCAAATACATCAGCTTCCGCGATGAGGTTCGTCTGGCGGATCTTTCGCGCGCGTTCGAGGCTGCCCTGCAGCCGGTCTTGGCACAGGCCGGCGCCAAGCGTCGCTTCGTCTGCATCACCCACTCCACGGGTGGCCCCGTGGTGCGCGACTGGTTTGATCGCACCTTCGTGGCAACAAAGCGCATTGACGCCTGCCCCATGTGCCACCTGATCATGCTGGCACCTGCCAACTTCGGTTCGGCATTGGCCCAGCTTGGCAAATCGCGGCTTGGCGCGATCAAGGCGTGGTTTGACGGAGTCGAGCCAGGCCAGGGCGTGCTCGACTGGCTGGAACTCGGCAGCC
>CAZTYC010000265.1:0-3710 GCA_964617435.1 uncultured Burkholderiales bacterium
GACACCGTCTTGCCGGAGCCGGTCGGCCCGGTCACCAGCACCATGCCGTAGGGCCGGTGCACCGCCTTCAGCAGGGCTTCGCGCTGCTCGGGCTCGTAGCCCAGCGCCTCGATGCCCAGCGTGGCGCTGGACGGATCGAGAATCCGCATGCAAATTTTTTCGCCGAACAGCGTCGGCAGGGTGGAGACGCGAAAATCGATGGCGCGCGTCGGCGAGAGCTTGAGTTTCATGCGGCCGTCCTGCGGCACGCGCTTCTCCGAAATGTCCAGCTTGGAGATCACCTTGATGCGCGAGGCAATCTTTTCCTTGATCGCCAGCGGCGGTTGTGCCACATCCGCGAGGATGCCGTCGGTGCGGTAGCGGATGCGGTAGAACTTCTCGTAAGGCTCGAAGTGGATGTCCGAGGCGCCGCCGTTGATGGCATCGATCAGCACCTTCTGCACGTACTTGACCACCGGCGCGTCGTCGACCTCGTCGGGCGCTCCGGCCCCGGTGTCGATCTGCGCTTCGTCGCCCGAGCCGAGGTCGATATCCCCGAGCGAGGTCTCGTCGCCGATCATCTGGTCCAGCGCTTTGGCGGAGGACTCGCCAAAGCGCTTGATCAGCGTGGCCAGCTTGTCTTCCTCCACCACCACCGGTTCAACCACCGAACCGGTCGCAAACTTGAGTTCGGAGAGCAACTGCTCGCTGGTGGGATCCGACATGCCCAGGAACAGGCGGTTGCCGCGCTTGAGCAGCGGGACCACGCGCTTGCTGGCGACCAGCTTGGTGTCGATGACGCCGATGGGCAACTGCTCCGGGTCCACCCCGGACAAGTCCAGCAGCGGCACGCCGAACGTGTTGGCGGCAAAGTGCGCGATGTCGCGTGCGCCCATCTTCTTCGAAGCGATCAGCTGCTCGATGAAGGTCATGCTGTTCTTCTTGGCTTCCGCATGCAGCGCGTTCGCATCCGCCTGCACGAGCTTGCCCTGCTGCACCAGCGCGCGGCTGAGTGGGCTGAAGGTGGTCGCGGCGGCGGCTGCCATGTCAGAACCTGCGGGAACCCGTGTAAATGCTAAGACTGCACATGATGCTCTAGCGCTAACACTTTGTAAAGACTCACTTTTTCTTCGCGAGAAGCGATTCGATTTCCGCCACCAACTCCGGAGAATCGGGCGCGATCTTGCTGGGGAAGCTTTTCGACGCCGCCCCGTCCCGGGAGATCAGGTATTTGTGGAAGTTCCAGCGGGGCGCATCTCCCGTGGCTTTCACCAGGGCGGCGAACACCGGATTGGCCTGCGCGCCGATCACGGAGGACTTGCCCATCATCGGAAACTTCACCTTGTAGGTGCGTTCGCAGAAATCCGCCACTTCGGCGTTGGTGCCCGGCTCCTGCATGCCGAAATCATTGGCCGGAAACCCCACCACCACCAGCCCCTGGTCACGGTACTTGTCGTAGAGCGCCTGCAGTCCCTCGTACTGCTTGGTGTAGCCGCAATAACTGGCCGTGTTGACCACCAGGACCACCTTGCCCTGGTAGGCGCAGAAGTCCTGCCGCGCACCGGACAGCGTGCTGACCGTGTGATTGAGCAAGGGCGCGCATTCGCGCGCTTCGGCGCCCGTCCCGAAACAAACCAGCCATGCCATGGCGATTGCCGCTGCAGATTTCACGTCCACCTCCAATGAGCGCAGGCGGGACCCTGGGCCCCGCTGCTATAATTTTTGATTGCATCGCCGCGGCGTCTGACACGCGTGGCGCGCCGGAAACCGACTCGTCATGCCGTTGCACACCTTGGGACTCAATCATCGTACCGCACCCTTGGAGGTGCGCGAAAGAATTGCGTTCCCCGCCGAGCGCCAAGGCGAGGCCGTGCGCGCCCTGACCGCCCTTCCGGGCGTGGCCGAAGCCGCGCTCTTGTCCACCTGCAACCGTACGGAAATCTACTGGCGCGGCGACGAAAGCGCGGGGCCGCTCGTGCGCGACTGGCTGGCCTCGCAGCCGTCCGCCAAGGGGCTCGACCTCGGCGCGCATGTGTACGAATTTGCCGATTCCGCAGCAGCGCGCCATGCGTTCCGCGTCGCCAGCGGACTCGATTCGATGGTGCTCGGCGAGCCGCAAATCCTCGGCCAGGTCAAGCACGCGGTGCGCATCGCGCGCGACGAAGGCGCCCTGGGCGGCACGCTGGACCGCATGTTCCAGGAGACCTTCAAGGTGGCCAAGAGCGTGCGCACCGAAACCTCCATCGGCGAGACCTCGGTCAGCATGGCGGCTGCGGCCCTGCGGCTGGCCGAGCAACTGTTCGGCGAGATCTCCGGCACCCACGTGCTGCTGGTGGGTGCGGGCGAAATGATCGAGTTGGTCGCCACGCATTTCGTGGCCAAACGCCCGCGCAGCGTGGCGGTGGCCAACCGGACGCTCGAACGCGGCGAATCCCTGGCGCGCGGATTCGGCGGCAAGGCGATGACCCTGCAGCAGCTGCCCGAGCACATGCACGCGTACGACATCGTGATCAGCTGCACCGCGTCGACCCTGCCCCTGATCGGCAAGGGGATGGTCGAGCGCGCGCTCAAGCTGCGCCGCCACAAGCCGGTGTTCATGGTGGACCTGGCCGTGCCGCGCGACATCGAGCCCGAGGTGGGCGATCTGGACGACGTTTTCCTGTACACGCTCGACGCGCTCGGACGCATCATTGCGCAGAACACCGGCAAGCGCGAGGCCGCCGCCGCCGAAGGCGAGGCCATCGTCGATGCACGCGCGCAGGAGTTCATGCGCTGGCTGGAATCCCGAGCCACGGTGCCGGTGATCCAGCAACTGCGCGCCCGGGCGGAGCAATACCGGACGGCCGAGCTCGAGCGCGCGCGCAAGCGGCTTGCCAAGGGCGAGGATCCCGCCGCCGTGCTCGAAGGCCTCGCACAGGGGCTGAGCAACAAGTTCCTGCACCACCCCTTGGCCGCGCTCAACGGCGCTGCGGGTGCGGAGCGCGAAACGCTCGCCGCCGCGCTCGAAAAGCTGTACCCGGAACAGGACGAGCATTAGGGACCCGAGGCAGTCCGCTTCAAGCCCGCGCGCCTCCCGACGCGCCCCGTCCGATCTTCCCGATTGCTCCCATGAAACCTTCCGTCCTCGCCAAACTCGCCTCGCTCGACGAGCGCCTCCTGGAACTCGACCGCCTGCTCGCCGACCCAGGCGTGGTGTCCGACATGGACAACTACCGCAAGCTCACGCGCGAACACGCGGAACTGACGCCCGTGGTCGGCCTGTTCAAGGAATACCGGCAGGCGGAGGCCGACATCGCCGCCGCGCAGGAGCTCGCTTCCGATCCGCAGATGCGGGACTTCGCCGAGGACGAGATCAAGGCCGCCCGGCAACGCATCGAGTCGCTTGAAAACGACCTGCAGAAGGCGCTGCTGCCGAAGGACCCGAACGACGACAAGAACATCATTCTCGAAGTCCGCGCGGGCACCGGCGGCGACGAATCGGCGCTGTTCGCGGGCGACCTGTTCCGCATGTACTCGCGCTACGCCGAACGCCAGCGCTGGCAGGTGGAGGTGATCTCCGAATCCCCCGGCGAGGTGGGCGGCTACAAGGAAATCATTGCGCGCATCGTCGGCGCCGGGGCGTACTCGCGGCTGAAATTCGAGTCCGGCGCGCACCGCGTGCAGCGCGTGCCGGAGACCGAGGCGCAGGGGCGCATCCACACCTCCGCCGCGACCGTGGCGGTGATGGCGGA
>CAZTYC010000266.1:0-3710 GCA_964617435.1 uncultured Burkholderiales bacterium
GCGCAAGCCCCCGGTGAATGACGGAGTCAAGAATGCTCAACAAGAATGTGTCCGTTCAGCTTGAAATGCCCGACGTGATCCCCGCATACCTGACCGAGACCTATTGGTGGGCTTATGTGCACCCCAATGCGGTGACCCTGTTTGAACGCCAGTGGCTCGTCAATGCCATTCTGTGGGGCAATTTTCCGCAGCTGCGCAACGCGGCGCTGGAGGCGCTGGGGAACCCTTTGAAGGGCAAGACCCTGCAGGTGGCCTGCGTGTACGGCGATTTCTCGCCCAGGCTGGCCGAGCGGGTGCCCGAGGGAGGGCAGCTTGATGTGATCGACGTGCTGCCGATCCAGCTGAGCAACCTCAAGGGCAAGCTTGCGGCGGACGCGCCGGTGCGCACACATCTGTGCAACTCAGCGTCGCTGCCCTTCGAGGACCACGCGTATTCGCAGACGGTCTTGTTCTTCCTGCTCCATGAGCAGCCGGAAGCCGTCAGGCGCGCCACGCTGGCCGAGGCGATCCGCGTCACGCGCCCGGGCGGCAAGGTGGTCATCGTCGATTACCACCTGCCGGGCGCCTGGCATCCCCTGCGCTACCTGTTCCGCCCCGTCCTGCATTTCCTGGAACCGTTTGCGCTGGACCTGTGGCGCGACGAGGTCGCCAAATGGCTGCCGGCCGAGGTCGATCCATCGCGGATTCGCAAGGACACCTACTTCGGCGGGTTGTACCAGAGGCTGGTGATCCAGCGCTAGTTCAGGCGTGGCCTGCACGGCCGGCGCTTTAGAAGCCGATGGACAGCAGCGCGAACGCCGCGACGATCGTTCCGCACAGGGCGATGCCGTAGCAGACCATGCGCGACAGCATGCCCGCATGCACGCCCAGGTCGTGCAGCATGTGGAAGATGCGGTGTGCGGCGTGCCACAGGAACAGCGTGATGACCACCAGCAGGATGCCCTTGCCCAACCAGTGTTGCGCGAACGGCAGCGCCCGTTCATAGGTGAGCAGGTTTTTCGGGAGCAGCGTGCCGGTGGGCACGGCGATGCCGGTGATGAAGACCAGCGCCGCGCCGACCAGCGCGGAGAGCATGCCGCCGGCGCCAAACAGGACCCAGAAGATCGGTGCATTCGAGCGTCTCATGCGGCCATCCTCCAGCTGATGAGCAGCAACAAGGCGCTTGCGCCCAGCGCCGCCGCCAGCCCGGCCCGCGTGATCGTCGCCCCGGACACCCGCTTTCCGCCCGCGTGCAGCGGCGGCAGCGTGCGCGGCATGATGTGGAACCAGGTCCACGCGTGGTAGGCGAAGGCGATCAGGATCAGGACATGCAGGAGGATCGATCCCGGGCTCACGATCCAGCCGACCCAGTCCGCCCATGCCAGCGGGCCGTTGGCAAGGCACACTACGCCGGAGAGCAGGATCAGCGCGTAGAGGGCGACGAAGAACGCCGTTCCCTCATGCACCATGTACTCGATGAAATACGGGTTCTTGCGCCACCAGCCGTGCATCGGGCGTCGGTACGGCCGGCGCAGGCCCGGCCCGCGCACGGGTGCGGATCCGTTCATTCCCCGCCTCCCTTGGGCGCCACGAAGCGCAGGAAGTAATCCTTGGCGCTTTCGCTCTTGTTGATGTTGACCGCGTTGGCCGGATCGACTTTCTTCGGGCAGACCTCGGAGCAATATCCGACGGCGGTACAGTGGAACACGCCGTCCTCGTCGTGCGCGTGCGGCATGCGTTCCGCGCTGCCGTGATCGCGGGAATCCATGTTGTAGCGATGCATCAGCGTGGTGGCCGCCGGGCCCAGGAACTTTGAATTCAGGCCGTATTGCGGGCAGGCGGCATAGCACAGCAGGCAATTGATGCAGGAACTGAACTGCTCGTAGGCCTCCAGTTGCGCCGGCGTTTGCAGGTGCTCGCCGTCGCTGAGCGGCTTGGGTGAATCCTCGATGATGTAGGGCTTGACGCGCTCGAGCTTGCCGACGAAGTCAGAGATGTCGACAACCAGGTCGCGCTCGATCGGAAAATGGTTCAGGGCCTCGACGCGCACCTTGCCGGCGTAATCACGCAGAAACGTCTGGCAGGCCAGCTTCGGAATGCCGTCGATCATCATGCCGCAACTGCCGCAGATCGCCATGCGGCACGACCCGCGGTAAGACAGCGTGCCGTCGATCTCATCCTTGATGTATTGCAGGCCCTGGAGGACCGACATGTCGTCGGTGTACGGCACCTGGAAGCGCTCGAACCGCGGCTGCTCCTCGGTCTCGGGCAGGTAGCGCAGCACTTCGATCTCGATGGTTTTCATGCTGCCGTTCATGCCGCGCCCCCTTGCCTGGATTCGCGCTCCGCCTGCGCCTTCTCGGCCGCGGCGCCCGCGGCCCCATACGCGCGAATGCCGGGAGGCAGGCGCGTGATCTTGACGTCCTGGTAACTGATCGCCGGCGCCGTGCCGGCGCGGTAGGTGGCGATGCTGTGCTTGAGAAAATTTGCATCGTCGCGCTCGGTGAACCCGTCCAGCCGCTGGTGCGCGCCGCGCGATTCACGCCGCTGGACGGCCGAATGCGCCATTGCGTCCGCCACCTCGAGCTGGTATTCGAGCTCGATGGCGGCCAGCCACTCCGTATTGAACACGCTGCTCCGGTCATCCAGTCGCACCCGGGCAAACCGCGACTTGAGCTCGGCGAGCTTGTCGCAGGTGGCCTGCATGGCATCGCCCGTGCGATAGATGCCGCAGCCCTGTTCCATCGTGGCGGCCATTTCCTTGCGGAGCGTGGCCAGGCGTTCCGTGCCGCCTTCCCGTTTCACCAGTGCGCTGGCCCGTCGCTCGATTTCGTTTGCGCGGGACTCGAGGCTCGAAGCTGGATGGTTGGGCTCGCGGCAGTACCGCGCCGCCTCCTCGCCGGCGACCTTGCCGAAGACGCACAACTCGGCCAGCGAGTTGGACCCCAGCCGGTTGGCGCCGTGGATTCCCACGCTCGCGCATTCGCCGGCCGCATACAGTCCGCGCAGCGGCGAGGCGCAACGGCCGTCGACCTGGATGCCGCCCATCGTGTAGTGCACGGCGGGACGCACCGGGATCGGTGTCTTCGCCGGATCAATGCCGAGGAACTCCTCGGCCATTTCGTAGATCTGCGGAAGGCGCTCGCGCAGGTACGCCTCGCCCAAGTGGCGCAGATCGAGGTGCACGTAGGAGCCATGCACGCCCTCGAGCGTGCGGCCCTTCTGCTGCTCGTACCAGAACGCCTGGCTCAGGCGGTCGCGCGGGCCCAGTTCCATCGCCTTGTTGACCGGCTTGGGCGTGGCCGGCCCGAGCCCGTAGTCCTGCAGGTAGCGGTAGCCGTCCTTGTTGACCAGCAACCCGCCTTCCCCGCGACAGGCCTCGGTGAACAACAGGCCGGTGCCGGGCATGCAGGTGGGGTGGTACTGCACGAATTCCATGTCGCGCAGGGGAACGCCCTGCCGGAACGCCAGCGCCATGCCGTCGCCGGTGACAATGCCGCCGTTGGTGTTCTCGCGGAACACCCGGCCGGCACCCCCGGTGGCCATGATCACCGCCTTGGCCTCGATCAGGCGGAACTGGCCGGACGCGATGTCGATGGCGACCACGCCGCGCGCGCGCCCCTCCTCGGCCAGCAGTTCCACGCAAAAATGTTCGTCGAACCGCTGGATCGACGGATACTTGATCGAGGTCTGGAACAGCGTGTGCAGCATGTGGAAGCCGGTCTTGTCGG
>CAZTYC010000267.1:0-3655 GCA_964617435.1 uncultured Burkholderiales bacterium
AGGCGCGTTACCTGGGCCCGGAAGTTCCCGCCGAAGAACTCATCTGGCAGGACCCGGTCCCGGCGGTGAACCATCCGCTGATCAATGCGGCCGACGTGGCCGCGCTCAAATCCGCCGTGCTGGCCTCCGGGCTGACGGTGGCCGAACTGGTGGCCACGGCGTGGGCGTCCGCATCCACGTTCCGCGGCTCGGACAAGCGCGGCGGCACCAACGGCGCGCGCGTCCGCCTCGCCCCGCAGAAGGACTGGGAAGCCAACGAGCCGGCGCAGCTGGCCACGGTGCTGGAATCCCTGGAAGGCATCCGCGCGACCTTCAACAAGGCGCAGAAGGACGGCAAGCAGGTGTCGATGGCCGACCTCATCGTGTTGGCCGGAGATGCGGCGGTGGAGGCGGCGGCCAAGGCCGGCGGCATCGCCATCGAGATTCCCTTCGTGCCGGGCCGCACTGATGCAACGCAAGCGCAGACCGATGCGGCATCGTTCGATGTGCTCGAGCCGCAGGCCGACGGCTTCCGCAACTACCAGCGCAAGAATTTCACGGTACCCGCCGAAGAACTGCTGGTGGACAAGGCGCAACTGCTTACGCTGAGCGCGCCGGAAATGACGGCGCTGGTCGGCGGGCTGCGCGTGCTGGGCGCCGGTTCGACGACGCATGGCGTGTTCACCTCCCGCGTGGGCACCTTGAGCAACGATTTCTTCGTCAACCTCCTGGACATGCGCACGGCCTGGACGCCCGCCAAGGACGGCACCTACGAGGGGCGCGACCGGAAGACCGGCGCCGTCAAGTGGACGGGCACCCGCGTGGACCTGGTCTTCGGGTCCAACTCGCAGTTGCGCGCGCTGGCGGAGGTGTACGCGCAGGATGATGCGAAGGAGAAGTTCGTTCGCGACTTCGCGGCCGCATGGAACAAGGTGATGAACCTGGGCCGCTACGACCTGCGTTGAGGCGCGGGGCGTTCGCGCCGCCGGCTCGCAAGGCGGCGGCGCAAGAAGTAAAACCCCAGCACCGGCGCGCCTTCCAGGCCAAAAATGCCTGAAAGTGCGCGCCAGTGCTGGGGTTTTGTGCTATTTCCCTGTGCGAGAGGGACTAGAACTTCGCCTTGAACTGCACGCCGAAGGTGCGCGGGTCGTTGATGAAGCCGGTCAGGTTGTTGAAATCGATCCCGCCCACCACGCGGATCTGGTTGCCGATGTTGCGGCCGAAGACGGCCACTTCATATTTGCCGTGTTCCCAGTTGTAGCCGGCGCGCAGGCCCGCCTCGGTGAGCGCCTTGCCGGTGTACTCGCGCGCCTCGTACAGGAAGAAGTTGATCTTGCTGCGGTAAGCCAGGTCGCCATAGACAAAGAACTCGGCGCCCGCGGAAACCGGCTGCGTGTACTTCAGCGTCATGTTGAAGACCGACTTCGGCGCCTGCGGGAGCGGGTTGCCGTTGATGGACACCGTGCCGGTGACGCGCCCGGGCGGGTCGAGCACCGTGCAGCCAGAACCGCAGGGTTGCACGAACAGGTTGGGGTCCTTGATTTCGGTCTTGTTGTAGCTGTAGCCGACGGTGGCCAGCAGCCGGTCCGACAGCAGGGCCTCGAGGTCCAGCTCGAATCCGGAACCCTTGGCCTTCGCCGCGTTGACCAGGCGGTTGAAGTTGGCGTTGCCGCCCACCGCCGTCAGCTGCAGGTCCTTGACGTCGTAGCTGAACACGTTGAACCCCACGCGCGCGCGGCGATTCAGCAGGTCCGACTTGATGCCCGCTTCCACGGAGGTGACCGTCTCGGAGTTGGCGATCGACAGGGAGTCCCCGAACAAGAGGCGGCCCTGGATGCTCGGGGCGCGGAAGCCGCGCGCCACCTTGGCGTAGATGTTGGTGTCGCGGTCCAGCTTGTAGGTGGCGGAAAGGTCGCCGCTGGTGTTGTTGGCGTCCGTGTTGGTGGTGAGCCGGCCGATGAACGTCGGCGAGAACGGCGGCGCCTGCAGGCGGTTCGCCACAAAGTCCTTTTCGTCCTTGGTGTAGCGCAAGCCGGCGCGGATGGTGAGCGCATCGGACGCGGCCACGTTGACCGAGCCGAACAGGGCGCTGGCCTTGTTGTCCTGGTGCTGGTTGGCGTAGCCGTTCTGCACATTGCCGCCGATGGAACTGTAATTGAAGCTGTCGATATCAAATTTTTCGTCGAACAGGTACACGCCGGCGAGCCACTTGAATCCCTTGTCGCCGCCTTCGAGGCGGAATTCCTGCGTCAGCTGGCGATGCTTAGGCAGGCCGTCGGCGGACTCGGCGTCGAACGGGATGAAGCCGGGGCCGGACACCGGGAGAAACACCGCGCCATAGCCACCGTCGATGTCGCCGCGCGAGAACGTGCGCATCTTTTCGTAGCCGGTGATCGAATGCAGCGTCAGGCCGCCCATGCTCCAGCGCAGCCGCATGCTGGCGCCCTCATTCTTCACATCCTGCGAGTTGAGGCCGTCGATGGAAATGCGCGCCGGGTTGAAGCCGTCGACCAGTTCGCTGGTGCCGGGCTTGATGATGTTGGCGCGGAACAGGCGCGCGGAGCCGTTGAGGTCCCGCGCATGCACGTTGAACAGCGCGTTGAAGCTTTTGTCCGGCGAATACTCGAACTGCAGGCGCGCCGCGCGGTCGCGGTAGCCTTCGAGCTCGCGCTCCTTGGCCGACGGCGCGGTGTTGACGACCCAATCGTCGCGGGTTTGCGACAGCACCGCGAGGCGGCCGGTCCAGCCATTGCCCATCTGGAAATTGAAGGCACCCTCCAGGTTGGCCGTCTGGTACTTGCCCATGGACATGCTCACGTAGGGATCCCCGCCCTGCGAGGGCTTCACGGAATCGAACTTCACCACGCCGGCCGGCGTGTTGCGGCCGAAGTTGGTGCCCTGCGGCCCGCGCAGCACTTCCACCTGCGCCACGTCGAAGACCGGGAACCCCTTCAGGATCGGGTTCTCCTGGACCACGTCGTCATAGACCAGGGACACCGGCTGCGAGGCGTTGAGATCGAAATCGGTATTGCCGTAGCCGCGAATGTAGAAACGCGGGAAGGCGCGTCCGAACGAGGACTCGATATTGAGGCTTGGCACGCGCGCGGCCAGCATGCGGATGTCCTGCCCGCCGGAGTTGATCACGTCCAGCTTTTCGCCGGACAGGGTGGTGATGGAGGTCGGCACGTCCTTGATGTTCTCCAGGCGGCGTTCCGCGGTGACGACAATTTCCTCCAGCTTGCCTTCCACTTTCTGCGCGGGCTTCGGATCCGCCTGCTGGGCAAGCGTGAACGACGCATGGCTGGACAGCGCCACCGCCACGGCGATGGAAAGCCGGGAGGGACGCGAACGGGCGGAAGTCTTCATGGCGAGGTCCTTTTGGGAGGATTTGGGGAGCAAGCGTTTCTGATTCTAGCCAGTTGCGGCTGGCGCGTTTCCGGTAAATTGCATTTGTTGCGGCCACGCCAACCGGGCTTCTGGAACCCGCCTGCGGTAGCCGTATCCAGCGGTTCAAATATTTCATTCACCGGACTCGTTCATGAAAGCCATTCGCTGCACGGAGTGGGGCGGCCCCGCATTGCTGGCCGTCCAGGAGATCGATTTGCCCCCGCCAGCCAAGGGCGAGGTGCGCATCCGCGTGCGGGCCGCGGGCGTGAATTTTCCGGACCTCCTGATG
>CAZTYC010000268.1:0-3646 GCA_964617435.1 uncultured Burkholderiales bacterium
CCCGTGCAGGCCTGGGCCAGTGTGGCCAACAATCGCAATCCCGCCATCGGCGCCGTGCGGCGTGAACTGGGCGCGCAGCACCGCTCGCTGCTTGGTTTCGGGGATCAACTTGAGGTGAAAGTAGGGCGCACCGAGGGGCTGTCGGATTCGTCGCTGAGCTACGCGTTTCCGATCCCGAACACGCGCTGGACCGTGCTGGCTGCGCGCAACAAGGGGGACTCGCGCGCCATCGAACCCCGCGTGTTCAAGGATCTGGACATCGTCGCGGTGACCAGCGCTCGCAGCCTGGGCGCAAGCGCAATCGTCGTCAGGACGCCCGCGCATGCGTGGACGCTCGGTGCCTTGCGGGAGGAAAAGACCTCGGAGACCTCGCTGCTCGGCATTCCATTTTCTTTCACGCCGGGGATTGCGGAAGGCGAGAGCACCATTCGTGCAACGCGGATCTCGTCCGATTATGCGTGGCGCGGTAACCATGCCAATGCCAGCCTGCGCCTCATCGCCACACGCGGCAGCGTTTCGCCTGCCGTCGATGCCGGCGTGCCCGGTGCGGTTGCGGCGGATTTCCGCTTGTATCAACTGGGGGCCACGGCGGCGCAATCGTTCTTTGACGGCGAATTGATCGTGCAGGCGCGGGTCGATGCACAAACTACTTCGCAAACCCTTCCACCCGCCGAGCGCTTGAGCTTCGGCGGCGTCAACGGCGTGCGCGGCTACCGCGAAAACCTGTTCCTGCGCGATCGCGGCACGATTGCAAAAGTTGAAGCGGGCAGTGCGGTACACGAGATCAACCGCTTCTCAAAAGCCTCCGTGTCGATCTTTGCAGATGCAGGGCAGGGCTCCAGTGCGTATGCCCGGGCAGATGGCTTTCCCAAGCGCATTTCCAGTGTCGGCGTGGCCACGGAAATCATCTTCTTCGGGCTGGTACGGGTGAATGCGGCCTACGCGCGGCCGGGAAACAGATCGTTCAAGGCGGCCGGAAACCTGCAAGACCGCGGAGTTCACCTGGCCATGACAATCATGTACCCGCCGCGCGACTGATGGGGGCATCAAGCGGCAACGTCGCCGCCGCTTGGCGACGCGGGCGTCAGTTTCCTTCCCGCAAATACCTCACGACGCGCGAAAGTCCCGCGGCGTCGTACATGGACAGCTCATCCTCCTTGAGCGCTTGCGCGCCGGGTCCGCGCATCAGGCTGACGACGTCATACCAGTAGCCGTGGGAGGCCAGGTCGATGGCGCGATCCACCACATTCTTTGCCGCCAGGGCTTGCGACCGTGAAGCATCGAACTCCCCGACGCGAACCTGCCCGCTGGCCACCACATCCCCGGAGTGCGATTGCCCGGCCGCCGCAATGCTGATCGACCATTCGTAATCGACCTTTGGCGTGAGCTTGACGCCGAGCCTGGCGAGCGAAACCTGTTGAATGCCGGGCGTCGAGGGCAGCGGCAACTTACCTTCGAATATCGGGTCGATGGACTTGCCGTCCGCCTGCATGACGGTCAGCATCACCTCACCCGTGACCGGGCGCGAAACAAACCAGTAGAGCTCCGGCTGGGTGGTGGAGGCCAGCCCGGTGCCCTTTGGCGCAATGACGCTCATGGCGAGTTCGCGCGTGTCCCCGCGCGATGCGCCGCCTTCGATGCGGCTGCTCGATTTTCCGTCTCCCGGTGGCAGGAACTTCAGTCCACGTGTCGCCGCCGGCTGGGTCTTTCCGGCATCCGGTTTTCCGTCGCCGGGCGGGAGGAATTTGATCGCGGCACCGTCCTTGCCATCCTTGGGCGGCGCAGCCTCCGGTTTTTGCGCGGCGGCCGGCTTGGGCTGTGCCTGCTTTTCCTGGGCCAGGGCAGCGGTGCCGACACCCAGCGAGACGATCAAAACCATTCCTGTTTTCAAGCCATTCATGCTATTGCTCCTTGTTGTCGGCCTTGCGGCTGCGGACCCGGTAAATTTCCACAGCCTGCGCCTTTCCCTTCAACTCTACCGCGCCCAGCAATTCGGTATCGAAATACTCGCCGGCAAGCGCATGCGTCGGGCCGCCAATCAGCACCCGTGCGGCGGCACCGTCATCGTCGGTGCTCTTGTAGCTTTCAAGGCGTGAGGCGGTATTGACGACATCCCCCAGCACGGTGAATTCGTAGCGATGGTTGCTTCCGAGCAGGGCCTGCACCACTTCGCCACTGAAGATCCCCGCGCGCACCCGGGCGGGCGGCAGGTTCTCGCGGGCCAGTTCGGCATTGAGCGCGGCAAGCTTGCGATCCATCGCCAAGCCGGCTTCGATGGCATTGCGCGCATCCATCGCCACTTCGGCGTCCGTGGCGCGTGCCACGGGCACACCGAAAACCGCCATGACCTGGTCGCCGGCAAATCGCGTGACCACCCCCTTGTTCTCGGTGACCGCGGCAACCATTTCCGCGATGGCGCGATTGAGCCAGGGAATCATCACGTCGATGGTGAGTTTCTCACTCACCGTGGTGTAGCCGCGGATGTCCGCAAACAGGACGCTGACCCGGACGTTTTGCGGCGGCATGCGGCCCTTTTCGGCAAATTGGTCGCGTTGCTTCCAGATGGCTTCGGCCACTTCCGGCGACACATGCTTGCCGAACCATCCCATGAGTTCGCCACGCTCGCGTGATTCGCGCCACGCGCGCCAGGCCAGGCTCACCGTCGCGGCGAACAGGCCGGCGACCATGGGCGCCACCGGGGCCAGCGTCAACCCATGCGCGGCAAGCTGGAACGCAACAGGCAACCAGGCGCCAACCGCCAGTGCTCCTGCGGCGACGGCCCACGGGATGGGCAGAGGGGAAAGCATCAGCGCGGCGCACAGCAGGGCCATGGCCAGGCTCCACGCCATGATGGACGTCGCATCCATCATGCGTGGCCGGGGAGCGCCGGCCGCCGTGTCCAGCAACTCGCCGATGGCGATTGCATGCACCATGACGCCGGGGAGGACGGCAGAACGCGGAGGGCGAGCGGGCACATCGAACACGTCGCGCAGGCTGATGGCCGACGTCCCCACCAGCACGATCTTTCCATTCACGGCAGCGGCAGGCACCGCGCCATCAAACAGTTGGGACAGGGTGAAGTTGCGCGCGCTTTCGCGGTCATATGCGATCGACAACTGGTAACCGCGCGAGTCTTCGCCAACGTAGGGGCCTTCCTGGCCGTTGAACAAGGCCGCGCGATGCGCGCCCAGCGTCACCGTTCCCTTGAATGCATCGTCGAACCCGGCGGATTGATTGGTTTCCGCCAGCGCCATTGCCGCCGCGAGGTATCCGATGGAGGGACAGACCTGATTGCCAGTCCCCATCGCCAACATGTAGCGCCGGACGCGGCCGTCGCTGTCGATGGGAACGTCCGCACAACCGACCCGGTCGCTGTCGGCCAGCACCTTCGGCGGCGGCACGCCGTCGAACTCGCTGCGCCCGTGCTTGGACACCCAGAGGATGTTGGCGTTGTCACGCAGTACGGCATTGAAGGCATCGCTGCCGGGCGGCAGGGGCAGGTCACGGTACTTGTCCACGGCGATGAACCGGGGTTTCATGGCCAGCAAGCGCGTAAGTGCGTCTGCAAACTGCCCGTCCTTGAGCGGGTGGCCGAAACGCTTGAGGTCCGCTTCGGTCTCGTAGATCACGGTGAGATCGGGATGCG
>CAZTYC010000269.1:0-3624 GCA_964617435.1 uncultured Burkholderiales bacterium
AGCACATACACGCCGCCCATCTTCAGCCAGACCGCAAAGGTCGGGGAATACACCGGGGTCATGGGCTGGTTGAACCCGCCGTAACCGTACAAGAGGGTCGGATTGTTGCCATCGAGCTTCAACCCCTTGCGGTGGGCGATGAACACCGGCACACGGGTGCCGTCCTTGCTGGTGACAAATTCGCGACGTGTCACATACTCGTCGGGATTAAGCGCCGTTTTCGGACGCTTGAAAAGCGTCGCCTTGCCGCTGGCAATGTCGTAGTGGTACACCTCGTCCGGCGTGGTGATGCTCTTGTAACGGAAAAACGTCTCGCGCTCATGGAAGTCGCCGGCGAAGCCGTCCACCGTGCCGACACCCGGCAATCCAACTTCGCGCACAACCTTTCCATCAAGCCCATAGACCACGACCTGGCTGGCCGCGTCCTTGAGGTAACTTCCGATCAGCCTGCCACCGGCCAATGAAGCTTCGGACAGCGCGTCACCCCGCGCCGCCACGATGGTCCGCCACTTGCGCGGCGCCGGGTCGGCAAGATCCATGGTGATGATGCGTCCCTTCGGCGCGTCTTTGTCGGTCCGCAGGTATAGCTTTCCGCCAATGATGCCCAGCACATCGTATTCAGCGTCGAATTCCAGCGTCAGCGGCTTCGGCGTGCCGCCGGCGAAGGAGCCCTTCGGAAGGGACAGGTGCATCAGGCCGTTCTCCCGCCCGGTCCCCTGCGAGACGCCGATAATCAGGTGCCTGCCGTCCTCCGAGACAACGGCACTGAAACGCCATTCCTTCTTGTCGGCGTTTTGCATGACCAATGTGTCGCGCGATTGGTCCTCGCCCAGCCGGTGATAATAAAGTTTCTGGTAATAGTTGGTCCCCGTGAGTTGCTCGCCCGCTTTCGGCTCGTCGTATCGCGAATAGAAGAACCCCTTGCCGTCCGCGGACCACTTGGCGGTGGAATACCGCACCCATTTGATGACGTCCGGAAGGTCCTTGCCGGTTTGCAGGTCGCGCACCTGCCACTGTTGCCAGTCGGAACCGGCCTGCGAGGTGCCATAGGCCAGGTAACGTCCGTCGCGGCTGATCTGGATCCCTTCATTGCGCCAAGAGAAGATGGACAACGCCACGGTGCCATCCTTGGACAGGGTATTCGGATCCAGCGCCACCACCGGCGTGTCGGTGAGCTTGGCCACGCTGTAGAGGACCGCATGCTGCTGAAGCCCATTGTTGAGCGTGAAGAAGTACCTTCCCCCCTGCTTGACCGGCACGCCCACCTTCTCGTAGTTGTACAACTCGGCGTAGATCCGACGCGCTGCCTCCCTCTGTGGAATTGCCGCAAGGTACTTGTTTGTGATGGCGTTCTGCGCCTTGACCCATGCCTTGGTATCGGCGCTGTTGTCGTCTTCCAGCCAGCGATAGGGATCCGCCACGGTGACCCCGTGGTAATTGTCCGTCTGTTCGACCTTACGGGTTTCCGGGTAATTCATTTGGGCATTTGCGGAGGTGGCCAATGCGGTTGCGGCGGCCACCAAAGCGGCATTGAGTGCGGTGCTTCGAGTCATGAACATCCTTCCGGCAGCAAATGGAAACCGGCGCATTATGCCCAATCGGACATCAACCGGGCTCGCCAGTTTGTATCAATTGCAGATCCGGCCCGGGGCCCGCTGCGGGGGGCGCGGAAACGGCTTCCACTTCGGCCTTTTCGATTTTGGTGAACTGCTCGGTGAGCTTCCTGCTGGAGATGTGGACCTGCTCGACATCCCGGTGCGCCTGGCCGATGTGCTTGGCCAAGTCGTCCATGCGCGATTGAAAGCGGCCAAAGTCGGCTCCCAGCTTGCCGAGCGCATCCTTGATGACGTGAATGTGCCGACGCGTCTCCACGTCCTTGAGTACCACACGGGCTGTATTCAACACGGCCATCAGCGTCGTCGGCGACACCAGCCAGACCCGCCTGGCCGCCGCGTAGTCCACCAGGTCGCGATGATTTCCGTGGATCTCGGCAAACACCGCCTCGGCAGGGATGAACATCACTGCGCCCTCCCCCGTCTCCCCGGCGATGATGTACTTGGCTGAGATGTCGTCGATATGCTTCCTGACACCCGCCTTGAACACCGCCGGCGTCACGCGGTCGGCCACGTTCTCGGCAAACAGCCGCTCGTAGCTTTCAAGCGGGAATTTCGAATCGACCGCAATCATTCCGGTGGGCTGCGGCAGCTTCAAGACGCAATCGGCGCGCACGCCTGTGGATGAAAACGTGTACTGGAATTCAAACACCGACTCGGGCAGCGCGTTCCTGACGATATCCTCCATCTGGCGCTCGCCCAGCGCCCCGCGCGATCGTTTGTCCCCCAGCAGCTGTTGCAGGCTCACCACGTTGGTGGTGAGGCCGTCGATCTTCTTTTGCGCCTCGTCAATCGTGGCCAGCCGCGCCATCACGTTGGCGAAGGTTTCGTTGGTCTTCTTGAATCCCTCATCGAGGCGTTCGTTGACCTTGCCGCCGATTTCGTTGAGGCGCATGTCGGTGGTCTTGGTGAGTCCCTCGATGGCCGCCGTGATCTGCGTCGTAACGAGGCGCATGGTGGACTCGATCTTCTGCTGCTGCAGCAGGGACTGCTCGGTGATCTTTTCGAGAGTGCCGCCCAGCATCGCGGTCTTCAGCGCGTCCTGGCGCTCCTGCAACTCGAGCTTCAGCTGCGCGAGCTGACGCACGATCTCCTCGCGTTGGCTGGCCAGCCCGGTTGTCTGCTCGGATTGCAGTGCGTTCAGCGCGGTGCGGGTGCGCTCGGCCGCATCCGCCTGGCTGGCATTGATGCGGTCGCCCTGCTTGGCCAGGCCGTCATGCATGTCCGTCAGCATGGCGCGATGCCGCGCTTCGCTCGCCTGATTGAGCGCCGCCGGGATGGCGGACGGGTCATTCTTGCGCACGGCGAAGCCGATCCACGCCACGGCGCAGATCAACAGCGCCACCAACACCGCGAGAACCATCAGAATCAGGCCGGCATCCATGGGTTCAGGAGTTCAAAGTCTGCCACTGGCGCGGGATCCAGGGCAAAAATGGCTTGAAAGGCGCGCCAGCGCTGGGGTTTGCCTTGAAGGTCCACCGGGTTTCGTGGTGCATCGCGCCGTGCGCTGGCGATCGTGACCCGAAGTTACGCCGCCTCGCGCATCGCACGCTTGCGCTCATGCTCGAGCAGGAAGCGCTTGCGAATGCGGATGCACTTGGGCGTGATCTCGACCAATTCGTCGTCTTCGATGAACTCGATCGCGGACTCCAGCGTCAGCTTGATCGGCGGCGTCAGGGTGACAGCCTCATCGGTCCCCGATGCACGCACGTTGGTGAGCTTCTTGCCCTTGATGGGATTGACGACCAGGTCGTTGTCGCGGCTGTGCACACCGATGATCATGCCTTCATACAGGCGCTCGCCGGGCGAAACGAACATGCGTCCGCGATCCTCGAGATTCCACAGCGCATAGGCCACCGCCTCGCCCTGCTCGCCGGAGATGAGCACGCCGTTGCGCCGCGCCGGCAGGTCGCCCTTCAGCGGCGCGTACTCGTCGAACACGTGGCTTTTCAGGCCGGTGCCGCGCGTCATGTTCATGAAGTCGGTCTGGAAGCCGATCAGGCCGCGCGCC
>CAZTYC010000270.1:0-3620 GCA_964617435.1 uncultured Burkholderiales bacterium
GCGTGCGCAGAAAGGCCTGCGAGCGCAAGCGCGAATAGTGCGGCTCTCCACATGTACGACTCTCCGGATTCCTATTCATTGCCGGGGATGCACTCATCGCGAGGCGCGGTGCCGGCAATCGCAAGAACTGTCGCGCCTTCCGGATCAAATTGCCACCAAACGCCGCGCCAGTCAATGACTTTGTACCATGGTCCCGGTAGCAAGCGCTATTCAAATGCTCATGCGCAAGGGTGAGCGTGCTAACCTCGCATCATAAGAACACATCCACGTCGGTCACGACGCGATACACCACTTGGAGGAGCGATTTATGCACGTTGGTCACCACGCGATCACACGCACATGGTTGTTTGCAATTGTTTTCGCCGGTTCAGCATCGGTGACGACGGGAAACGCACAAATCCCCCCCGCCGACTTGAAAGAACTCGGCACCTCGCCCACCAGCAAATACACCCCGATGGGGGCCGAGCGTGCGGGCAATGCGGCGGGGACCATTCCGGCCTGGGATGGCGGCTTGAAGGAGGCGCCCGCCGGCACCAAGTTCGAGCGCGGCAAAAGCTATGGCGATCCATTTCCCAACGACAAGCCGCTCTACACCATCACCAGCGAGAACTGGGAAAAGTACAAGGACAATTTGTCCCCGGGGCAAATTGCCATGTTGAAGCAGTACCCGACGTTCAAGATGCCGGTGTACCCAAGCCGCCGCACGGCGCTGTTCCCGCAAAAGCACTACGAACAAACGCGTGACTGCGCGCAGAAGGCCAAGCTCGCGGCAGACAACAATGGCGTCACCGGCTGCACCGGCGGCGTGCCGTTCCCGGTGCCGAAGAACGGTTACGAGGTGATGTGGAATCACAACTTGCGTTATTGGGGCGATACCTTCGAGACGCAGTTCGTGCACATCGCGCCGACGCGCGCCGGGGACTACACGGCCACAGAGTTCGAGTTCCAGGCCGATTTCCATTATGGGAACCTCACTCTGCCGGCATCGGAGGTCATCCCCAACCGCCGGGTGAATTACATGCAGACCGTGACCGGCCCGGCGCGCCTCGCGGGCGAAGTCATCCTCATCCACGAGAACGTGGATTTCTCCAAGGAAGCGCGCTCGGCGTGGATCTACAACCCCGGCCAGCGCCGCGTGCGCTTGGCCCCCACGGTGGCGTACGACAACCCGATCGTCGGCGGCGACGGGCAGCGCACCGTGGACGACGGCTTCATGTTCAATGGATCGCTGGACCGCTACGACTGGAAGCTGATTGGCAAGAAGGAAATGGTGGTGCCGTACAACTCGTACAAGTTGAGTTCCAACGCGTTGAAGTACACCGACGTGATCCGGCCGGGCCACCTGAACCCGGAGCACCTTCGCTACGAATTGCACCG
Source organism: uncultured Burkholderiales bacterium (assembly GCA_964617435.1). GTDB lineage: Bacteria > Pseudomonadota > Gammaproteobacteria > Burkholderiales > Usitatibacteraceae > UKL13-2. The sequence continues at coordinate 1,378 of CAZTYC010000270.1, forward strand.
CATGTGGGTGGTGGAAGCGACCTTGAAACCGGGCACCAGTCACCTCTACGCCAAGCGCGTCATGTACGTCGATGAAGACAGCTGGATGGTGACGCTCACCGACAAATACGATGCGCGCGGGGCGCTGTGGCGCACGGCGGAGAACCATTCGATCACGCTCTATGACATGAACCTCTATTTCCCGATGGTCGATGTGCATTACGACTTCCAGAACGGCCGCTACATTGCCATGGGATTGCGCAACGAGAAATCGACCGTGTACATGCCCACCAAGAAAACGGCGGCCGATTTCACGCCGCAGGCGTTGCGCGGGTTGGGCGTACGCTAACGCTTCGTTTACACCGGGCCGCCAGCGATGCAACTGACCTTCCTCGGCGCGGCCGGTGAAGTCACCGGGTCGTGTTACCGCGTAGACGTGGGCACGACCTCGTTCCTCGTCGATTGCGGCATGTTCCAGGGCGACCGGGAGGCGTTGAAGAAGAACCTGGACGCGCTCGATTTCGATGTGGCGTCCATTGCCTTCCTGCTGCTCACGCACGCCCACATCGACCACTGCGGCCTGATTCCGCGCCTGGTGGCCAAGGGCTTCCGCGGGCCGATCTACTGCACCCCCGCCACGCTGGACCTGGCGGCCGTCATGCTGATGGACAGCGCGCACGTGCAGGCCAAGGATGCCGAGCGCGCGTTGCGGCATCGCGAACGGGACCGCGACAAGGGCAAAGTCACCGGCGACGGCGAAGAGACGATTCTCTACAACAGCCATGACGTCGAGCGCTGCGTCAAGCAGTTCCGCGCGGTGGAATACGGCGTGGAGTTCGCACCGGCGGAGGGCATTCGCGCGCGCTTTCGCGATGCCGGCCATATCCTGGGGGCGGCCTCGATCGAATTGTGGCTCGGTGGAGCAGGCGGTGCGGGCACTGTGGGAAGCAAGGCGCGCAAAATGGTGTTCTCCGGCGACATTGGCGAGCGCAACCGCCCGATCCTGCGCGATCCGGACCGGCCGGAGTCTGCCGACATCCTGGTCATGGAATCGACCTACGGCGACCGGGATCACAAAAACCTCGAGCAGACGCGAAGCGAATTCACCCATGTCATCGAAGACACGCTGGTCAAAAGAAGCGGCAACGTGATCATCCCGGCCTTTGCCGTCGGACGCATCCAGGAGGTGCTGTACCTGATCGGACAGCTCGCCCGCGAAGGCCGCATTTCCGGCCCGAAGGGCGGCATCAACGTGTTTGTCGATTCCCCATTGGGCCGCAAGGCCACCGAGCTCACATTGCGCCACCACCGCATCCTCGATGACGATGTGCACGCCGTGTTCGGCGCGATGCTTGGCACGCACGGCGCGCAGGGCAAGGGGCGCGCGCCGAACGTACATTTCACGAAGTCGCCGGAAGATTCGATGGCGATCAACCGCATCGAATCCGGCGCCATCATCATCGCCGCTTCGGGCATGTGCGAAGCGGGCCGCATCCGCCATCACCTGCGCCGGCGCCTCAATCGCCGGGAGAACACCGTGATCTTTACCGGCTACCAGGCCTTCGGCACGCTGGGCCGGCGCATCGTCGATGGTGCGAAAACGGTCCGCATGTTCGGCGAGGAGATCGACGTGCGCGCCCGCGTGGAGACCATCGGCGGGCTGTCCGCGCACGCGGGCCAAAGCGGACTGCTGCATTGGCTGTCCGCGTTCAAGGCGCCGCCGGAATCCGTATGGCTCACGCACGGCGAACCGCGTGCCTCCACGCCTTTCAAAGTGGCCATTGAGTCCCGTTTCGAGTGGCCGCGTGTCAATGCCGCCGCCGCAGGGATGACGGTATCTCTGGACCCGCGCGTGTGAAAGCGTCGGACGCCCGTCACCTGGCGCTGTCGTTCCCGGAAACCGAGGAAGCGCCGCACTTCGAATTCGACTCCTTTCGCGTGCGCGGAAAAATCTTCGCCACGCTGGCACCGGATGGGCAGCATTTGCACGTGTTCGTCGATGAGGCCCTGCGCGAATCGGCGTTGGTCCTGCATGCCGATTGCCTCGAAAAACTGTGGTGGGGACAAAAGGTCATGGGACTCCGCGTGCATCTTCCCACGGCCAAGGCGGCGGTCGTTCGCCAACTCTTGGCCAATGCGTGGAAGCGGAAAGCCCCCAAGCGCGTCGTGGCTGAATTCGACGCGCGAGGCCCCAGCTAGCACGGGGAAAGATATCCCCTGAATCGGGGGGCAATCTGTCGGGTTTGGCACGGTCATTGCGTATC
>CAZTYC010000271.1:0-3592 GCA_964617435.1 uncultured Burkholderiales bacterium
CTCCCGGCATGCCGTGATAGAGCCCCAGCGTGTGCCGCATCACCGAATGGCGCGGCACGCCGGATTCAGCCACCCGCGTCACATATTCCGCCATCCGTGTTTCCACGATGTCACGCGTTGACGCGGGAGACGTGTCGCCGAAGAACTCGCGATCGAACGACGCCAGCCAATACGGGTTGTGATATGCCTCGCGCCCGATCATCACGCCATCCACATGCTTCAGGTGCTCATGCACCTCGGCCGTGGTGCGGATGCCGCCGTTGATCACCATCGAAAGTGCCGGAAAGTCGCGTTTCAATCGATAGACCATGTCGTATTTCAACGGCGGAATTTCCCGATTCTGCTTCGGGGACAATCCCTTCAACACGGCGTTGCGCGCGTGCACGATGAAGACCTCACATCCGGCCTCCGCCAGCGTGCCGACAAAGTCGCGCACAAACTCGTAGGTCTCGATCTTGTCGATGCCGATGCGATGCTTCACCGTCACCGGAATCGTCACCGCATCGCGCATCGCCTTCACGCAGTCGGCCACCAGCGCCGGCTCGGCCATGAGGCACGCGCCAAAGCTGCCGCGCTGCACGCGCTCGGACGGGCAACCGCAGTTCAGGTTGATTTCGTTATAGCCCCATTTTTCGCCCAGCTTGGCGCAGATTGCCAAGTCCGTCGCATCGCTGCCGCCCAGTTGCAACGCCACCGGATGCTCCTCGGCATTGAAATCAAGATGCCGCGGCTGGTCTCCATGAATCAGCGCGCCGGTGGTCACCATCTCGGTATACAGGCGCGTGTGCCGTGTGAGCTGGCGATGAAAGTACCGGCAATGCCGGTCCGTCCAGTCCATCATCGGTGCGACCGACAGGCGAAACGGATTGAAAGCGTCTGGAGTAGGGTTCAATTCGAAGGTCCGCCCGGGCGAAACGGGCATGCGCAGATGCAGGTGAACGCGCCGCTGCACCGGGGAAAACTCGGCGGGACGCCTAAGGATTTTACCGGCCCCCCATGCAAAAATACCCATATGCCCAAATCGATGATTGCCAAGCTGCCCGCAGTGTCCAAGGCCGAGCTCAAGGCCGCGGTGGACGCGCTGGTCGCCGGCGAACTGGTCGCCTTCCCCACGGAAACCGTTTACGGGCTGGGCGCGGATGCCGCCAACGCGAAGGCCACGCTCAAGATCTTTGCCGCCAAGGGCCGGCCGGCGGACCACCCGCTGATCGTCCACGTCGCCAAAGGCTCGGATCTGGCCGAATGGGTGAGCGACTTGCCGGACATTACCGAGAAACTGATTGCGGCCTTCTGGCCGGGCCCGTTGACGCTCATCCTCAAGAAATCGCGTGCCATTCCTTCCGCGGTCACCGGCGGCCAATCGAGCGTGGGACTGCGCTGTCCTTCGCATCCGGTGGCGCAGAAACTGCTGCAGGCGTTCGGCAAGGCGGGCAGCGGGCTGATCGCGGCACCGTCCGCCAATCGCTTCGGGCATGTCTCCCCCACCACCGCGCAGCATGTGCGCGATGAATTCGGCCCCGCGATGCGCGTGCTCGATGGCGGCGCGTGCGAGGTGGGCATCGAGTCCACCATCCTCGACCTCACGCGCATGAAGACCCTCAAGCGCGCCGTCATCCTGCGGCCGGGCGCCATCACCGCGCACATGATCCGCGATGTCACCGGCGAAATGCCCCTCGCGGCGGATGAAGTGCCGGCGGGCCGGTCGCGCGCGCCGCGTGCATCGGGAACGCTCGCGGCGCACTATGCGCCCATGACGCCCCTCAGGCTGGTCGAGGCCGCGCAGCTGAAACCCGAGGTGGATCGTGTGTTGGCCGCCGGCGAACGCGTGGCCGTGCTTTCGTTCAGCGCGCCGCAAACCGCGGCATCCCCGGTGGGTGTGGGCATCCGCAACGCGCGCCCGCTGGTGTGGATCACCGCCGAACGCGATGCTGCCGCCTATGCGCAGATGCTTTACGCCAACCTGCGCACGCTCGACGCCGCACAGACAGCCATGATCCTGGTGGAAGCGCCGCCCGGCACGCCGGAGTGGCTTGCCGTCAATGACCGGCTGGGACGCGCGGCCGTGGGCTCCGGCAATGCCGGCGTTGCAGGTGGCCACCCGCCGGCGTAAGCCGCCGAGGCCTGTGCGAAGCCCGCGCACAAGTTCGTTCTTGAGCTCGCGCCCAAGCCCGCAGCTCAAAGCCCGTGTTCAATCTGAGATGCGGAAGGATTCCTCAACCCGGGACGTGATGCCCCCGGTGGCATCGCGCGTGGCCTCACAGAACAGCGCGGGGCCGTCGGCATCAAACACCACGACCGTCGATGAGCGGGTGCCGTAGGCCTCGCCCGAAATGAGGATTGGCGAAAGCGCGCGTTCCCATTCCAGCCCGACACTGGTGTCGGGCAAATCGTCATCCGGCGGATGTGCACCGTCCGACAACAGGCCGGCCAGTAGTGACAAACTCAAATGCCGGCGCGGCGATTGAAGCGAAACCGCCCCAATCGCCGCGCCCATCAAGGACTTTGCCCGCTGCACCTTGGGCCAGGGTTCATTGAGCGTGTGGTTGGACAGCGCATGGACGCCCGCCGGTACCGGCAGCACCGTGTCGTCACGCTGCCCGTAGCAGAGCAACGCGCGGCCGTCACACACCAGCAGATTGAACCCCGCGTACTGCCCGGCCCGCGGGCGCAATACGGCCAGGAACTCGGCGGCGGAGTCCTGCGAGGCGAGAAACGCGCACACGAGTTCGCCGCGCGACGGTGCGCCCGGCTTCTTGTCGGACGGATCCCGAAAATTCGTCAGGGCCGCAAAGCGCCCGCTGCGCGTCACGCCCAGCCAGGTGCCGCCTGCTTCCAGGTCGCGCCCGGCGAGCAGATGCGGTGCATCGTCCCACCAGTGCGCGGCGGCCGTGGGGCGCGCGCGCCATTCGTCGCGATTGGCCGCCACCACCAGGCGATGTTCCGGATGCGCGTTCCACGCAAGGGCGATCAGGCACATGGCGGGCTCAGACGGGGCGCAGAAGCATCCGATGGATTGACTAGAGCTCGGTGCGCAAGTCCCACAGCTCCGGGAACAACCGGACGTCGAGCATGGCCCGGAGGTAATTGACGCCGGCGGTGCCGCCGGTGCCGCGCTTGAAGCCGATCACGCGCTGCACCGTCGTCATGTGGCGATGGCGCCACTGGCGGAAGTAATCCTCCAGGTCCACCAGTTTCTCGGCCAGCTCGTAGAGGTCCCAATGCTTGCCCGGGTCCGCGTAGACCGCGCGCCAGGCGGCCTGCACCGAGGCGTTGGCCGCGTAGGGCAGGCTCCAGTCGCGCTCCAGCGCGGTCGCGTCGACATGAAAGCCGCGCGACGGAAGCACGCGGATCGCCTCGTCGTACAGCGAGGGCCGCCGCAACAGTTCATCGAGCATGCCGTGGATCTCCGGGCGGTGCGCGAAGGGCTTCAGGAGCGCTTCATTCTTGTTGCCGAACACGAATTCCAGCGCGCGGTACTGGTGCGACTGGAAGCCGGACGACTTGCCCAGCGTGGCGCGAAAGGCGGAGTATTCCGTGGGCGTCAGCGTGGACAGGATGTCCCACGCCTGGATCAGGTTGTTCATGATGCGCG
>CAZTYC010000272.1:0-3547 GCA_964617435.1 uncultured Burkholderiales bacterium
CGTTAGGCCTAATGCCGTGACTACTTACCGCGAGATGTTCAATTTCATAGTCGCCGAGGATATCGCTGCGATAAGAAACGCGCTTGAGAACGGGTTTGACGTTAACGAGCCTGACCAGTATGGATTTTTGCTGGTACATCGAGCTTGTGCCAATCACCAACCTGAAACTGTCTCTCTCTTGATTGAGCGCGGATCAAAGGTGGAAGAAACTGCCACCGATATGTGGACGCCAATGCATTTGGCTGCGGTGAGCGGGGCATTGGGTTGCCCAACGCTCCTGGCTAAAGCAGGTGCAAATCCAAACGTCCAAGCCAAAAACGGGAACACCCCTTTGCATCTTTCCATTATCAGCAGACGCAAAGAGCTTGCCGAAGAGTTGCTGCAATTAGGTGCCAAGAAGGACATTAGAAACAGCAAGGGCTTCACTCCATTCGAAATGGCGAAGGCCGAAGATGCTACTGACTTTTACGACGTGCTGTCTTGAACAGCTGGCCTAACACTGCGGTCAAGGCCGTTCCCTTCGGTCGCTGGACGCTGCGCGATAAAGCGCCGCGCAGCGCCACTTACCTAGAACGTTAGACCGCGCTACCGATTCATGTTGACGCCAATACATTGTGTATATACAATTGGCATATGGAGTTCACTTGGTCAGAGACGAAGCGGGCGGCAAACCTCAAGGCACATGGGCTTGATTTTGTTGATGCACCCCGCGTGTTTGAGGGGCTGACGTTTACTTTCGAGGATGACCGCTTCTCCTACGGCGAGCAACGTTTCATAACTCTTGGACTGCTTGCCGGCTTTCCTGTGTCAATCGTCCATACGGAGTCCGACCATGAAATCCGCATCATCTCCTTCCGCAAAGCGACCAGCCGTGAAACGGAAATCTTCTTCAGCAACATCCAAGACTGATTGGGCGCGCCTCAAGGCATCGGGCAAGACTGCGGCAGCAACCACCGAGCACCCTGAGGCAGACATTCGGCATATCGTGCGCGGTGTCGTTCGCCGCGGCCTGCAACCATTGCCATCGAAGGCGTCAATTTCGCTTCGGGTAGATCAAGATGTACTTGAGTGGTTCAAAGCGCAGGGACCCGGCTACCAGACGCGTATCAACACTGTATTGCGCGCGTTTCGCGATGCATCGGTCTAACTCGTCAGCTAATCGGGACGCGCCAAATGGCAGCATCAATTGTTCAGCGGGCGTCGCTTGGCGTGCCCCTTACCTACAACGTTAGGCGGCATTCCGACCCTCATGCCACTCGCTACGCCAGTTCCAGACGCCTCGTTCCTTGGCGCATATTCCCGCCTCGGCGCGTACACCGATTGCTATGCCACCTCGGCGCCTGGCAGCTTCTCTCTCGCTGCGCTCATCGAGGCCGTCTGCACGTCTCCGCTTTTCAAGCTGGAGCGCTGGATCTTGGCAACTCTGCTCAAGCTTCCATCCACAGATCTGCAAGCCAGGCAAATCGCACTTGCTCGATCCAATTCGTTTGCTGCGTGGAAGGTCGAGCACCGCTCTGAGTCGGAAGTACTTCTGAACGCTGGCCAAACCAGGCTGTGGCTCTGTGTCACTTCCGAACATCCATCCCAACCCTCGACAAAACTTCTTTTCGGCTCTGCTGTAGTTCCTATGCGGCCTGGTGGCAAATTCGGCTTTGTGTTTCATGCGCTTCTCGGATTTCACCGCTTCTACTCCAAGCTCTTGCTCGCAGCTGCAGCCAGGCGCATCGCTGCTACTGCACGGTCGCAAAATGCTGCCTAACCCTTCGGTCAATGCGACCGCCCACGGCTGGGCGGTCGCCGCATGCCTGCGTCAGTGCTATCGTCGCAGCCCCTGTGCCGCCGCCCAGCCGCAGGCGTCGCGTTACCCCAAACGTTGACGACACACAATCCCCAAGAATGACAATGCACCCTTTACTCGCCACGGCGTCCGTTCTTGCACTGGTCACTGGCGTCGTTCACTCGTTGCTGGGAGAGCGCCTGATTTTCCGCCACCTGCGCGAGTCGACGATTGTTCCGGCGCTGCCCGCGCCGCCGCTGCAGCAACGGCATGTGCGCATCCTGTGGGCGACATGGCACCTGGCGTCGGTCTTTGCCTGGGCGATGGCGGCATTGCTCTGGCAACTCGCCCAGGGCGCGGGTGCGGCCTTGTCCGGGCCTTACGTCCTCGGCGCTTCGGCGGCAACATTCCTGGCGGGCGGGCTGCTGGTCCTCGTCGGCACGCGCGGCCGGCATCCGGGCTGGGTGGCGCTTTCCATCGTCGGCGTGCTCTCCTGGTTGGCCATCGGAAACGCATGATTTCCGTGCGCGACTGCAGGACATGCCCCGGGGCTTTCGCGCAGCGAAATGTGGCCTGGCGGCGGTCGCATCGGGATGGCGCCGCCGGAGCGATTTTCGGATGAGCGCGCCAGAACACTCCCCGGATGACCTGGGTTTCACCTGCCGCGCGCGAAAAAGCGGCGACGTGGAGATCCTTCACCACGGCCGCGTGGTGACCCTCTTGCGCGGCCGCGAGGCGGTGATTTTCCTTACTAGGGTGGCTGGAGGAAGCGGCCGTGACGCGCAGCAGTGGATGGCCCGGGTGACGGGCAACTACCGGCGCGGCAACGAGAAACTGGCAGGCAGACATGTACGCAATCACCAATGAGCCGCGGCGCGCCGCCTGAGGCGGGCCCCATCCCTCCATTTGCCTCATTGTGATGATGCCTTTGCCCACCGACGATGCGCTCCGCGAAAAGCTCGCCGCGAGGGGTATTTCGCTGCCGCCCGGCCGGTTGCGCGTGGACGGGTTTGGGGATTCCCCGGAATTGTCCGAGGAACTGATCGGCCTGATCCGCAGTGGCCCCAAGCGCGCGGGCACCAGCCTGCTGTGGGCCATGGTGTGCGACGGCGATCCGATGCCCGCGGCGGGCGACATCGAAATTGTGGTGGATCACCGCAACGAGCCCGCGCTGGTGTTGCAGATTTCAAGTGTTCGCATTGTGCCGTTCCAGGCGGTCGACGCCGCCTATGCGGCGATCGAAGGCGAGGGCGACGGGTCGCTGGAGTTCTGGCGGGAAGGGCATTGGCGGTTCTTTTCGCGGGAGTGCGCCAGGATCGGCCGCGTTCCCACGCCGGAGATGCCGGTGGTCTGTTCGGTGTTTGAACTCATTGCCGTGCTGCCGTCCGGCACAGACTGATCCCGATCCAAACTTGAGTCCGTGCGCTGCCGGCTTGCCCGCGCCGCAGCCTTGGGAGATCATCGCAGCGCGGACAAGGGCGTGCGTTCCAATGAGGAAGCCGCTGCCCGTATCGAAGGAGCCTGCATGCGTGTCCTGGTCACCTTGTCGCTGATCGTCGTCGGCATCATTCACCTGTTGCCTTTGTCCGGTGTGCTGGGTGGCGCACAACTGACTTCGTTGTACGGCATGGCGTTTGACGAAGCAAACCTGTCCATCCTCATGCGCCACCGCGCCATGTTGTTCGGAATCCTCGGGCTGTTCTTGCTGGTTGCCGCGTTTCGGCCGAAATTCCAGCTGGCGGCATTCGTTGCGGGGTTTGCCAGCGTGCT
>CAZTYC010000273.1:0-3545 GCA_964617435.1 uncultured Burkholderiales bacterium
CCCAAGTCAAACTCGACCGCGAATTCCTGGATCGCGTGTTTACCCGCGTCGACCAGTCGATCGCCATGGCCGCGTTGTTCACCGCCCACCATCTGAAGGTCAAGTGCATCGCCGCATTGACGCAATCCGGATCCACGGCGTTGTGGATGTCGCGCCTGAACTCGGGCGTGCCGATTTACGCACTGACGCCGGAACAAACCACCCTGACCAAGGGCGCGCTGATGCGCGACGTGCGGCCCTATACCCTGGCCTACGAGGGGCAGGATCGCGAACGCTTGATGCTCGAGGCCGAAAAGGTGCTGATTGACAATGGCGTGGCGCAGGCCGGGGATCTGGTCGTCTTCACGATGGGTGAGCCGATCGGGCAGTCCGGCGGCACCAACACCATGATCATCGTGAAGCTGGGGGAACACCGGAAGCCCTGACCGGCCGGACGGGCCGTCAAGGTAGCAATGTCGGCCCGTGTGCCCGCGATGATCGTCAGGTCACGCCGCGTCAATTGAAATCCGCTCGAGCATCTGCTCGGCGCTGTCGCATCCCGGATTGCGGCTGGACAACGCCTGCTTTGCGCGGTTGCGCACTTCCGCCACCGCCTTGTGCCTGAGTGTGCCGACAGGATCGATCGCAAAATTGATCCATTCCGGAATCCGGAACACATGGTCATTGAAAAGTTTCACCGCCAACCCTTGCGGTGAACGCACGTACCCCACGACGTCCCTCACTGGTTTGAGTTGGGCATTCAGGCCTTCGGCCGCACCCATCCACCCGGGTTGGCTTTGGCAGGCATCGGGCATCGGTCCCGCCCTCTCTGAGACTGCGGTTTCCTCTGGATCCGCACGAACGCTGTTGGCTTGCGGCACGGCCACCTCACAAGCGGGAAAGCACGCGTCAGGATCTCCATCCGAGTGCCTGGCGTTTACCGGACCGACCATCGTTAACGCAGCCAGTACCAGGCCAACCGTCAAAGAATTGCGCTTCATCGTGTCTCCCCAACGGACGTTGATTCGTTGATGGAAGGCATTGTCGGCAACATGGCTGCGTCAATCAATACTATTGTATTTCCGTACCATTTTACGGTACTCTTTATCCCGAAAACCCCCACTTTCTCTGCTCATGCTGCAGATTCTCAAAGATGACCACCAAAGCCACGACGCGCACGCTGCTGTCCGCCATCAAGTCCAGCCTCAAGGCGGACAACATTTCCTACCGGACACTGGCGGAAAAACTCGACCTCTCGGAATCAAGCATCAAGCGCCTGTTTGCCGACGAGTCCTTCACCCTGAAGCGCATTGACGAGATTTGCGACGTCCTTGGCATCGACATGTTCGAGCTCGCGCGCCGGGCGCGTGGCGCAGCAGCCGACACCAATGAAATGACCGACGAGCAGGAAGCCGCGCTGGCGGAGGATCCCCGCCTGCTTGGGCTCTTTTACCTGTTGTTCAATGACTGGACCGTGGAGGAAATCCTCGCCACCCACGATCTGGGCAAGCCCACGTGCACCCTGCTGCTGGCGCAACTGGAACGCATGGGCCTGATTGAAGTCGGGGTCAACGACCAGGTCAAGCTCAGGGTGCCCAAGTCATTGCGCCTCCAACGCGATGGGCCGATTCGGCGCGCGCACGGCAAATCCGTCGTCGGAGATTTCCTGCAGGCGGACTTCGTGGCCCTGGGTGCGTTTTTCCGCTTCGAGTTTCGCGACCTGTCCAAGGCCTCATTGGCGCTGATCGAACGCAAGCTTGACCGCATCGCCCAGGAGTTTCACGAACTGGCGGAACTCGACAGCTACCTGCCGCCGGGCGAGCGGGAGACGATCGGCATGGCGCTGGGGATCCGCCCCTGGACCATGCAATGGGTCACCGGGATCAAGAAACGCAACCCCTGAACCGGCTGGCGTTATTTCGCCAGCGTACGCAGGTAGTTCACGATTTGCCAAACCTCGGTATCGGACAACTGCGGATGGGGCGGCATGGCGGTGTCCGGTGACCCGTAGCGGATGATCCAGTACAACTGGCCGTCGGGAACGCCCTCGATGGTCTTGGCACACGCGAAATTGCGCGGACGCGGGGTGAATTGGTCGGCGAGCTTGCCCTTTCCGTCGCCCTTGCGCCCGTGGCAGGCGGCGCAACTCGCCGCACCATCGGCGCCGCGAAAAATCTTCTCTGCCGCGGCGATGCCCTCAGCCGCCGGAGCGACCGGGTTCTTGCGGGTGTAGAACTCGTCGGGGGCCTTGCCGGTGAAGCGCGGCTGCGGACACTCGCCGGGGGGCGGCGCGGACTGCGCCATGGCGCTGTTCAAAGTGAGGGCCGAGACCAGCAGGCCGAGGGATCGGACAAAAACTGACGCGCGCATGGTTTTACTCCTTTGCGAATCGGACGCACAGTTCACACCGCTCAATATGCGCGCCGCAATTTCCAAGCATTTGACGAGACACAACTTTCGCAGGCGCCACGGCCGTAAACCGCGTCGGCTTGATGGCTATCAAACCTCTCAACGCATGGTAGCACGACAATGAATACACACCTCCTCACCGCTGGAGCACCAAATGTACAAACACATCATGGTTCCGCTCGAAGGTTCGCGCCTGAGCCTCAAGGCGCTGGACACGGCGGCCGGCCTTGCTGCCTCATTCGGCGCCAAGGTCACCGCGCTGACGGTATCGCCCCCCTATCCGGTCACGGTCATGGGCGAGGGTTACATGCTCGACCTAAATTCGCCGGCAGACTGGGAAAAGTCCACGGAGGCGCATGTCCAGAAACTCAAACATGCCGCGGAAAAGCGGGCGGCGAAAAAGGGACTGACGATCGGCTTCATGTCCGTGACCAGCGAACAACCCTACCTCGGCATCATCGAGGCAGCGGAAAAGAAGAAGTGCGATCTGATCGTCATGTCCTCGCACGGCAGGCGCGGTGTCGCCGCACTGCTGCTGGGCAGTGAGACGACCAAGGTGCTGACGCATTCCAAGCTGCCCGTGCTGGTTTGCAGGTAGGCTTCCCGGGGTGCCACGTTCGCCATCCGCGGCACGGCGAACGCGCCCCTTCTGCATTTTCCTGACGGGCCGGGTTGCCGGCGGCGATTGCTCCTGCACGAGTGGATGCCCCCGGTGCCTCCCGGCAGGGCCCCAAGGTAAAATGTGAGACTTCGCCTCACTATTCCCGCATCCCACGTTTCGGAGCCACTCTCATGCCCCTCGTTTCCATGCGCCAGCTTCTCGACCACGCCGCCGAGAACAACTACGGATTGCCCGCTTTCAACGTCAACAACTTGGAGCAGGTGCAGGCCATCATGGAGGCCGCCGCGGAGACTGACTCTCCGGTGATCATGCAGGCCTCCGCCGGCGCGCGCAAATATGCCGGCGAGACGTTCCTGAAATACCTGATCGAAGCCGCGGTCGATTCCTTCCCCAATGTTCCCATCGCGATGCACCAGGACCATGGCCAGTCGCCGGCCGTGTGCCAGCAGGCGATGCGCCTGGGGTTCTCCTCCGTGATGATGGACGGTTCGCTGCAGGCGGACGGCAAGACCATCGCCAGCTACGACTACAACGT
>CAZTYC010000274.1:0-3526 GCA_964617435.1 uncultured Burkholderiales bacterium
CCTCGACACCCGGATACGCGCTGCGCCAAACCGGCATCTGCGCGCGAAGATAGCTTTGGATCTTGTCCGCCAGCTCCTGGAAGAACGTGCTGGTGGTGCGCCCGCAGCCGGGGCATGCCGCCACCATGGGCGTGAACGAGCGCAGGCCCATCGTCTGCAGGATTTCCTGCGCGACGATGACTTCCTTCGTGCGGTCGCCGTTGGGTTCCGGTGTGAGGGAGATGCGGATGGTGTCCCCGATGCCCTCCTGAAGCAGCACCGACAGCGCGGCGGTCGAGGCGACGATGCCTTTCGACCCCATGCCGGCCTCGGTCAGGCCCAGGTGCAGCGGGTAATCACAGCGCGCGGCCAGGCTGCGATAGACGGCGATCAGGTCCTGCACGGCGCTGACTTTGCACGAGAGCACGATCTTGTCGCCGGCTAGTCCGATCTGTTCGGCTTTGGCGGCGCTCTCCAGCGCGGACACAATCAAGGCTTCGCGCATGACCAGGTCGGCATCGAGCGGAACCGGCTTCGCGGCGTTCTCGTCCATCATGCGCGCGATCAGTTCCGGGTCGAGCGATCCCCAGTTGACGCCGATGCGCACGGGTTTGTCATGGCGGATGGCCGCCTCGATCATGGCGCCGAACTGGTCGTCGCGCTTGCTGCCAAGTCCGACGTTGCCGGGATTGATGCGCAGCTTGGCCAGGGCCGCCGCGCAATCGGGCACCTCGGTCAGCAGCTTGTGGCCGTTGAAATGGAAATCGCCGACCAGCGGCACGTTGATGCCCTGCTTGTCCAGTGCCGCGCGGATCTGCGGCACCGCGCGCGCCGCCCCCAGCGTGTTGACGGTGATGCGCACCACCTCCGACCCGGCGCGCGCCAGCGCCGCCACCTGCGCGACGGTTGCCGCCACGTCCTCGGTGTCGGTGTTGGTCATGGATTGCACCATGATGGGCGCACTGCCGCCGACCAGCACGTGGCCGACCTTGACTTGCCTGGAAACGCGGCGGGGAAGGGCATCGAACATGGGACGGGGCCTGCTGGGCGGGTCGTTGGCGATTATTTGGCGTTCACGCGCGCCACGTTGCCGCGCGTGTGCGGGGTCAGGTCAAACTCGAGCCCGTTGAGGGCCATGCGGGTGTTGCTCGCGTTGCCGATGACGATGGACAGCGGGCCCTTGCCGCCGACCTCCTCGGCATCGCCGTTGCGGAAACGCTTGGACAACACCACGCGGCCGTTCGCATCGGCGACTTCCACCCAGGACTCGCCTGAGAACGTGAATCCGACCACGCTGCTGTCCGCCGCGCGCACCTTCTTTTCGGGCTCCACGGCCTTGGACTTGTCCGGTGCTGACGGCTTTTCCGTCGCCTTGGCCGGTTTTGCGGGAACCTCGGAGACTGGCGCGGCGGGGGCGGGCGGTGTATCCACCGGCGCGGGTTGGACATCGGCCTGGGCCGGCGCGACCACCGCTTCCGCGGGCGCGGCGTTCGCCGGGACTGCGTCGGGTTGGCGCACCGACTCGGCAGTCGGTTCGCTGCGCGCCGGCGCCGGCGAAGCCACGGGCGTGGTCGCGGCGCGCGGCGCCTCGGTGCGGATGTGCGTCCACCAGTAGGCGACGGCGGCGCCAAGCAGGATCATGACAAGCGCGATGGCGACGCCCTGCATCTGCGGGGTCGACAACAGGCCGGCCCCGTCGCGAACCGCCATCTTCTGGCGCGACGGCTCGACCACGGGCGTGGCCTGCACGGCGCGCGCCTGCGCGTGATCGTCCTCGAGGCACGCCACCAATTCGGCCGGATCCAGCCCCACGACCTTGGCGTAATTGCGCACGAACCCGCGCAGGAAGGTGCCGGTGGGCAGGGCGGCGTAATCGCCGGCTTCCAGCGCCTGCACCTGCTTCACGCCCATGCGCAACCGCGTTGCAATGTCCGCCGCGCTCTGCCCCATGGCCTCGCGCGCCTGGCGCAGGCGCACGCCGGGCGTCACGCGCACGCTGGGCGCGGCTTCGCCTATGGGCTCGAGGTTCTCGGCAGTCACGGCGTCATCCCCCACGATCAGCGGCTTTCGATCGCTTCGCGCGTACGCGGGTCATCCGGAAAACGGCGGCGCATCTGCTGGATGAAGCTCGCTTCCGAGGATTTGTCCCCCGTCACGCGCGCCAGCCGCACGGCCAGCAGCAGCCCCTCGGCCGGGGGCGCGGGCACCACCTGCAGATAGCGTGCAAACAGCACGTCGGCCTCCTTCATGCGACCCATGCCGTAGAGCAGGTCGGCGAGCTCGAACAGCGACGGCGCATACATCGGCGACTTGTTGAGCGCCGCGCGCAGGTTCACCTCCGCCGCGGCGGTGTTTCCGGACTTGCGCGCGCAATAGCCGGCGTTGTGCAGCGCGCGCTCCGGGCTGACATACAGCGGATTGCGCAGCGCCGTCTCGAAGTACGGCATCGCATCCTTCGGGTTGCGCCGCTGGCAGATGAACCAGCCGTAATTGTTGAGCACCTCGGAATCCGTGGGCGCTGAGCGCATGGCCTGGTCGAACGCCTGTTGCGCCTTGTCGTCCTGGCGCAGCTGCATGTAGATGATGCCCAGCATGTTGTAGGCCGGCGCGTAGCCGGGCACGTGCTGGAGCGCGGTCTGCGCCGCGTCGATGGCGGTGCCGTAGTTGCCGATCTTGTAATACTCCCCGGCGCGTTCCGTGTGGAGCTTGGCGCGGAACGAGGGCTCGCTCGGCGCGGACTGGTCCGGGAGTTTGGTTTCCACCGTGGTTTGCGACACGCAACCGGCGAGCGCGAGCGCCGCAACGGCTGCCGGCAACAGGGTCCTGGCGATTCTCACGGCGTCTCCTTGGTTTCCATCTTGGGTCATGCGCGGGTGTGCAGCAGGGGAATGGTCTTGCGGCGTTGAGATTTGTCGACCACCTGCCCGGCCAGTTGGCCGCAGGCGGCGTCGATGTCGTCGCCGCGCGTCTTGCGCACGGTGACCACCAGGCCCGCCTCCTGCAGCACTTCGCGGAAGCGATGGATGGCGTTGTTGCTCGAGCGCCGGTACGGCGCGCCCGGGAACTCGTTCCACGGAATCAGGTTGAACTTGCACGGCGTGTCCGCCACCAGCGCGACCAGTTCCCGCGCGTGGGCAACGGAATCGTTCACGCCGTCGAGCATCACATACTCGAAGGTGACGAAATCGCGCGGCGCCGCCTCGAGGTAATCGTTGATGGCATCAAATAGCTCGGCGAGCGGGTATTTCTGGTTGATCGGCACCAGCACGTCGCGCAATGCGTCGTTGGGCGCGTGCAGCGACACCGCCAGCGCCACCGGGCAACGTGTCTTGAGTCGCTTCAGGTTGGGCACCACGCCGCTGGTGGACAGCGTGACGCGCCGCCGCGACAGCCCGTACCCGTGGTCGTCGAGCATGATGTCCATGGCGGCGGTGACCTCGTCGAAATTCGCCAGCGGCTCACCCATTCCCATCATCACCACGTTGGAGACGATGCGCTCGCCCTTGGGGTCGCGCCCCATTGCACGATTGGCCCACCAAAGCTGGCC
>CAZTYC010000275.1:0-3512 GCA_964617435.1 uncultured Burkholderiales bacterium
GGGGCCGTGACCGGGCGGTGCCATGCCGCGCCATATAATCCATCTCACCATGCATGCCGGCATCAAGCCACGCGGGGAGCCACGTTTCCTCGAGCGAAAGATCGGTCCCGGTGATCCCTGTCTTCTGGAATCCCAATTCCCGCCCCCAGCGTTTGATCGCCTGCGCCAGCAGGTCCATCGATGCAGGATCCGGTGCGGTTTCATCCATGCGCAGAGTTTAGCCCTGTGACTCTTTGGTCAGCCGATCCCCTCCATGGAAAAGACGATGACCGAACATGACGGCGTGATCTCGCATGATTTGCCCGATCCGGACGCGACGGGCGAATTGGGGGCGGTAATTTCGATGCAACTTCAACCCGGGATGCGCATCTTCCTGTCTGGCGACCTCGGTACCGGGAAGACGACCCTCGTACGAGGGTTGCTGAAAGGCCTTGGATTTGCGGGCCGCGTGAAAAGCCCGACGTACGCCCTAGTTGAATCTTATGTAATTTCTAAGTTACACTTGTATCACTTTGATTTTTATAGGTTCACGGATCCGGAAGAATGGGAAGCCGCCGGTTTTCGCGATCTTTTCAACGAAGCCAACATCTGCCTGGTGGAGTGGCCGGAAAAAGCCATGGCGCTTTTGCCGCAACAGGACTTGTCGATCCAGTTGATTCACGAGGGGAGCGCCCGGAGGGCGATCCTCAGCGCCCATTCTATGGCGGGGCAGATCCTGTTGAAATCGATTCGCACCAAACTTCACCGGCGGACCGCGTAAGCATCCAGCGCAGAACACTCATTGCGGCGCCGTTTACCTTGGCATTGTCATCGGTGAACGTTGCACATGCCGCGACCCGGGTGACCTCGACCCGGGTTTGGCCCGCCAACGAATACACGCGGGTCACGTTCGAATCCCCCGGCGCATTCAAGTACCAGCAATTCTTCCTCAAGGATCCTGAGCGGCTGGTGCTTGACCTTGAGAACATCGAGATGAATGACGCCCTTCGCGAGCTTGCTGCCAAGGTTGGCGAACTTGATCCCTACATCAAGAGTGTGCGCGTCGGTGTGAACCGGCCGAACGTGATTCGTGTCGTCCTGGACTTGAAGACCGAAGTGAAGCCGCAGGTGTTCGCCGTTGCGCCTGCGGGCGGATTCGCGCACCGGTTGATGCTCGACATCTATCCCGCCAAGGCATCCGATCCCTTGCAAGCGCTGCTGAATGAGGATCTGGCGGGATTTGGCCGCGGCGGCAAGGCGGAGGACTCCACTGCGTGGAAGTCGCCCGATGCCGCGGATGCACTGCCGCAACCGGACACGAAATCCGGTGCGCGTGCTGTCGCGGACGCAAAGGCAGGTGCGGCCGGGGTTTCAGCAAAGCCCGAGGCTCCCGCGGTCCAAACGCAACGCAAGTCGCCGAGGGTTTACACCGTGGTGCTGGACCCGGGGCATGGCGGGGAAGATCCGGGGGCCATCGGCCGGCGCGGCACGCGCGAGAAGGACGTGGTGCTCACGATTGCCCGGAAGCTCAAGGCCCGCTTTGATGAAAACACGAATTTCAAGGTCGCCCTGACGAGGGACTCGGACTACTTCGTGCCGTTGCACCATCGCGTGCAACGCGCGCGCAAGTGGCGCGCCGATCTGTTCGTGAGCATCCACGCGGATGCCTTTGTCACCCCGCAAGCCAACGGATCGTCGGTGTTCGCGCTTTCGGAAAACGGCGCCACCTCGACGGCCGCGCGCTGGCTTGCCAACAAGGAAAACGACGCGGACCTGATCGGCGGAATCAACCTGTCCACCAAGGACAATTTTCTGGCCCGCACCCTGCTGGACCTGTCCCAGACCGCGCAGATCAACGACAGCCTGAAACTCGGCAAGCTGGTGCTTTCCGAGCTGGGCGAGATCAACCGGCTGCACAAGCCCGTGGTGGAACAGGCGGGCTTTGCGGTCCTGAAGGCGCCGGATATCCCGTCGATCCTGATCGAGACCGCGTTCATTTCCAACCCGGAAGAAGAGCGCCGGCTGCGCGATCTCGCCTATCAACTCAAAATGGCGGACGCGATTGCCGAAGGCATCAAGGCGTACTTCGCAAAAAATCCAGCGCTTGCGCGGGCGTAAGGCCGCCGCCTTATTGACTGTCCGGCCAGCCGGGTCGGTGACACCGTTTCCGGGGGCTCTCCGAGGCGACGATCAGGCGACCTTGCGCGCCTTGAACATCGCCGACATTTCCGAGGCCGTGATGGGGCGTGCAAACAAGTAACCCTGGTATTCGTCGCAGCTGCTCTTCTTCAGGAATTCGAGTTGACCCTCGGTCTCGACGCCCTCGGCCACCACCCGCAGGTTCAGCCGTTTTCCCATCGCGATGATCGCCTCAGTGATCGAACAACTGTTGGGATCGTCGGGAATCTGCGCGATAAACGACTTGTCGATCTTCAACGACTGCACGGGCAGGCGTTTCAGTTGGCCCAGCGAAGAATAGCCGACGCCGAAATCGTCGATTGACACGGTGCACCCGATGCGGCGTAACTCGGTCAGGATCTCGATGGTTTGCTCGAGATTGCGCATCGCGACGGTTTCGGTGATTTCAAGGTCGATGCGCGTGGCCTCGATGCCGGATTCCAGCAGGGCGGATTTCATCGCAGGCAGCAGCTTGCGCGACACGAACTGACGCGGCGACAGGTTGACGGAGACGGTGATGTCCTTCCAGCCTTCCATCGTCCATTCGCGCACCTGCTGGCAGGCGCTCCGGAACACCCATTCACCCAGGGGGACGATGAGTCCCAACTCTTCGGCGATGGAAATGAAGTCCTTGGGGTAGATCTCGCCGTGCTGGGGGTCGTTCCAGCGCAACAGCGCCTCGACCCCGCGGATCTTCCCGGACGCCACGTCGATCTGCGGTTGATAGCGCAGGAAGAACTCGTTGCGCTCGATCGCGCGGCGCAGCCTCGATTCCACCTCCAGGCGCTTGGAGAGCAGGAAGTTGAGGTCGCTGGTGAAGAAGCGCGCGGTATTGCGGCCCGCATCCTTGGCCTGGTACATCGCGGAGTCCGCGTGCTTGAGCAACTGCTGGATGTCGGTCGCGTCGTTCGGGTAGTGCGAAATGCCGATCGACGCCGTCACGGTGATCTCGTGGCCGGATACCTCGATGGGCTGTGCCAATTCATTGAGGATCTTGTTGGCCACCTGCTGCGCCGACTCCGGCTTGTCGAGTTCGGGAAGCACGACGATGAATTCGTCCCCTCCTTCGCGCGACACGGTGTCGCCTTCGCGAACGGTCTTGGCGAGCCGCTTGGCGATGTCCCGCAGCACATAGTCGCCGGTCTCATGTCCGAGCGTGTCGTTGACCAGCTTGAAGCGGTCCAGGTCGAGGAACATCAGGGCGACGTGCTTCTGGTGGCGGCGCGCCTGCAGGATGGCCTGGTTCAGGCGGTCCTGCATCAGCCGGCGGTTGGGCAGCCCGGTCAGGGCGTCGTGGTGCGCCATGTAGTGGATGGTGCGCTCGGTGTTGAGCCGTTCGGTGATGTCCTGCACCA
>CAZTYC010000276.1:0-3440 GCA_964617435.1 uncultured Burkholderiales bacterium
TGGACTCCGCGGTCACGTATGGCGGGTTGCTGAGGATGATGTCGTAGCGCTCGCCGGACAGCGCGGCGTAAAGGTCGGATTCGACCAGCCGCACGCGGCCCTGCATTTCGTAGTCCGTCACGTTGCGCCGGGCCACCTCGAGCGCGTCGCGGGAAAGATCCGCTGCATCGACCGAGGCATGCCGAAAGGCCAATGCCGCGAGGATTGCCAGGCACCCCGAGCCGGTGCACAAGTCCAGCACGCGGGTGACGCGCTCCGGATCCCGCACCCACGGCGCAAGTTCCTCGTGTAGCAGTTCCGCGATGAACGAGCGCGGCACGAGGGCGCGCTCGTCCACATAGAACCGGTACGGGCCCAGCCACGCCTCGTGCGTGAGATAGGCGATGGGCTTGCGGGTGGCGATGCGCGCGCCGACCAGGGCCTCTATGCGCCGCGCGTCATCGTCCGTGACCGGGCGGTCCCAGTGTTCATCGAGTGCATCGAGCGCCAGGCCGAGCGTGTGCAGCACCGCATAGGCGGCTTCATCGAAGGCTTCGAGCGAGCCGTGCCCGAAGTGCAGGCCCGCGTCGAGAAACCGCTGCTCCGTGGCTTCGACGAGCGCGCCAAGCGTCTGGTTCACCGGCGGCTCAATGCGCCGGGCCGATGGTGGCGCCATTGCGCGCCGCAAGGGTGGGGCCGACGCGCGCCTCGACGTAGCGCTGCAGGTCCGGCTTCCATTTGAGCAGGAAGAACAGCTCGGTCATGACGAACAGCGGGCCGATGGCCAGCCCCATGATGTCGTCGAAAAACGCCGGCTTCATGCCCTCGAACTTGTGGCCGATGAACTGGATGATCCAGCCCGCCACAAACACGCCCACCGCGATTCCCGCGGCGGTGGCCACCGGGTATTTCGCAGCGATCACCATGGCCAGCCACAGATTGAGCGTCATGTACACCAGCATCGCCACGCCCAGCGTGTAATCGAGCTTGAAGTAGTACGCCACCGCGATGAGCGTGGCGACGAAGGCGACCGTCACCTGCCCCGGCAGGAACGGAAGCGGGATCAGCGCGAGCCCCATCGCCACCGAAAACACGATCAACGGGATGCCGATGAAATGCGTGGCGATGTTCCGGCGGTCGCGGTGGTACGCGGCGTATTGGGTGACTTGCTCTTCAAGGGTGCGCATGGCGGTCTCCGGCGATATGCGTGGAATTCTATCGCTTGCGCACGCGCACGGCGCTGCCGGAAACGCGTTGTTTCGCGCCAGCAGCTATTCAAACCCAAGCGCCGGCGCGGCTTCCAGGCCATCAACGCCCCAAACGCCGCGCCAATCAAAGGGTTTCATTTTCGCGGTTCCGTTTCAGTGACCGCCAACGCCGCCCCCTGGACGCCGTGCCGGCGCAGCGCCTCTTCCAGGAAACCGTTGTCCTTGAGAATCTCCAGGAACGCAGCCAGCACCGCCTGCGCCTCGGTCCGCCCGCGCGGGACGGCCATCGCCTGTTCGATGCGCATGAAGCTGCCGTCCAGCACGCGCAGCCCCGACAGCCGCTTCGCGTCGGCTTCCAGCTGCGGGCGCAAGCCGGCGGCGGCCTCGTAATGCCCCCTCAGCAATTCGTCGGCCACCACCGGCGAAGTCCGCACGCGCACCAGCGTGGCGCGCTTGAGCGTGCGGGTGAGGTGCAGGTCATACGCGCTGCCCTGGCCCACCACCACGCGCATGCCGGCGCGGTCGATGCCGTCCAGGGTGGTCACCGGCGACGGCGCCGGCACCACGTACGCGCCCTCGATGAACAGGTACGGCGGCGTGAAATCGGCCTCCCCGGCGCGCGCCGGATCGATGGCGAAGAATCCGATGTCCCACTCGCCGCGCTGCAGGCCGGCCAGGGTTTGCGCGGCGGACGCGTAGGGCACCAGCGAGACGGGCACCGTCATCCGGCGCGCCAGTTCGTTGGCGATATCCACCGATACGCCGCGCAAGGCGCCGTCCGCGCCGCGCACCGCCAGGATGCTGTTGCCGGTGTTGATCGCCGCGCGCAGCGTGCCCTCGCGCGTGAGCTCGGAACGCGCCGCGGGGGGAATGACGAGCCCGGAGGACTTGGCGCGCTCGAGGATGGCGCGGTAACGCGAAATGGGATCGAGCGACGCCGTGGCAATCTCGATGCGGCCCGCAGGGGGCAGGTCGTACCCGGGGCGCGGCGTGGCGCAGGCGGCCAGCAGCGCCAGCAGGGGCCACAGCCAGGCGGTTTTCATTGCGTCATCGCCTTATCGCCAAGCACGCCGGCTGGCCCGATGCGAGCGCGGTGGCGCAAGAAAACCACCATGCGTCCAATTGTTTAGATCGCTATTGTTCATGACGGGACATTCTGCGCCGCATTGCGCATGACGAGGGCCACGCCGAAGGCGGTGACCGCCATGCCGGCAATCGCCATCGCCGGCATCGATTCGCCGAACAGGACCCACGCCAGCACCGCCGTGACCGAGGGCGTGAGGAAGAACAGGCTGGCCACTTGAGACGCCGCGCCGCGGCGGATCATCAGGTTCAGCAGCGTGATGGCGCCGAGCGACAGCACGATGGCGAGCCAGAACAGCGCGAAGGTGAACTCGACGGTCCACTGCACCACGCGGGTTTCGAGCGTGAACGCCAGAACGGCCAGCACCGCGCCGGTTGCGGAAAACTGCACGATGCCGCCCGTCACCAGGTTCATGCGCGCGCAAAAGCGTTTCTGGTACAGCGTGCCGGTCGTGATGCCCAGCAAGGCCACCGTGGCGCTGGCAATGGCCGTGGGATTGACCGCGGCATGCCCGGTCTTGCCCGCAACCACCAGCAGCACGCCGCCGCAGCCCAGCGCCAGCCCGGCCCACTGCACGGGGCGCAGCCGCTCGCCGAGAAAACCCGTGGCGATGAGCGCGGTGACCACCGGCTGGAGCCCCGCGATCAGCGCGACATAGCCCAGCGGCAGTCCCTGCTTGATCGCGATCAGCACGCCGCATAGATACGTGGCGTGGGTGAGCAGGCCGGCCACCGCGATGTGGCCGGCCTCCCGTGCGCTTGATGGCCAGGGCGCGCGCACCGCCACCGCGGCGACCGCGAGGATCGACACCACCAGCCCCATGCGCCAGAGCATGAAGGTGAACGGCTCGGCAAACGGCGCGCCCAGTCGCATGCCCAGGAACCCGGTGCTCCACAGCAGCACGAACAGGGCCGGCATGGCCTCGATCCAGGAATGTTTTGCTGCGGGGTGTTGAAAAGGCAAGGGGAGGGACGCCGGCGGAACGTGAAGTTGATAGGATTGTAGGCGATGAACATCGCCCATTGGCTTGAACGCAGCGCGCGCCAGTGGCCGGAACGTCCGGCCCTGGTGACCGGCCGTGCCCCGCTGCTGGACTATCGCGCCTTCGCCACGGCCACCGCATCGCTGGCCGGGCACCTGCAACGCCGCAGGGGTGTCGGGCCCGGTGA
>CAZTYC010000277.1:0-3425 GCA_964617435.1 uncultured Burkholderiales bacterium
CGTCGCGGATCTCGCCGCCGGCGCCCGTGCCGGCGCCCGGGTGCGGCGAGATCGCCGTGGGGTGGTTGTGCGTTTCCACCTTCATGAGGATCTGCGTGTCGTCGGCGCGGAAGCCGTAGCGCGTACCCTGCGCAAAAAAGCGGTCCACCATCGCGCCTTCCATCACCGCGGAGTTGTCCGCGTAGGCGATCACCGTGCGCGCCGGCGACACCTTGTGGGTGTTGCGGATCATGCCGAACAGCGTTTCGGATTTTTGTTCGCCGTCGACGGTCCACGAGGCATTGAAGATCTTGTGGCGGCAATGTTCCGAATTGGCCTGCGCGAACATCATCAGTTCGACGTCGGTCGGGTCGCGTTGCAGGTCCTGGTACGCGGTGAGCAGGTAGTCGATCTCGTCCTCGGCCAGCGCCAGGCCCATGTCGCGGTTGGCCTCCACCAGCGCGGCGCGCCCTCGGATCATCAAGGGAACCGTCGATAACGGCGCGGGCGATTGCGTCGCAAACAGGAGTTGCGCCGCGCGCGATTCCTCGATGATCGATTCCGTCATCGGGTCGTGCAGGGCGCGCGCGATGCGTTCGCGCGTGGCGGCGTCGCACGGCCCGGCCAGCGTCACCTGGAAACGCGTGCCGCGCTCGATGCGATGCACCGCGGTCAGCCCGCAGTTGTGGGCAATGTGGGTGGCCTTGGACGCCCAGGGGGAAATCGTGCCGATGCGCGGCACCACCAGGAAGGCTTCGCCCGTCGGCCGGCCCTCGGGAGCGGTTCCCAGCAGCGCTCGCACCTGCGCACGCTCGCCGTCGGTCAGTTCCCGCGCGGATTCGATGAAATGCACGAACGCGGCATCCACTTGCGTGGTGCCCGGCGCGGCTTCCCGCAGGGCGGCCAGCAGTTTGTCCTTGCGGAAGGGCGAGAGCGCGGTCGCGCCGGGCAGCGTCCACACGGTGGGGGACGCGGCGGGGGCTGCGGGAGAAGGCATGGCGGTGGAGGGGCGGGCCTCTCGGCGCGCGAGGGAGAAAAACAGCGCGAATTATAGCGGAGGGGTCGCCCGCCGCCCCGCGTGCCGCACGCCTGGCACGGCTGCGGATTCCGCGCTATTTCCAGCGCAGGGCCACGCGCAGGCGGCGAAACGCCTCGGCGTCGATCGCGTCGAACCACACCGGCACCACGCGCGGCCAGTACCGGCGCCACGGCGCGTCCGCCGGGAGACGGTATTTGAGGGTGGTGAACCACGGCGTGACCACGGCGCCGTGCAACAGGGCCGCCTCGAGTTCGCGTCCGTTGCGCAGCCGCAACCCGGCTTTCAACGGGGGCCCGCTTCCGTCGGCGGGCGGATCGGTTTCGCGCAGCGAATAGGCCAGCACGGAGCCGGGCGCATGCAGCACCGCCGCGCGGATTTCAATGAACGAGGCCACCAGCCAGAAGCCCAGGAACACCGCCTTCAGCACCAGCGGGAGCTGGACCCAGAGGATCATCGCCAGCGCCGCGAGGGCGGCGACGCCGGTGATGAGCGAGGCCACGCGCGACGGGCGCAGCACCACCCAGCGCGCATCACCCTGCGCGGCATCGGCGGGCGCATCCGGTGTGCCGGCGTTCGGCGCTTGAATTTCCGGCACGGAATCCAACTTAGAATCCTCGTTCATTTGCGAAATTCTTCCATGACCGCCAGTTGGCAACAATTCCTGCTTTCACGCGGCGCCCGCTTCGGCGAAGGGCGCGTGGAATCCTTTGGCGGCGCTCCCGCGGTATCCGCGGGCCCCAACCTCGTCGATCTATCGCATTGTGGCGTGATCGAGGTGCATGGTGCCGATGCCGCGGCATTCCTGCACGCGCAACTGACGAACGACGTGCTGGCCCTTCCGGACGGCCATGCGCAGCGCAGCGGCTGGTGCACGCCCAAGGGCCGCCTGCTGGCCACCCTGCTCGTCTGGCGCGAAGGCGACAGATATTTCCTGCTGCTGCCGCGCGCCTTGCAGCAGGCCATCCAGAAACGCCTGCAGATGTTCGTGCTGCGCTCGAAGGTGACCCTGCGCGACGCCAGCGGGGACCGCGTGGCGATGGGGCTCGCGTTCGGAAACGCGGACGCTGCACCGCTGATGGCATTGACGGTGGAGAAAGATCACGCCGCCCTGCGGCTGTCGCCGCAGCGCACCCTGCTGCTGTGCGACCCGGCCACCGCCGCGGCGCAATGGGAGCAGCGCGTCCGGGACGGCGCGGCCGAATCCGGCGCGGCGGCGTGGCGGCTGGCTGCCATTGCCGAGGGCGTGTACGAGCTCGCCGCGGAAACCCAGGAGCAGTTCGTGCCGCAGATGGTCAACTTCGACCTCACGCGCGCCGTGAGCTTCACCAAGGGCTGCTACCCGGGGCAGGAGATCGTGGCGCGCACGCAGTATCGCGGCATCCTCAAGCGCCGCATGGTGCGCGTGGAATGTGCCGCGCCGCTCAAGCCCGCGGAGGCCGTCTTTGCGCCGGAGTTTGGCGACCAGCCCGCCGGCCAGGTGGCCGATGCGGTGATTCGCCCGGACGGCGTCTGCGAGGCGCTGGTGGTGGCGCAGATTGATTCGATTCGCGCCGGCTCGCTCCACGCGCAGGGTGGCGCGCCATTGAAGGTGTTGCCGCTGCCGTACCCGGTTCCGGAAATCGTAACGGCCTAGCGCTCCGGCAGGCAACATTGCCCGCCGCCGCGCGCGATCAAAGTTTTTTGCGCATTTCCTGGTGCGGGATTCCCGCTTCCAGGAACTCGGGGCCGTGGGACAGGAAGCCGTGGCGGAAATAGAACGGCGTGGCGTGCGACTGCGAATGCAGCATCACCTCGCGATGCCCCTGCCGCCGCGCCTCGTTGCACAGCACGTCCAGGATCTTGCCGCCCACGCCGGCACGCCGCCAGCTGCGCGCCACCGCCATGCGTCCGATGCGGGGCATCTGGCCGGGAATGAGGCGGCCGGTGCCGATGACGCGGCCGGCGTTGTCGCGCGCCACGGCATGCACGCATTCGGGGTCGAGCGCGTCGATCTCGATCTCCGGGGGCACTTTTTGCTCAAGCACGAACACGGCGTGGCGAAGGCTCGACAGCGCGGCGTGTTCCTCGGACCACGTGCAGAGTTCTACGGTGAAGGTTTCAGGCAGGATCATCGGGCGGGGCTGGAAAAGCAGCGCGCATCATACCCGTGATTGCGGCGCAAATTCCCCCGCGCACATTCGCCCAAATCTCCGCCTTCAGATCGCGGCGTGGCCGGCTGATTGGCGACGCCGGAGCCGCCCGTGCGAGCCTCGCAGAGGTCAGCGGCGCGGCTTCTTCTTCGCGGACTTGAAGCGCTTCACGCCATCCACCACGGCCTGCTTGGCTTCCTCGGGCCCGACCCAGCCCTCCACGCGCACCCATTTGCCGGCTTCCAGGTCCTTGTAATGCTCGAAAAAATGGGCAATCT
>CAZTYC010000278.1:0-3411 GCA_964617435.1 uncultured Burkholderiales bacterium
GTGTTGACGACTGACTCGCTCATGAGGCCTCCTCGTGTGGAAATGTGGTGTCGACAATCGATCAGGGTTGACTTCGCGCCAAACGAGCATTGCGCGTGCGACCGTGCTCATGGCGGCACGTTCCCTTTGGTTTGACGATGCTATGCGCCGCGTGGACGGTACGCAAGTGCCTCACATCAAGATTGAGTAGAAAGCGCTTTGACCGAATCGTTGCTGCACTGCACAAACACGGGTTTACCCTAATCCGGATGCTTTGCATCTGAAGTACACGGCGAAGTTTTGTAGTTCTTGCGATCAAATGACACCCCTTCGCCGTATGAAAGAGGACCCTTCGAATCATGCCTGTCGCGCCCCGAATATTGACCAAGTCGTTTGCAGAGTTCTTTGCCTCTGAACAGGCGGGCGCGGTCGTTTTGCTTGTCAGTACCTTAGGGGCAATTGTGTTGGCCAATTCACCATGGGGAATCGGCTTCCAGGCGCTTTGGGAATTGCCGATTGGCCCGTTGTCCGCCGGACTTTGGGTCAACGATCTCCTGATGGCCGTATTCTTTTTGCTGATCGGCCTCGAACTGGAGCGCGAGTTGTATGTCGGCGAACTGTCGAACATTTCGAACGCGTTGCTGCCCATCTTTGCCGCAGTCGGGGGCATGGCGGCACCTGCGTTGATTCACTTCGCCTTCAATGCCGGAACGGCAACGCAGGCCGGATTCGGCATCCCGATGGCGACCGATATCGCATTTGCAATCGGTGCCTTGGCCTTGCTCGGAACGCGCGTTCCAGTGGCGCTCAAGGTGTTTGTGGTGGCCTACGCGGTCATCGATGATCTGGGTGCCATCATCGTGATCGCGGTGTTTTACAGCAAGAGCCTCTCCCTGCCCTTTCTTTTCGGGGCCCTTCTCGTTTTTGGCGTGCTCATATTTTTCAACCGGGTCCTGCGTTGGATGGCACTCACGCCCTACCTCATTGGGGGCGTGATCATGTGGGCCCTGATGTTGAAGTCCGGGGTGCACGCCACGCTTGCCGGCGTGATGCTCGCTTTCGCGATTCCGTTCAGCGCACGATCTGAAGACGAGTCTTCGCCTTCCCATCGGCTGGAACACTTGCTGCACAAGCCGGTTGCGTTCATCGTCCTGCCGTTGTTTGCGCTTGCCAACACCGGGGTGGTCATCGATACCTCCGCGCTGCAAAACCTCGCGAGTACCAATGCCCTTGGCATCGTGGCAGGTCTGGTCGTCGGCAAGCCCTTGGGGGTCTTGCTGCTGTGTGCAATGGCCATCGGCATCGGCTGGTGCCAATTGCCGCAGGGCGTGCGTTGGGTACACGTCGCTGGTGCCGGAATGCTGGGCGGCATCGGCTTCACGATGTCGATCTTCATTACCAATCTGGCGTTTGACGGCAATGCGCCGGCGATTGCCGCATCCAAGATGGCCATCTTGTTGGCCTCGATGATGGCAGGCGTCGCAGGCTTTTTGTGGCTGCGCGCAATCGGCGCGCCAGGCAAACCCTAGATTTCACGCGGCGTTCGCGGGAAAAAGGCGCGGATCGCCGCGCCCGCATTAGGGTTTGACTTTGGGTTTTGTGATCAACGCGCGCCGGTCGGCGAATTCAACGGCGCATCCGGGTGCCAGCCGAGCAATGCAAGCATGACGAAAAATCCGACGACGTAGGCCACGGCCACGAACCAGCCATGGCGCAGCCATTGCCCGACCGAGCGCGCTTCCGGATACATGCTGGCCAGCGCCACGCCTGCCGATGAACCGAACCAGATCATCGAGCCACCGAATCCGACCGCGTAGGCGAGGAAGCCCCAATCGTAGCCGCCTTGCTTGATGGCCAAAGCGGTGAGCGGAATGTTGTCGAACACCGAGGACACGAAGCCCAATCCCAACGTGGTGACCCATGTGGCCTTGGGCAATTCCTCGACAGGCATCATGGAGGCACATAGCACCAAGGAGAGCAGAAAGACTGCGCCTTTGGCAGCCTCGGGGACGACCTCCCAATCGTGACGCCGCACCGGGATGGTGAGCAGGATCGCCACCCATACCGCCACGCCGATGAACGGGAAATGATCTGCCAAATGATTGAACTTGAGATTGACGACGACGTTGGTGGCAATGGCCAGCACAAGGATCAGTCCCACGATGCCGATGCGTCCCCAGTCGACCTGGGTGTGCGCGTGGGTGTTCTTCAGGATGGGAGAGTACTTCTGTTGCTGGATTGCGGCCGGAATCCCGAAGATGAAGAGGGCCACGCCGGCCGCCACATACGCGTCCAGCACAATCAACGGCGACACGCCGGAGATCCACAGCATCGTGGTCGTCGTGTCCCCCACCACACTGCCCGCGCCACCCGCGTTCGAGGCGGCGACGATGGCGGCGAGGTAGCCGATGTGGACCTTGGCCTTGAACAACTGGTGCGCCATGGCGCCCCCGATCAACGCGGCGGCGATGTTGTCCAGGAACGAGGACAAGACGAACACCATCACCAGCATGATGAACGCGCCCTTCCAATCATCCGGCAGGTACTTGGGCAGGATGACGGGCACGTGGCTCTTCTCGAAGTGCCGCGACAGGATCGCAAAACCCACCAGCAGGCACAGCAAGTTGGCGATGATGACCCACTCGTGTCCAAGGTGGCCGACGAATCCCGCAATGCCGGGCCCGGTCTTGAAACCGGTGAACACGATCTTGTACAGCGCGATGACGATGGCTCCGGTCAGCGCGATGCGAAGCGTATGCGCGTGGAACAGCGCCACGCCGAGCAGCGTTGCGCCAAACAAAAAGAAATCAATGGGAATACCGCCGACGCGGATGAGCGCCGGCGTCTGACCCGTACCGTCCGCAGCGAGTGCGGCAATGCTGACAGTGGCCGAAAGCAGTGCGGCCGTTGAGAATTGAATTCGTCGCTGTTGCATGGCGTCCCCCTTGCGGTGGATTCTAGCCCGCGCACGGGGGTGCGCCATGCGTGAAGTCCCTTAGAGGTTGGCGACCGCGTGAAGTCTTTTCAAGGCACTGCGCTCCTGGCTCCAGGATTTCATGATGCGCGAGTAAACAATCAGTTCCTCTGCGGCGTGGCGGCGGTCTGCATCGAGCACGGCCAGCATGAGTTGGCCGACAATTCGGCGCTTTTCCGGGTCGTCGACGGAGCCGACGATCGCTTCCGTGGCCGCATCGTCGAGAAGCGAGACTCCATCCTGTGCGTCGGCAGCTGTCTTCAGATCTGCGCAATACGACTTCGCAACTTCCAGAAAACCCTGTCGGGTGATTCCCAAGTGCGCCCATGCGTTCAGGTGGTCCAGCGCCGTCATCTCGCGTGGATCAACCTCGCCGTCGCTCACCATCATGAGCGCGACAAGTCGGGACATGGCTTCTGGGCTATTCTTTGGATACTGCTTCATGCGTCCTCCAATGG
>CAZTYC010000279.1:0-3406 GCA_964617435.1 uncultured Burkholderiales bacterium
TGGGCATCCCCGCCGGCGAGCCGTACTTGATGAACACCTTGAGGTACTCGGTGCCGGTGGCCAGCGTCTTGTCGGTGGTCAGCGGCTTGCCGGTGGCACCCTTGCGCAGCACGCCGTGGCAGCCGGCGCAGCGTTCGAAATAGATCTTGCGGCCCTTGTCGAACTCCGCCTTGGTCATGGGCGGCGCCTTCGGGTTGACGTTCTGGTGCATCTCGGCCTCGCCGATCGGCGAGGAGCCGGCCTGGTATTGCACCTCGGCGGGCGTGACGTTTTTCTTGGACGGGTCCACCGTGGGGGCGGGCGTCGTTTGCGCGGCCGCGCCTAGGGCTGCCCAAGCCAAGGCGGACAACAGCGCCGCCTGCATTTTGCGTTGTAGGGCGCGAGTCATTTTGAACTCCTGAGCGTAGTGGTAGGGATGTCCGCCATGCGCCGATTTCCGGCGCCTGCGCGGTGATGGTAGCATCGTTTATTGCGCCGCGGCAAACCTTAAGACACATCAAGGTTTGCGATTTCGCCGTCGATACACTGGCCTCGTAGACACGCAACGAGGAAAAAAACCGTGGCAAATCAAGACTTCCCCCGTTTCACCCGCCGGCGCCTGCCCTTGCTGCTGGCCTGCCTGCTTGGATGCGCGCCGGCCGGATGGGCCCGGGCGGAGGCCTCCCCGGCGGCGGCGTCCCCACCCGCGGCGGACAGCGCGCCCCACCAGCTGGAACCGCTGGTCATCACCGCCACGCGCGAGGATGTGCCGGTGAGCGAGGCGCCCGCCAGCGTCACCCTGGTGACGGAACGCGAGATCGAACAACGCCGCGCCGCCCGCATCGGCGACGTGCTCTCCGAGGTCCCGGGCCTGTACCTGCGCTCGAATGCGCAGGGCGCCGTGTTTCCCTCCTCGGGGCAGGCGAGCATCGCGCTGCGCGGCGTGCCGCGCACGGCGCGCACCCTGGTGATGATCGACGGGCAGCCGGTGAACAACGCGATCTCCGGCGGCATCGACCTCTCCTCGATCCTGCTCGAGAACGTGCGCAGCATCGAGGTGGTGCGCGGCCCCTACTCCGCACTCTACGGCGGCAATGCCATGGGCGGCGTGATTCATGTGCTCACGCAATTGCCCGGCAAGCGGCAAGTGCAGGTGAAGGCGGAAACGGCCGCGGGCGATTTGCGCGGCAACGCCGTGGCCGCCACCTACCGGGACCGGCTCGACAACGGCCTGGGCATCGTGCTCGCCGCCGGATACCGCGACAGCGACGGCATCAACGACAGCGACTACGTGGTCAAGCCGCTCACCGCAGGCACCAGCACCACCACGGTCAGCGGCGCGCGTGCGACGACGACGCCCGCCGGCGTGGCGTCTGCCTGGCTGGGCACCAAGGGCGCGCGGTCCTGGCACCAGGCCAATGCGGAACTCAAACTGGACAAGGACTTCGGCGCGGGCGGCAGGCTCATCGGCGGGCTGGCTTATGCCGGCTACCGCGTGGGCTACGACCAGCCGCTCACGTTCCTCACCAACAGCGCTGGTGCGCCGGTGGTGACCGGGACCTTCAATCCGGGGCTTTCCGCCGGCACGCGCACCACGCTGGCCGAAACCGACTTCTTCACCTTCACGCCGTCTTTCGAGCGGGAGTACCGCGCGCATTTGCGTTGGGAGAAGAACTTTGCCGGCGGCACCCGCGCGGTGGTCAACCTCGGGCATATGGACCACAACTTTCGCTTCACGCAGCCCGCCGCGACGGCGAAGTGGGACAGCGGTCCGGGCGAGTGGACCGACCAGCCCAACCGCCGCACCGACATCGACGCGCATGCCAAATGGATGCTCACCGACGCGCTGCGGCTCACCACCGGCTTCGCGTGGAACCACCAGCGCCTGGACCGTCGCACCCAGAACGCCACCCAGTGGCGCGCGGCGGAATCGGCGGCGGACGAGAAGACACGCAGTTTCGGCACCTGCGACATCGCCGCCCTGTTTGCCGAGGCGCAGTATGCGGCGTCGGACGCACTGACGATCCACGTCGGCGCCCGGTTCGACCGCTTCCGCACCGAGGGGTTGGCCAGCCAGAGCACGACGCCCGCCTTTGTCACCACTTACCCCTCGCGCAGCGAGCAGCGCGCCTCGCCCAAGATTGCGGCGGTGTTCGCGGCCACTCCGGCGCTGACCTTGCGCGCCAGCGCCGGCGCCGGATTCCGCGCACCGACCCTGCTCGATCTCTACACGCGCACGGTGTCGCCTTCCAGCGTGGCGGGCGTGTTCAGCGTGAACGAGCCGTCCGCAGACCTCAAGTCCGAGCGCATCCGCGCCGCCGAGGCCGGCTTCGACTGGCGGGTTGCCCCGCAGGCAAGAGTCTCCGCGTCGGCGTTCACGCAGACGCTGACGAACCTGATCTACCGCAGCCGCAAGAGCGCGACGCTCACCCAATCGGTCAACGCCGGCACGGCCAAGGTGGACGGCGTGGAGTTCGACGCGCGCACGCGCATCGGCGCGACGCCGTTCTCGCTGTTCGCCAATGCCACGTGGCTGCACCGCTACGACATCACCGACAACCCGGCGGTCCCCGCCAGCGTGGGCAAGCGCCTGCCCGACGTGCCCGGCCGCATGGCAAACGCGGGCGTCGAGTTCCAGGACGGCGCGTGGCACGCCTCGCTCGTCGCGCGGCGCATCGGCCATGTGTTCGGCTCCGGCGACGACACCAACGCCAATGTCGTCGAGGGCGTGTACGGCTCCTACGATGCGCGCACCACGCTGCACGCGCGCGTGGCCTGGCACGTGAATCCGCAGATGCGCGTGGCGGTGTCGGTGGAAAACGCGACGAACCGGCAGTATTTCGATTTCTACAAGCAGGCGGGGGCGACGGCGTTCGCGGAGATCGCGGTGAAATTCTGAGCCGCCGGCCGCGGCGCGCGGGAGAAGGATCGCGCATCTGGCCCCCGCATCGAATCACGAAACTCCAGCACGGACGAGCCTCCCAGGCCGTTTTCGCCTTGAACGGCGCGCCAGACAATGAGTTTGCCCGGCCGCACCGGGCGATTCGTCACACCAGGGGTTCCGGCCGTCCCACCGCGTAACCCTGCGCGTAGTCGACGCCGAGTTCCGCGAGCACCGGCATCATCGCCTCGGATTCGACGAACTCGGCCACGGTGCGGATGTCGAGCGCGCGGCACACGCGCGCCATCGCATCGACGATGTGGTGGTCGGTGCGCTCGGTGAGGATGTTGCGGATGAACGCGCCGTCGATCTTCACGTAGTCCACCGGCAGGTGGCGCAGGTACGCAAACGAGGACATGCCCATGCCGAAGTCGTCGAGCGCGAACCGGCAGCCGGCGGCGCGCACGGACTGCATCAATTCCGCCGCCGCGGCGAGGTTGCCGATCGCCATGGTCTCGGTGATCTCGAAGCACAGCGATTGCGGCG
>CAZTYC010000280.1:0-1528 GCA_964617435.1 uncultured Burkholderiales bacterium
TGGGCGGGCGGCTGGGGTACATCCTGTTTTACAAGCTGTCGCATTACCTTGCGAATCCGATCGAGATCTTCTACATCTGGCAGGGCGGCATGTCGTTTCACGGCGGCTTCCTGGGCGTGCTGGTGGCGATGGTGCTGATCGCGCGAAAGCAGGGCCGCACGTTCTGGCAGATCACCGATTTCATCGCGCCCTTGGTCCCCACCGGATTGGGCGCGGGTCGCATGGGCAATTTCATCAACGGTGAGTTGCCGGGCCGCGTGACGGACCCGAACCTCTGGCCCTGGGCCATGTGGTTCCCGCAGGCAGACGCGTCCCCGGTGGCGCGGCACCCGTCGCAGCTCTACCAGTTCGGCGTGGAAGGCGTGCTGCTGTTCATCGTGTTGTGGTGGTTCGCACGCAAGCCGCGGCCGGTGGGTGCGGTATCCGCGCTGTTCCTGATCGGCTACGGCGCGGGCCGCTTCCTCACCGAATTTGCGCGCCAGCCGGACGATTTCCTGGGCTTCCTCGCGCTGGGGCTGTCGATGGGGCAGTGGCTCAGCCTGCCGATGATCGTCGCCGGTGCGGCCTTGATGGTCTATTTCTACCGCAGGACGCGCAAGGCGTGATCTTGCCGACGCGCCGCCCCTCAGGCGCGCGCTTTTCGTTTGGCCGCAGTGGATTGCGAAGCTGAGCGGGAATCCTCGAGCAGGACCGACAAGGGCGTCGCGTGACCTTTGGTCCGGCTCAATCCGATCGCCTCGATCAGCATGGCGAGATTGCGCTTGAGGTCATTCACCGTGTCTTCCGGCATGGCCAGCAACGCGTGTTGCAGGGGACCCAGCGCGGGTTGGGGGGCGCGTCGCGTGATGTCCTTGCCTGATGGCGTGAGGTGGAGCATGACGGCGCGCAGGTCGCCCTCTTCGCGGACGCGCCGGAGATGGCCCAGCATGACCAGCCGGTCCACGAGGTTGCTTGCCGTCGAAGGATGTATGGCCAGTTCCCGCGCCAGTTCGCCGACCTGGATTCCCGGATGGGCGCCGATGGCGGTCAGCGCCCAAAGTTGGGCGCCGCCCACGCCGGTGACCGCTTCGACTTCACGGTAATGGGTCTTCAGGTTGGAAATGACCACGCGGAATTGCGTGAGGACTTCGAGCATCTGCCTGTACTTCGCGCCGGACGCATCGAACACGTCCGGTGCGCGCGCGCCCGTGCGGCGGGATGATCGCTCAACATCGGCGCGGGATTTTCGCTGCTTCGGTTCTGCCATGGAGGATTGGGGCGATGGTTGACCACAATCCTACAGAAGATTGTCGGGGCCGCGCATCCGCGCGCGCGTGGGTTACTTCGCGCTGACGACGAAATCCACGCGCCGGTTTTCGGCCCAGGACACCTCGTCGTGCCCGGTCGCCTTCGGCTTGTCTTCGCCAAAGCTGATGCACTCGATATTGGCAGCTTTCACGCCAAGCGCGCTCAACGCGCTTTTCACCGCATCCGCGCGCTTCTGTCCCAACGCCATGTTGTATTCGCGGCTCCCGCGCTCATCCGCAAA
>CAZTYC010000280.1:1628-3335 GCA_964617435.1 uncultured Burkholderiales bacterium
GTCGGATGAAGACGGGGAATGGGACGCGCACCCCGCAATGGCGAGGCAGGCGGCGACGGCGAGGCTGAGCGAGCGGGAAGAGAGTTTCATTGGTGATCTCCAGGAATGTGTGGGCAAAATATATTTGTGCAAATATAATGGTGTGTGTCGCGATTGTCACCAGTTGAGGCACAGTTCCTTGGAAGGCCCTGCTCTGCGGGGCTTTTTTTTGGCGGTTGCCCGGCCATTCGGCTTGAAAATCCCAATGGTGCAGTGCACAATGGGCTGTGGGAGCCAGGTCGTCTCCCAACTGTGAGTCAGGGAGCACGATGAAATTCTGTATCGTAGGTGCGGGCGCCATTGGCGGCTACGTGGGCGCCAAGCTGGCTGCGGCGGGCGAGGACGTCACCTTCATCGCGCGCTGGAAGAACCTGGACGCCATCCGCACGCGCGGCATGACGGTCAAATTCAAGGATGGCAGTGTGCTGGAGGCCCGGCACGCCAAGGCTACGGACAGCTTTGCCGCCGTCGGCCACGTGGACTGCATCATCCTGGCCGTGAAGGCCAACCAGGTGGAGGCCATCGTCCACCAGCTGGAGCCGCTGTACGGCCCGAAGACCACCGTCATCACCATGCAGAACGGCATCCCGTTCTGGTACTTTCACAAACACGGCGGCGCCTTGCAGGGCACGCGCGTCAATGCCGTGGACCCAACCGGCGTCTGCGCGGAGACCATCGACCCGAACCGCATCATCGGCTGCGTCGTGTACCCGGCGGCCGAGTTGGTGGCGCCGGGCGTGGTGCAGCACATCGAGGGCGATCGGTTCCCGCTGGGCGAAATCGACGGCACGGTTTCGAACCGCGTGAAGGACCTGTCCGACATTTTCGCCAAGTCCGGCCTGAAGGCGCCGGTGCTCGACAACATCCGCAACGAGATCTGGCTGAAGCTCTGGGGCAACCTCACCTTCAATCCCATTTCCGCGCTCACCCACGCCACCTTGCAGGACATCTGCGAGTTTCCGCTGAGCCGCGAACTGGCCGCCAACATGATGCGCGAGGCGCAGGCGGTGGCCGAAAAGCTGGGCGCGAGTTTCCGCGTGTCGCTGGACAAGCGCATCGAGGGCGCCGCCAAGGTGGGCAGGCACAAGACCTCGATGCTGCAGGACATCGAAGCCGGCCGCGCCATCGAAGTGGACGCATTGGTGGGTTCCGTGGTGGAACTCGGTCACCTCGCCGGCGTGCCCACGCCCACCATCAGCGCCATTTACCAGGCCTCCAAGCTCCTCGCGCACATGGTGGAAACGGAAAAGATGGCGGTGCGCGGCATTGCTATTCCGCAGGTGTAGCGGCGGGCACGGAAGTCGCGACGCCGACTTTCCACTTGGGCAGGGGTGTTGCCAAGCGGCCTGCTGAAAAAGTGCCGCAATTTGGCTAGAATGGTTGCGAATCACTCGGGGATGTAGCTCAGCTGGATGAGCGTGGACTTGGGACATGCCCTGCGGCATGTCGCAAGCCTCGCGAATCCGAGCGCCATGCAAGGCGCGAGGTGGAAGAGCGCCTGACGCGTTGCAATCCAGAGAGGTACATTTTTCGATGTGAGCAGCACGCAGTAGATTGGGGATGTAGCTCAGCTGGGAGAGCGTCGCGTTCGCAATGCGAAGGTCGAGAGTTCGATCCTCTTCATCTCCACCAACAATGAAAACGGGCCACGATGTTTGTGGCCCGTTT
>CAZTYC010000281.1:0-3333 GCA_964617435.1 uncultured Burkholderiales bacterium
GGCGAACAAGCCGAGGCAGAAGATTGAGGGGTTGACGGTGGTGGCGGTGGAGAGAGTGGGGGAGGCGGTGGAATATTGCCGTGGAACGTAGCATTCGATTCGCCAATCCATGCGCCCAACTCGTGTCCAATTCGAATGCCATTGAAGCGTACGCCAATGGCGTATAAACTGTACGTGGAATTTATCGAAACCCCCGTCTTTACGCGGCGCTTGCTGGAGCTGATGGATGACGATGAATACCGCGAATTGCAGACTTTGCTCATTGCACAACCGGACGTCGGCGACATCATTCGCGGCGGTGGCGGAATCCGCAAGGTTCGTTTCGGGCTTGGCGGGCGCGGAAAGAGCGGGGGCATCCGCACGATTTGCTTTTGGAAGCGCACCGCCAGCCAAATCTACATGCTGCTGATCTACCCCAAGTCGGAAAAGGACACGCTTTCCGCAGAGGAAACCGAAATTCTGCGGAGCTTAGTGAAGGAGCTTTGAAATGGAAAAAAAACTGTTTCAGGATTTGTTGACCAGCCTCAAGCAGGCCAAGGCGATCTCGAAGGGAACAGCGAAGCCGTCGCGTCGCTTCAAGGTGGAAGTCACCGACGTCAAGGCAATTCGCGAACACATCGGGCTCACGCAGGATGAGTTTGCGCGGCTGATTCGCGTCAGCGTGCGGACGATTCAGAATTGGGAGCAACAGAGAAGGCAGCCGACCGGACCGGCGGCAGCACTTTTGCAGATCGTCGCGAAGGAGCCGAAGGTGGCTTGCAGTCATTACATGTGTAGATGCCTGACAGGATGGATTACGACCGACTTTCAATAATCAGATTGGTCAGCGCGATTTGTTTTGCAAATCAATGGGGTTAGGCTCGTTTTTTCCGCTATAAAAAACCAAAGCAACCCGGCTCTTGCGTTTTGAACGCTTCTTGTCTGATTCGCACGCGAATGGATGATCAAGGAAATACATCCCTATCAATGATCAAGCGCGCTGCGATGCGCCGGCGCGAGCGGGAAGCCGCTTGGAGTGCTGCGGCGCGCGACGACGAAAAATGGCAGAACCGGCTGAAACGCGCCGCTTACTCCGGACTGATTGGTACGTTCGTCATGTTTCTGTTGGTGCTTGGAACGGCGTTTCCCTGGCTGTATCCAAGAGATCTTGAAGGGCTGGGCATCCTGTTTTGCGCCTCAGTTGTCTTGGCGGCGTGTTTTTTTGTCGGCTTCTATGTTCAAGAGTGGATTGAGGATCGACGAGAGCGATACTGGCTTTGGCGTTCCACTAGTGTGTTGGCATCTCTTGTCATCGCAGGTGGCATGCTCTACGGAGTGTTTGCCACTGCGGATTACTGGCTGCCGCACTTTCGCTGATAAGTCAATGAAGTCGGTAACCATTAACTCAGGCGCCATTTTTTCTTCCGCCAATTAAGGTGGATAGCGGCAGACACCATTTGGTCTTAGTTCAGTTCGTCAAGTTTCTTTGGAGGCAGCAATGGAAGTCCGAGACATGCAAGGCAACCCCGGCATCTGGGAAGAATTGTCGTGGGCTGATCTCAGTAGCCGAGAGAAGGAGCTGTGGACCACGCTCGGCTGGCGACAGGACAAGTGGGACAAGAACGATCCGCCCCCCAGCGCCGACAAGGACTGGAATGACCTGAACGCGCAAGAGATGATCGCCGCGATGAACCTCGGGTTTTCTGAGGACCTCTGGAACAGCACCGAGGATGAATAGCGCGCGTTCTGGGTAAGGGTACGCTTTCCAAGCTGTCGTGGCCGGGCGCTGCATCGTGTTCCCAACTTCATGCGCTGGGAACACTTGGTTGAATTTGAAACCCCAGCATCCGCGCGCCTCACAGGCCGAAAATGCCTGAAACGGCGCTCCAGCGCTTGTGTTCGGTAAGTCGCTCCACTTCCAATCGCCGTCGGATTGCCACTAAACTTTACCGATGGTTGCCATGCGCTGGCATGGCGCGCAATGGGAAAGGACTGCACACCCAATGAAGTGGCCCTCGGTTGAAGAATTCATGTCGATGTGTTCCCTGCCGCCCGGGTATCACATCACGGCGCTGGAGCGTGCGGACATTCCGGCGCTGATCGAAGGGATCCGGCGCTGGCACCCGGACATCGCGGTCGGGGGCGGCAGTTGCTATCTGCGCGAGGAGTTTTACGACAAATACGTGTGCCTGGATGGCGATATGGAAAAGTCCGTCATCGTCTTCCTGTTCCGCCAAGGGGAGGAGATGGTGGGCATGTGGTCCTGGGAGCAGGAGCCGGATGCACTCACGCTTTATGCGCGCCTGATCATCGTCGCCCCGGAGCATCGCAGCGCCAAGCTGGCGTCCCGCGTGATGCCGATGGCGGAATCGGCCGGGCGGCTGATGGGAGCGGAGTTCTTCTTCGGGCTGGTGACGCTCAAGATTCCGCACATGCAGCACGCGCTGGAAACCGCCGGCTGGAAATTGATCGGCTTCACTTCCGGGTATGACCGCGAACAGGTCGCGCCAGGCGTGGTCAAGCGTGTGTTCGAAGGCGCCTACGTCAAGGTGCTGGTGCCGGAGGAAGACCTGTTGCGGCCGGATCCGGCCAACCTGACGCCGAAAGCGCGCGCGCTGTTCAATGCGCTGTTTCCAGAGCACGCAGTCGCTTTACCTTCGGGAAGCGGGACGCAGCCATGAAGTGGCCGACGATTGAGAGCATGCGAGACATGATTCCGCTGCCCGACGGCTATGCGTTCATCGAAATGGGGCGGGAGCATGTCCCGGCATTGATTGACGGGCTCAAGAGGTGGCACCCGGAAATCCGCGTGGGCGCCTCCAGCGGCTATTTGCGCGAAGACTTTTACCTCAGTCGCGTGGCCCTGCGCGGCGGACCGGATGCAGACATCCTCGTGGTGCCGATCACGTATCGGGGCGACATGGTGGGCATGTGGTCATTCGAGCGTGAGCTAGATTCGCTGGCCATTTACGGACGGTTGATCGTGCTGGCGCCCGAGCACCGCGGTACCGGGATTGCCGCGCTGGCGATGCAAGGCACCGAGCATATCGGGCGCGACATGGGCGCCGCATTCATGTACGCGCTGGCGACACTTCAGCATCCCTATGCCCAACGCGCGCTGGAAGGCGCCGGTTACCGTTTGCTCGGGCTGTTTCCCGGGTACGACCGCGTGGAAGTCTCGCCGGGCGTGGTGAAACGCGTGTACCAGGCGGTGTATGCCAAGTTGCTGGTGCCTGAAAACGAAGTGCATTGGCCTGACGTGAGAAACATGACGCCCACGGCCCAAGGATTGTACGAATTGCTGTTCGCGGACAGGCCGGGTGAAAGGGTCTGAACGATGAGGGTTGCCTGGCG